>JAGQOH010000002.1 GCA_020427635.1 Phycisphaerales bacterium
CTGATAGTCGAGGATGCGCTCGCCCGTGAGCACGGGAGTGATGTCTGCTTTGACGCCGCGCGTCGTGCGGTTGAGGATCTCTGAGAGCTCGTTGCGGCCCGAGTAGCCCACGACGAGCTTGAAGAAGAAGCGGTCGAGTTGCGCTTCGGGCAATGGATAGACGCCTTCTTGCTCGATGGGGTTCTGCGTGGCCATCACGAAGAAGGGCGCAGGGAGCGCGTGCGTTTGCCCGCCCACGGTAACTGAGCGTTCCTGCATCGCTTCGAGCATCGCGGACTGTGTCTTGGGCGTGGCGCGGTTGATTTCGTCGGCGAGAAGGATCTGCGCGAAGACCGGGCCTTTTTCGAACACGAAGTCGCGCCTGCCATCGACATCGCGCACGACCTCGGTGCCCGTAATGTCCGCGGGCATGAGGTCGGGTGTGAACTGGATGCGCGAGAAATCGAGGTGCAGCGCTTGCGATAGCGTGCGCACGAGCAGGGTCTTGCCCAGTCCAGGGACGCCTTCGAGCAGGGCGTGCCCGCCCGTGAACAGGCACGTGAGCACGCCATCAACGACATGCTCGTGACCCACGACCGCTTTGCCCACCTCGGCGCGCACGGCAAGAAAGTCCCGACGAAAGGCTTCGGCGGCGGCCTTGGCTTCGTCGGGGCTCTTGGGGTCCGTGATGGAAGGGTCGGCCATGCCTGGCGCGCCGGCGATTAGGCCAGGCGGCGGCGGGCGATGCGCACGATCGCGGTCGCGACGAGCGCGAGGCTCGCGGCGATGGCGAACTCGGCGAGGTGGTTCGAGGGGCTGCCACAGAGGCTGCAAGCGATAAAGCTGGTCATTGTGGGGTACTCCAGTTGGGCCTGGCATGAGGCCAGGTCGTGGGGACGATATCGACCGATGGGGCGGCTGTCTAGAGGGAATGAGAACGCATTCTCAGGGAGGGGCTTAGCGGTTCACCTCGACCGGGGGACTAAAGGTCGCGAGTTGCTTGCCATCGCCATTGGCGTCGACCAGGACAAACCCGACGAGGCGAACGCCCTTCGTGGGGCGGTAGACCAGGATGAGGTTCTGATCGCGCTTGGTGCGCGAGAGCTGAATGGGCAGATCGCGGATCGTGCGAAGGGGGCTGTTGGGGGTGAAGCGGATCTTGATGAGCTCGCCCGATTCCTCGACATAGCCGATGGGCTGGAAGGTCTCGCCCGTGCTGGCCAGGAGCAGGGGGGCGAGGTTTGCGTCGGCGGCTTCGATACCTTCGCCGATCGTGCTCAGCCCAGCGCTGCTGGCGAGTTCGACCTGGACGATGCCCGTGGTGCGTGTCGAGGCAAAACGGTCGCGGAGCAGCTTGCGGTCGATGCCCTTGTTCTCGAGTTGATCGCGGCGGAGCGTGGCAGAGCCTCCGGAGACGCCATCCCCATCGGGCTCGACGCCCAGGCCACCAGTGTCGTCTTTCTTGACGGAGTAGTTGTTCGGAAGCGCCGAGGAGTTCCGGACTTCGCCATTGCTCTCGCGCGGGTCGAGGCGCAACGTGACGGCAGAAGCGGTGTCGATGTTGCCAATGGCGCCGCCGGTCTTGATGCCGAGTTGGCTCAGTAGTTCGCCGCTGGAAAGGAGGTCGTCGCGGTCCTGCCAGCCATTGAGCGACTGGTCGAAGGTCGGTGTCTTGGCGATGTCCTTGCGCGCGTTCTTGAGCGTGAGGAACGTAGGCTGGTAGCCGGGCGGGACGACGAACTCGAAGACGAAGATGTTCTCGGCAGCGCCGCCCACGGTGGGTACGAAAATGTCGTTGGCGTCGATGCGAAAGCGGTAGAAGCCGCCCCCGCCTTCGGGCGGTGCGATGATGGCGATCGGCTGAAGGCCCAAGGCGTCGTCGGTGTTTGGTTTGCGCACGATGAGGCGGGCCTGGCCCGCGCCGAAGACGACCTGGCTGCCCGAGCGCTCGACGGCGCCGGAGCGCAGGCGCACCGCGACGCCTTCGATGGTCGAGCCTGCGGGGGGTGTGGAACCATCAGGCATCTTCACGGTCTGCACGCGATCGGGCAGATTCGCGTCGGCGAGCAGTGCGTTGCCCGAGCCTTCGACGGTATAGCGCCCAAGCACTTCGAAGTCATCGGGTTTGAGGCCAAAGCGCCCCATGCCCGATGCGCCGACGTAGACATGACGCGACATCGCGCCTTGCACATTGGCGGCGGGCATCACAAGGGCGAGCGGCGTGCTCGTGCGGAAGCCGCCCAGGCTCATGTATTCGTAGAGCTTGCATGTGAGCTTGTCGGCGGGGACCCACAAGGGCTTGTCGTAAACGAGGTTGCCACGATCGTCGGTGACGGCGGCGTAGCCGGCGAAGGCGCGCCCGGTGCCCATGAACTGAAAGGCGGTCATGATGACGCCGGTGGTGATGATTGCTGCGACGAGGCCGCAGAGCGCGCCGCCCACGAGGTTCATGGTGTCGCTGAAGAAGACGTTCGCGCCGAGGAATGTGTCAAGCGCAAAGCGGAGCATGGCGAGCGAAACAATGAAGGGAATGAGCAGGCCCGCGCCCCACGCGATGGAGTCGAGCAAGCCACCACTGCCCGCGGCACCGAGGAGCGCGTTGGCCACTGATTCCCACAGGCCAAAGGCGATGGCGCCGGCAACCAGCACGCACACCATGTTGAGGAAAGAGCTGAAAAAGCCCCGACCCTTGCCCGAGGTGGCCCAAAAGAAGGTGGGCAGTGCGATCATGGCGATGGCGATGATGTTGAGAATCACGGATCGTTCTCCGGAATAGCGTTGTCACGTCAGGCGCTGGCGGGTGTGCTGCTGGGCTTTCGAGCTTGTTTTTGGCCACCGCCTTGGAAGACACGGGCGACCTCTTCCACAGAGGTTTCGCCTTGGACGACCAACTGCATGGCGGCGGAGGTCAATGAGTGCTGCTTGCGCTGGCGGAACGCGGCGCGCAGCGCGCCGAGTTCATTGGTGGCGATGAGCCGGCGGTCCTCTTCGCTGAACGGATGCACCGCAAACGCCGCGATCTGGCCAAAGTAGCCGGTGCCCTGCGAAAGTGGGTCGGCCTCGGCCTTGTCCTTCATCATGACCGTGCCCTCGGTGCGGTAGAGCGTCTTGACTTCCGGGGGAAGTCCGAGCTTCTTGAGTACGTCCGGCGCGGGGGTATACGGGATCTTGGCGTTGGGTGAGAGTTTGCGCAGCAGGCGCGTGCCGATGACCCCATGCAAAGAGTTTGCGGCAAGGTTCGCGTCGCCCACGGCGCGAGAGTAGATCTGAATCGCTTCAAAGACATCGGGGGCGCGCACGGAGAGATACACACGGCTGTGATCATGATCGGCCCGGGCGACGACTTTGGCGGTCTCTTCGTCGTACATCTCCGCAATGCCCACTACGTCGGGGTCGCGGCGCAGGATCGATCGGACAGTCGTGGCGAATTCGCCACCGGAGTTGGAATCCCAAACAGTGTGGCGCACGCCCTCGATGGTGGCGCTTTGCTCAAGCTCGATCACTTGGACGTTTGAGGTGTACGCGTCGTGTGCGCGGAGCAGTGCATAGAGCGTGCTGGTGCGTCCGTTATGTACGGGCGCCGCGAGGAGTACGACACCTTTGGCCTCCTCGATGATTGTGCGCAGGTCGGCCATCTGCTTCTCGAAGAGGCCCAGCGTGTCGATGCGGCGATCAACCTGCTGCGCCGGATCGACATAAAGCGAGAGTCGCATGCCCTTGCTGGAGCCTTGGGTCGACACGCGCAGCGGTGTCTTGCCTGGCCCACCAATGCCAAAGGCGATGTCGGTGATGTTGCGGCGTCGGCGGTCCTCAAGGTCAAAGCCGGCGATCGCCTTGTAGAAATTGATGATGGCAATGGCTTTGGGCGCGGGCACCTGCGAGATGGCGGTGCGCACACCATCGACCATACAAGTGGCGGCGTAGGCTGATTCGTTGAGCGGCGCAAGCTCCATGACTGGAGAGCGCCGATCAACAGCTTGCGAAAGCAGGTCTTCGGCGGCAAGGCGCACTTCGAACTCAGGCGAGCCTGCTTCGGGCGGCTCGGCGACGCCCCCCGGACCCTTGAAGAACATGCTGATGCCCTTCGCGAGCTTTGGATCCTTGCCCTTCTTCTTCTTGCCCTCGGAAGCCTTTTCGAACCAGACCGAGGGATTCATCGACCACTTCGAGCCCGCGGGCACGCGGTCCGATGCGTTGCGCATCTGCATGTAGATGAGCAGATGCGCTGCGAGCAGGCCAGCGGCGATCGGGAACGTGATCAGGAAAGGCAGGGGGGCGAGGAACAGGACTGCAGTGGCGATGAGCGCCGCGCCCATGTGCAGGATGTTGTACTGCTCACGCTTGAGATGAAAGCGGGCGGCGTCTTTGTCGAAGATGGTGGAGACCACCCAAGCCCAGCCGGCGAGCGGAATGAGAAAGAGGATGGGCATCCACCATTGCAAGAGCATGGCGCCAGCAGCGAGTGTGGTCATCGAATCAAAGGAGATCATGTTGGGCATGGTCGTTCCTGGGATTGGATCTGGGCGAGGTCGGTGCGACGCCTTGGGGCGGGGCCGCGCAGTTTAGCCAATCCCCTTGAGGCGCATCTTGAGCTCATCCTGGTTGGGGGTGGATTCCATGGCAACGCGTGTGTGGATGAACTCGGTCTCGACGAGTTTTACGAGCGAGCCGTTGAAGTCGGTCATACCCATCTGGTTTGATTCCTGGCTCTTGATGACGTCGAGCAGTTCATCCTCGCGCCCCTCCATGATGTACTTACGCACGGACGCGGAGTTGATCAGGATCTCAACAGCGGGCACGCGCGGGACATCGGGCTTGAGCGTGGGCAGCAGCTTCTGGTAGATGATCGCGCGCATTTGGAACGCCATGATCTTGCGCACCTGATCGCGTTCCTCGGCGGCGAAGAGGTCATAGATACGCGCGAAGGTCTGCGGGGCGCTCGATGCGTGGATCGTGCCGAAGACAAGGTGGCCCGTCTCGGCCGCGTGCAGCGCCGCTTCGAACGTTTCGGCGTCACGCATTTCGCCAATCAGCACGACATCGGGATTCTCGCGCACGAGAGCGCGCAGGCCAATCTTGAAGTCAAGGCAATCGAGCCCGATCTCGCGCTGGTGGATGGTCGACTTCTTGTCCTTGAAGATGTACTCGATCGGGTCTTCGAGGGTGACGATGTGTACTTGCTTGTTCTGGTTGATGTAGTCGAGCATCGACGCGATCGTCGTGCTCTTGCCCGAGCCCGTGACGCCCGCGAGGATGACAATGCCTTGGGGCTGGAGCGCGATCTCTGACATGATCGGCGGCAGGTGCAGCTTCTCGAAGGGAAGGATGTTGGAGGTGATGAGGCGGGCGGCGATGGAGTAGCTGCCGCGGCTTTGGAAGAGGTTGACGCGGAAGCGGTTGTCCCCGTCGTAGTCGTAGGCGAAGTCGACCGAGCCATACTTGTGGAGGTCCTCGATCTGCTCCGGACCCAGCAAGTGCTGGACGATGGCGTCGAAGTCTTCCTTGGAGACGGGATCGGTGTCGAGGGGCTTGAGCGCGCCGCGAAGGCGAAGCTTGGGCTGGACCCCGGTCTTCACGATGAGGTCGGAGCCGCCAAACTTGATGGCGGCCTGGAGGAACTTGCCAATGCGCGTGGCGTGGGGGTCATGGACCTTGGGGGCTGTGGCGATGTGGCCGGTGATCGATTCGCCGGAGATCGAGTCAGACAGGATGCTCATGAGGCAGTTCTCTCTCGCTGCGCCTGAATGCTGAGTTGAAGGGCCGATCCATACGCGGGGAAGGACCGGTCGGGTCCCCCCGCGCGAGCCTCAGTGTACGGGATCGGCCCGGGGGGCCGGGGTTCCCGGCGCGCGAAAAAACGCCGCAGGCGTTGGCCCCGCGGCGCCGTATCAATGGGATCTATTGCCTTGCTCGGCGGGCTCTCAGCGATTCACCCGGAACTGCCCGACAAGTGCGAGGAGGCCTTCGGCCTGGGCCGAGAGCTGGGCGGCGGCCCGAGCGGACTCGGAAGCGCCCCGCGAGGTCTCGGACGAGACCGCGTTGATTTCCTCGATGCTGCGCGAGATCTCCCCGGAAGCCTGGGATTGCTCTTGTGCCGCCGCTGCGATCTCGGTGACCATGGTGGCGACCCGTCGAGCACTATGGACGATCTGGTCGAGACTCTCGCCAGCGCGAACAGCGCTTTCGACGCCGTGACGCACGTGCTCGGTGCCCGCACTCATGCGGTCCACTGCGCCCGAGGTCTCGGCCTGGATCGCCTGAATGGAGTGGGCAATCTCTTCGGTGGCCTTGGTCGTGCGATCTGCGAGCTTGCGGACCTCGTCGGCCACCACCGCAAAGCCACGACCATGCTCGCCGGCACGGGCCGCTTCGATCGCTGCGTTCAACGCCAGCAAGTTGGTCTGATCAGCAATGTCGTTGATGACGGTGATGATCTCGCCGATCTGTTCGCCGCGCTTGCCGAGCTCTTGCACCGACTGCGCGGACGCCGAAACTGCATCGTTGATGTCGTTCATGCCTTCGATCGTCTGGCGGACGATCTGGCCACCCTCGGCAGCCGCGTCGCCAGAGCTGCGCGACTCGGTCGCGGTCTCGTTCGACTTGCGTGCAACCTCGTTGACGGACGCGGACATCTCTTCCACAGCCGAGGAGATCTGCGCGACTTGCGACGCCTGGCGTTGCATGCCGGAGGCCATTTCGTCACCGGAGGCTGCAATCTGGGTGGAGGCGGCGGCCACGCTTTGCGCCGCATCAAGGACCTCGACCATTGCGTCATGGACCCGCGTAATTGACGCGTTAAATGCGCGAGCGAGATCACCAAGCTCATCGCGGCCGTTGTACGTGGCTTGTGCGCGCAGGTCGCCCGCTGCAACCTGGGTGGTTGCGTTGCTCAGGTCGGCGATTGCGCGGGTGAGGCCTCGAATGACCCACGTGCCAAGGGCAAGCACAAGGCACAGGCCCGGGACGCCAATGGCGAACATGAGGCGCTCGGCCGACGCGCCGACGCGCTGACCGTCAAGCCTGGCCGTCTCAGCCATCTGGGCAATGCGATCCGCCAAGCTTTCCATTTCTTCTTCAAGCGTACTGAACGCTTCAAGGAACTCAGGCATCATCGCCGCGGCGGCCGCCTTGTCAGCACGCGCGATCCCGCAGATCTTCTCCGCGGACGCGATGTAGTTCTCAAGTACGGGCTTCGTTGCTGTGAGTGCCTCGCGAACGTCTGGCGTGACGGTGTGCCGTTCGTTTTCCGCGATCATTGCGCGAAAGCTTGCCGCATGCTCGCGGACGTCGGCCATGACCGCGTCCTTGTCTGCTTGAGACTCGGCAAGCAGTGACGCGAGCGCGTCGCCGCGCAACGCATCATGCACCATGTCCGCAGCCATGTGGTTGCGCTGAACCTCACCAGCTTCGAGGATTCGGGCGGCGCTTTGGCGCATGTGGGAGTTGCCCCATTCGCCTGCAGCGCCCACCGCAACGGTGGCGATGGCCGCGCACCCGCCCAGTAACCAAAGCCGAGCCCGTACCGTCAACTTCATGACTGCTCCCCCTGACATGTCCCCTTGCAAGACTCCCGGCAAGTTCGCCAACAAAGAGCCCGGGATTTCGTCGGGTCAATGGGGTTGTGTCGAGACTGAGTGTTTGGAAGGCACGACAATGGCTGGCACTGCCATTGGAATATGCCGGTCCGGGTGGAGTTCCCGGACCGGCATCGGTCCTTCATGGGTTGTCGTCAACGCTGGTATCAGCGGTTGACGCGGAATTGACCGACGAGCGAGAGGAGGCCCTCGGCTTGGGCTGAGAGCTGGGCGGCAGCCCGAGCAGACTCGGAAGCGCCCCGCGAGGTCTCGGACGACACCGCGTTGATTTCCTCGATGCTGCGCGAGATCTCACTGGAGGCCTGGGACTGCTCCTCAGCGGCGGCAGCGATCTCGTTGACCATGCCGGCGACCTGGCGGGCGCTATGCACGATCTGATCGAGGCTCTCACCGGCCTTGGTGGCGCGGTCGACACCCTGCTTCACATGCGAGGTGCCGGCTTCCATGCGCTGGACCGCATCGACGGTTTCCTGCTGGATCGCCTTGATGGACTGGGCGATCTCTTCGGTGGCCTTGGTCGTGCGATCGGCGAGCTTGCGAACCTCGTCGGCCACAACCGCAAAGCCACGACCATGCTCGCCGGCACGGGCCGCTTCGATCGCGGCGTTGAGCGCCAAGAGGTTGGTCTGATCAGCGATGTCATTGATGACCGTGATAATCTCGCCGATCTGTTCGCCGCGCTTACCGAGCTCTTGCACAGATTGAGCACTGGAGGCCACAGCGTCGTTAATCGCGTTCATCCCTTCGATGGTCTGACGCACGATCTGGCCACCCTCGGCAGCCGCGTCGCCAGAAGCGCGTGACTCTGTCGCGGTCTCGTTCGATTTGCGAGCAACCTCGTTGACTGATGCGGACATTTCTTCGACCGCCGAGGAGATCTGCGCGACCTGCGACGACTGACGCTGCATGCCCGAGGCCATTTCCTCGCCTGAAGCGGCGATTTGGGTCGAAGCCGCCGCAACGCCCTCAGCAGAACCCACAACCTCGAGAATCACGTCATGCACCTTGGTGATGAACAAGTTGAAGTACTTGCCGAGCGTACCAAGCTCGTCGCCGCTCTTGACGTCGACGCGCTGGGTGAGATCGCCCTCACCCTCGGCGATGTCACGCACGCGGGCGGTCAGTGCCGCCATGGGCTTCTGGAAGACCCAACGGAGCACGAAGATGAAGAGGACCACCGAGCCGATGAAGAGCGGTGCGGAGAACATGAGGCCACTTGAAATGAAGCTCGCGACCTGGGCGTCCATGGCCTTGAGCGGCATCTTGACCTCGTAGGCGCCGTGCATGTAACCGACTTTCCAGTCCTCCATCGGGAAGCCCACGATGTCTTTGCCATCGCCGTCGGGATCGCCCGCGCTGCCGCGTGCGCCGTGGCAGGTGAGGCAGTCGTCGCTGAGCTTGATGGCTCGCATGTAGTGCAGGGTGTTGGTCTTTGTGTTGGTCCCAGAGATCCACTCGGCTCCGCCTTGCTCAACCTGGGTGGTGAGCTTGCGAAGAAGATCTTCGCTGAAGGAGCCGCGGTCCGGTTCATTTTCCTTGTTGCGGGCTTCGAAGGATGTAATGGTGAAATCAATGCCTTCGCGCGAAGCCGCCTGCTGACCTGCCGTCCAACCAGCGACGACGGGCACTGCCTTGAAGATGGCGGTGTCACGATAGGAGCCGCCCTTGGCTTGCACGTCCTGCAGCTCCTTGGCCAAGCCGACCGAGTCGAAGGCGCCGGTTTTGTGCAGGCTTGCCACGTGGTTCTTGGTTTCATCGGCGAGTGCCGTGAACGCGGCGGCGCGTTCAACCATGGCTTGTGCCGCCGAGTCCTTGTATTTGTTCACAAAGACCACATAGTTGACTGCGATCAACGTAACGAGCACGACCACCGTCAGCGCGATGATGCGTGTGCCCAACCCGAGGTTCTTGAACCAAGATGCCATGGCGACGCTCCCCTCAATCGGCGCACGCGCCTCCCACGGCACGCGCAGTCGCGATCCTTGGAGTGCGTGTCGGCTACCCGTCAACGCGGATTCAGTGTGCGCATGGGGAAATGCGGCTACTTCCCCGGGTGCGGGGATGTCCGGAGAGCCTATTTCGGCTTGTTATCACCACCAAGCAGGTCGCCAAGGCCCTTGAGGGCCTTCTCGGCTTCTTTGCCGACCTTGTCGATTTCTTTGCCTACGCCTTCGACTTGCTTGCCAACCTCGTCCGCAATCTGCTGGGCTTGGCCTGCGATCTGCTGCACTTGACCATCGACGTCGGACATGACGGAGGCGACGCCCGCGTCGGCGAGTGATTGCAGTTGCGAGAGTTGGCCCTGGAGGTCGCCAAGCACATCGGCGGGAAGGTTGATGCCGGCGTTCGCGATGGATTGCAGGATTGCCTTGGTAATGATCGAGGCGAGTTGGCCCATATCGACGCCACCCTTGGAGCCAACGTCCTTCATCTCGATCTTGTCGATCTTGGCGTTGACGCGGGTGGCTTTGCCTCCAATGGGCAACACATCCGCGTGGACCGATATGTCGCGCAGTGTCAACTGCTTGATGACGAACTGTTTGCCGCTCTCCTTCGTTGGGGCCGGATCCTTCGACCCGCCCTTGCCTTCAAGCTTCTTGAGGTTGTCGAGGATGGCCTTGTAGTTGGCGCCCTGCGCGGACTTCTCGAGATTGATGTCGATGCCGCTGAGTTCAAACGTGGAGACCTCGACAGTCTCGGAACGCAACGAGCTGAGAGAGACGTCGACCGATCCATCGTCGAGCGAAAGGAAGTGGGGCGTGGTGAAGCCGCTCGGGTTGGCGACGTTGAGGCCGTTGAGCGACACGCCCCCGGACAGCAGCTTGACATCCGCGCTTCGTAGCGAAGTCTTGACGCCCAGGGCGTAGGAGCCACCTTGTTCAACGCCGGCCTTGGCGATGGAGTCCACATACATCGCGGCGACGATGACAGCTGCAATGAGCAGCACCACGAGCGCAACCGGAATAGCAATGAGGATCTTCAGCAAGCCGCCCTTCTTCTTGGGTTCAGGAGCGGGTGCCGGCGCGTCGGTGTTGTCAGTCATGGTGAGCCTCCGTGCGAGAAGTGTAGGCCTGCAGCTTGGTGATCAGAATGCAGCGTTCCCAGGCGTGCGTGGGAATGGAATGACATCACGGATGTTCGCCATGCCCGTGACATATTGAATGATGCGCTCGAAGCCCAGGCCAAAGCCGGCGTGTGGCACGCTGCCGTAGCGCCGAAGATCGCGGTACCACCAATAGTCATCCTTGTTCAGGCCCATTTCATCAAGTCGTTTGTCGAGGACGTCGAGGCGCTCCTCACGTTGCGAGCCACCAATGATCTCGCCAATACCCGGCGCGAGGACGTCCATGGCGGCGACCGTTTCGCGGCCCTGGGCGTCGGGCTCATTCATGCGCATGTAGAAGGCTTTGATCGACTTGGGATAGTTGTAGACGATGACCGGCTTCTTGAAGTGCTCTTCAGTGAGATAACGCTCGTGCTCCGATTGCAGGTCGGCACCCCAGTGGATTGGGAATTCGAACTTGGTTTTCGCGGCTTCGAGGATCGCGATCGCGTCGGTGTAGGTGCAACGCTCAAATGCGGTATCGGCGACGGCTTGCAAGCGCTCAATCACGCCCTTTTGAATGCGCTGCTCGAAGAAAGCCATGTCGTCGGCGCGCTCTTCGAGCACGGTCTTGGCGATGAATCGGAGCATGTCTTCTGCGAGCTGCATGTCGTCCTGGAGGTCGGCAAAGGCGATCTCGGGCTCGATCATCCAGAACTCGGCAAGGTGGCGCGATGTGTTGGAGTTCTCGGCGCGGAATGTTGGGCCAAAGGTGTAGACCTTGGACAGCGCGCAGCAATAAGTCTCGACATTCAACTGACCCGAGACGGTGAGCATCGCCTCGCGCCCAAAGAAGTCTTGTGAGAAATCAGGCTTGCCGTCCGGTGTGCGCGGCGTATTGAGATGGTCAAGCGTCGAGACCTTAAACATCTCTCCCGCGCCTTCGCAATCGGATGCGGTGATGATGGGCGTGTGGACCCAGTAGAAACCGCGCTCGTGAAAGAAGCGATGGATCGCCATGGCGATGCAGTGACGCACGCGAGCGACGGCGCCGAAGGTGTTGGTGCGCACGCGCAGATGGGCGACATCGCGGAGGTACTCGAACGTATGGCGCTTCGCGCTCACGGGATAGGTATCAGGGTCGTCTACCCAGCCGACGACTGTGATCGAGGATGCGCGCAGCTCGACCAACTGGCCTTGGCCTTGCGACTCCACGAGTTCGCCCGTGGCTTCGATGGCGCACCCCGTGGTGAGGCGCTGGATTGCCGAGGCGTAGTTGGGCAGGTCGTTTGGTGCGACGATCTGCAGATCGCCAAAGCCCGAGCCATCGTTGAGGTTGATGAAAGAGAGGCCGGCTTTGGAGTCGCGGCGCGTGCGAACCCAGCCTCGCACCGTGGCCATGCCGCCGGGCTTGCCCCGCAACGCTTCTGCAATGGAAAGTGTGGAAATGGATGCCGATGCTTGGGCCATGATGAGCGCTCCCGCGGTTGCGATTGAGCGATCAGCGTAGCCGGTCGTGCACGTTGGTTCTACCGCGGGTCAAGTCTTGGCGTGCGCATCGATACCTGTGCCCGCGGATGGTGGGGCAAAGATGTCGAGGACGACCGTGGTCTCGATGGCCTCTGCCGAATGCGGGCAGTTGGAGGGGAGGAGCAGCACGCCACCCGTGCAGACGGTTTCCTCTCGGTATTCAGGCGAACCCGGTTCGCCAAGCCCGAACTTGAGCTTGCCCGAGACGATGCAACTGATCTGCTCGTTGTCGTGCTGATGCGTCTGGAGCTTGAATCCCCTCTCGAGCGTGATGTGCGAGACCATGACCTTCTCGCCAATCATGCGCCGGCGCGTGAGCAAGGCCATTGGATGGTCCTTGGGCAAATCATTCCAGGCGGCAGCCCTGGCATCCATCAGACTGGCCCCTTGCCTTTGGCGAGGTGCATGATCAAGCTCACAAGGAACATGATGATGAAGATCAAGAAGAGAACCTTCGCGATCTGTGTCGCAGCACCGGCGATCCCGCCAAAGCCGAGAATGGCTGCAATGATCGCCACGATGAAGAAGATGAGTGCCCAGCGAAGCATGGCGTTTCCTTCCGGCGCTAGCCCCGCACGGGGGTCAAGAGTTCATTCGGACGTTTGAGCAACTCGATGATCAGCGCAAGGCAACGAGCCGCATCGGCGCCGTCCACGCTTCGATGATCGCAGGTGAGGCTCAGCGGGAGCAGCTTCGCGATGCGGATCGCGCCCTTGTCAGCAACAACGCCATCGCGCACACGTCCGGCAGCGAGGATCGCCACTTCGGGGTAGTTGATGATGGGTGTGGCATACCGCCCGGCATAGGAACCGACATTGCTGATCGTGAAGGTCGACCCCGAGAGCTTCTCGCGCGGAATCGAGCGATCGCGCACCATGCGGGCGATCTCACTGATATGCCGCGAAAGCTCGAGCACGCCCATCTCATCCGCGTTGTGGACGACCGGCACGCTCAGGCCTTGCTCGGTGTCGGCAGCGATGCCAAGATGGATCCGCGAATGACGAATGAGTTGCTCATTCTCGTCGTCCACATAGGCATTGAGCATCGGGAACTGTTTGATCGCCCGCATCACCGCAGCGGCGACGAACGGCAAGTAGCTCAAGGGTTCGCCGGAAGCCTTGCCAAGTGTCTTGCGCACTTCATCAACTTCGGTGACGTCGGCATCGTCCATGACGGAGAAATGCACGGCGCGATCGACAGACTCGCGCAGGCGGTTGGCGATGGTGCGCCGCACCCCGCGGATCGGAATGATCTGCGAGTCGCCTGACACATCGGGAATGAGCACCGGGGCGCGCTCGACGACGTGCTGTTGTGGCACGGTCGTGGCGAGTGGGCGTGCGGGCGCTGCGGGCTGTGGCGCAGGGGCGGGGCGCGCTGCTGGTGCTGGCGCGGGAGCGCCGCCCTGGGACGCCGCGCGGACATCGCGCTCAGTGACGCGTCCTGCCAGACCCGTACCTCGAACCGAATCGATATCAACACCAAGGTCGCGTGCGATACGACGCACCGCGGGTGTCGCCAGCGCTTTGCCACCCTCCTTTGACACTGCACCGAGTGTGCCCGACACATTGCCAACCACGGTGCCGGCGTCTTCGCGATGGGCACTGCCATTTGTTTGCGCCGGCGCAGGGTCGCTGACGCGTGGCGCCGGAGCGCTCGCTGCACCGCCATCGGCACCCTCATACGTCCATGCCGGCTCGCCGACCTTCAGAATGTCGCCAACATTGCCAAATAGTTCCTTGATCGTGCCGGAGCGCGGCGATGGCACCTCAACGAGCGCCTTGTCCGTCTCCATCTCCGCAACGATGTCGTGTTCTTCAACCGTGTCGCCCGGACTCACCTTCCAGGCGATCAGCTCGGCTTCGTGTACGCCTTCGCCTAGGTCGGGCAGGATGAACACATTCGGATCACTGGAGACATGACCGGCCATCAGAAGACCTCACTTTGCAATCGCCAGCCGCCGATGTTCGCCACTTGTTCGGCGTGCTGCGTCAGTGCAGTGTAGCAGGCCAGGGGGTGGCCCGGCTCGCTTCCCACGCCGGGATTACGATCCGCCCAATGTCCGAACCCATCCCATTTGAGCCATGGCGCGTCGCGTCGATCGAGGAGCGGCGCATTGCCGACGTGCTAGGTGTTCTCGCGCATGAGAAACTCGAGTGGGCGGGAGGCGTCGCGGCATGCAGCGAGCCTGGTTCCTGGCTCAACCAAGTCATCGGCGCTGGCGATGGTGTTGCGGTGAGTGAAGCCGACGTTGAGGACGTCGCAAGGTGGTATGAAGCGCGCGGCGTCGAGCCCAAGATCGTCATCCATCCCTATGTGCATACGTCGCTCACGAGTGCGCTTGGAGCAGCCGGCTTTCGGTTGAAGACCGCAGAGATCGTCATCGGCGCGGAGTTGGACGGAACGTCGCGCGAGGCCGTGCCTGCGCCCCCCGAGGGCGTGACGATTGATGTGCTTGACAAGAACGATGCGCAGGCGGTTGAGGAAGTCGTGCAGATGTGCGCGCGATGCTTCCGCCCGGATGTTGAGCCGCCCGATCCGCATCTGGTCGATTCGACCAGACGATCGATTCACCATCCGCGCGCGATCATGCTGGTCGCGAAGGTCGATGGCCAACTCGCAGCAGCGGGGGGGTTCGAGCAGTTTGAGAATCTTGCGGCGCTGTATGGCGCAGCAACGGCAAAGCCATTCCGCGGGCGCGGCATTCAGCAGGCGCTGATCTACAAGCGGTTGGATGTCGCGCGGGAGCGCGGGGCGAAGTGGGCTCTCGTGACGAGCCTGCCCAGGACGGGCACGGAGCGCAATGCGCTGCGCTGCGGCATGCGGCAATTCTATACGAGGCTGGAGTTTGTGCGGCCGGGGGAGGGGTTGGTGGCGAGTCCCTAGCGACTACTGCTCGTCCGGCACATACAAAATCAGATCGTGCTCGTCGGCAATGCGCTGGAACTCTTCCGGGCTTAGCGGCTTCGGCGCTTGCCCGGGCGGGGCAGCGATCATGCGGAAGAAGCTCATCAGGCCTTCGTCGTCGTTTGGCACGGTCACAAATACGAGCGCCAGTGGTGTCGCGCCCGTGTTACGGATCGCGTGCCACACGCCGGGCGGGTTGTACCAGACATAGCCCGACGTCACGGGCATGGTTTGTTCGTTACCGTGGAGGTTCAGCCCGACCACATCGCCCTGGCCCGAGATGATGTAGGCAAACTCTTCGGTCTTGTCGTGGCGATGCATGGGCAGCGCACCGCCAACACTGAGCGTGTATTTCGCCATGCTGGCCCGCGCGTGCGGATGCGTGACGTGATCGACATAGATCTGCATCTCGCCGCCCGTGCCGAGGCTGTCTCTGCTTTCAGGAAAGACCCAGAGAGTCTCGCCGGCGTTCGGCGCCATGATGATCGGTGCGTGCGAATGTGAATGCGAATGTGCGTGCTCGCTCGCGCAGCCGGCGACACACACGGCTGTTGCAGCGGCGAGGCAGATGGTGGAGAGGTTCATGGGGGGATGGTAGGGGATGGAAGAAGCCGATGGGACTGGCACATTCCTACTCCCTCTCCCCGCTTGCGGGGAGAGGGTGGCGCTTCGCCGGGTGAGGGGCTAGTCGATGAACTCATCGACGTCGAAGCTTGCGCAGCCAAAGGGTGGCGCGAGTTGTGGCAACGCTTCAAGCGCTTTGCGTTGCAGATCACCTGGATACAAGTTATTGCGGATGCGCATCTTTGCGAGGCCGGGCTGCTCCCAAGCGCGAGATGTTCTCGGGTCGATTTTTCCACCCAACTCCTCAGCAGCGGACACAACGAGTTCTGTGGCAAGCTTCTTGTCGATGATGGTCGTGAGTACTGCACGCTTCGAATCTAGGTCGTAGGTGCCAACCTCAAGCGAGTACGCGGCGCATGCCACGACCCAGCGCAAGTCCGCCGGAAGTTGCTTGACTTCCTCCAGTACCGACTCGCTGTCGATGGCCGCGCTCTCGGGGATATCCAAGCTTGATATGTATTGCGGCATGTGCAGGGCATAGACCGAATCAGTTCTTGCCCTGTAAAGCCGCCACACCCACACGGTTACGAACGTGTCAGGATCAGCCTCTCCAATCAGTGCTTCGAACTCAGCAACGTCGTGTGGCACAACGCCAAACCAAGCGTGATAGATGTTGCTGAGTTGTCCGGCGATGGACTGTCGTTTGAAGGCATAGGTGTTGTGTACTCCGTTGACATCCGATGACGGTATCGACATGCGTGCGTCGTCGAGCAGCGCATGCAGTTCAAGCAACCGCGCAATGTCGCCGCGTTGATCGAGAACGAAGAGTGCCAGGCCTCGCTCCTCTGCAGTGCCGTTCTCAAGCATCTGGTTGAGTTGGTCGTCTTCGATAGTGCAGGCTTCAGCAAGAATTGGCCGCTCGTCAACTGGCACGCTTTGCCACTGTGCAAGTGCGCCGCGCGGCAACGCCCAAGGAAACTCTACGTTCGCTGAACAAAGGGCGAGGCTCGCAACGATCGGCGCAATGTTCATCAGTCACCCCTCACCCGACTCGCCTTTGGCGAGCCACCCTCTCCCCGCATGCGGGGCGAGGGAGCAAGAACGTGGCCTTCGCAGACTCAGACCACGGCACCCGGACCCATTGCCCACTGCCCATTGACCATTGCCCCTAGTACCCCGCACACGCCATGACACCCTCGCCGATGCGCTTCGCATCCGGCAGGTACTGCATCTCCAGCTTGTAGTACGGCATCACGGTGTCAAAGCCGGTCACGCGCTGGATCGGCGCTTGCAAGCGCAGGAAGCAATGTTCCTGAATCGCGGTCGCGATCTCGGCGGCCATGGAGCCGGTCTTCGGCGCTTCGCAGGCGATCACGCACCGCCCGGTCTTGTTGACCGATTCGACAATCGTGTCGAGGTCATAGGGATAAATCGTGCGCAGGTCGATCAGCTCGACCGACAAATCCTCGGGCAAATTGTCCATCGCTTCGATGCACTGCAACGTCGTCGCGCCCCAGGTGATGAGCGTGAGGTCGGAGCCCTCTTCGACGATGCGGGCCTTGCCAATCTCGACGGTGTATTCGTCTTCCGGCACCTCCTGGCGGAACGCACGGTAAATCCGCTTCGGCTCGAAATAGACCACCGGGTCAGGATCGCGAATCGCGCTGATGAGCAGCCCCTTGGCGTCGTAGGGATTCGATGGCATGACGACCTTCAAGCCCGGCGTGTGCGCATAGATCACTTCGGGTGAATCGGAGTGCAATTCGGGGGCGTGAATACCACCCCCAACGGGAACGCGCACCGTGAGCGGAATCGTCACCGCGCCGCGCGAACGTGTGCGATAGCGTGCCGCGTGGTTGGTCAGCTGGTCATAGGCGGGCCCGAGGAAGCCTTCGAACTGAATCTCTGCGATGGGGCGGAGGCCACCCATGGCGAGTCCAATCGCGCTGCCCATGATGCCCGACTCAGCAAGCGGCGTATCGACGACGCGGTCCTCACCAAAGCGTTGCTGCAGGCCCTCGGTGACGCGGAACACGCCGCCATTCTTGCCGACGTCTTCGCCAAGAATGAGCACGCGCTCGTCGGATTCCATCTCTTGCGTGAGCGCGAGGTTGATTGCCTGGACGAGTGTGAGTTCAGCCATTGTTGTTGCTCCGTTGCTTCAATCGTTCCTCGGGTCGGTTTTCAACCGCCTGCGGCAGCGGCGGCAGCGGCCTGACGCTGTGCTTCTTCATCCGCGAGCGCGCTTGTTGCAGCGGCGCCCCACGCCGGCGAATCGGGCATCGCGGCGCTGATGCGGTCGGCCAGTTGCTGCGGGTCTTCTCGGGTCTTGATGATCGATGTGTTGTACGAACCACCGAAGCTGCCGCGCAAGATCGTGACGCCACTCTTCGTGGTAACCGACTTGACATACAGTGGGTTCACCCACACATCGTTGTTCTTGGTGTCGACGACCTTGATGAGCATCGATCATCGTGCTCCAGCGTGTGTGTGCGCGTTGAGGGTTTCTTGCGAAGGGTTCTGGCCAAGCGAGTGCGTGTGCATCGTGTCGCGCTGGCGAATGATTTCATCGGGCAGCGTCGCGAAGGTGTAATCGAAGATGTCGTCGCTCGTCGGCTTTGCGATGCCCTCGGCGTTCTTCACAATCTGCGAGACCATCTCCTTGGCCTTGGCTTCAAGGGCTGTCTGCTTGTCTGCGCTCCAGAGATTCTTTTTTTCGAGATACTTCCGCGTGCGGATGAGCGGATCCTTATTGAACCACGCCTCGACTTCCTTGGGATCGCGATACCGGCGCGCATCGTCGGCGGTCGTGTGATCACCCAGGCGATAGGTCACCGCCTCGATGAACGTGGGCTTCATGTCGTTGCTGGCGCGCTCGATGGCGTCGCGCGTGACTTTGTACATCGCGAAGATGTCGTTGCCGTCGGCCTGCACGCCATGCATGCCATACGCGCACGCCTTCTGTACAACCGTTTCCGATCCCATCTGCTTGGAAATGGGCACCGAGATCGCCCACCTGTTATTTTGACAAAGGAAGATGGCGGGCAGCTTGAGCGCGCTTGCGAAGTTCATTGCCTCATGGACGTCGCCTTCAGAGGAAGCGCCATCGCCAAAGAAGGAAATGACCACGCTGTTGTCGCGCGCTTCTTTCATCACGCGCTCGCGATACTTCAAACTCCAGGCCAAGCCCGACGCGTGCAGCGGGTGCGTGCCGATCGGAATCGAGATGGGCAGGATATTGACGCCATCGGGGATCTGATTGCCGCGCTCATCGCCCATCCAGTGCAGCAGAATCTTCTCCATGGGCAGGCCATTGAGGAACAGGGCCAGATTCTCGCGATAGCAGGGGACAAGCCACGAACCCGGCGCGTGCTTCTTGATGGCGAATCCGGCGCCTGCGGCGGCGGCTTCCTGCCCCTTGTTCTGCGGGTAGGTGCCCATGCGGCCTGAGCGCTGCAGCTTGAAGGCGATTTCGTCGTAGTGGCGGACGATCGTCATCTGCTCATAGAGAAACACTGCTTCGTCATCGCGCAGCGTTCCCGCGCCAAGCGATTCATCGAAGTTGGCGTGTTCGTCCAGGATTGAGATTGATTCGATTTCGATCTTGTAGGCGATGCGCTTGGGCATGATTGGTTGCTCCTGGCGGTCGTCGTCTTTCACTACGTCTTCCGAGCGTTCGGAACGCTCGATGTCACCACAGCATAGCTCAAGGATCGAGGCCGCGGCTGGTGCGATGCCTTGATCTTCGAGCGATTCAGATTGTTTCGTCCAGCACGGCGGTTCGTCAGTGTGAGGTCGTGCCGGCGGCGTATCGGTCGCCCGGAAACTGCTTGATGGCGTCTTGCTTGAGGCGACGCCCTTCTCCCTTCGCGACCGGGCTGCCTTCATGAATCACGAAGTCGCTGTTGGGCAGCGCATCGTTGCGCTTGATCGCAGCCTCGGCGGCCTTGCGCATTGTGTCATCCGGATTCGTGTTGAGCGCACGCCAATTCTCGCGCACCCAGAGCTCCGCCATGTCGATGAAGTGCAACGCTGCAGCCTTGTCGCGCTCGAACTCCAGGCCCTCTTCGCCCTTGCGAATCTGCATATCGAGCTTGCTGAGCGTGCAGCCGATCGCGTGGATGTAGATGGCGTTGTCAGCGATGCGCGCCTGAATGATCTGGCGTTCGAGAATCTTTTCTTCATGCACCTTCGACGCTCGCTTGAACTGGTGCGCATGCTCCTGCACCAGCTTGCTGAATGTGTCGGCGTGCTTGGCCAAGGAGTGATGCAGCTTCGTCACCGGCGGCGCGCCGCGTCGGATGCCAAGGTAGAGCTCGAAGGCCAACGGAATGGCCCGTGAGAGCACTTTGCCATTGGTCGCGCCACGCATGATGCGCGAGAGGTTGGCCCAAAAGCCTTCGTCGTTGCTCCAACCGATGCGTTCATTGAGTCCAACCATTTGCTCAGCGAGCGCTTTGCCACCATAGCCGAAGATAAAGGACTGCATCACTTCGTTCGCGCCCTCGACGATGAGGTTGATGCGCGAATCTCGGAAGATGCGCTCAATCTCATTCTCGATCATGTAGGACTCGCCGCCCATGATCTGCATCGCGTCGTTGACAACCCGCCAACCCATCTCGGAGCAGAAGGTCTTGCAGATTGCGGTTTCGATGCGAATGTCCTTGTCGTGACGATCAAGAAATCCGGTGGTCATGTAGAGCATGGCGTCCATCGCGTAGCAAAGTGCCGCCATGCGTGCGACGCGCACACGCACCAGTTCGAAGTCGCCCAACGGGCGCTGGAACTGGTAGCGCGTCTGTCCCCACTTGATGCCTTGTTCCATCGCGCGCTTCGCGCCACCCAACATGCCCGCGCTGAGCGTGCAGCGCCCATAGTTCAGGCACGTCAAGGCGACGTTCAGTCCCTTGCCCTCATGGTGCAGCAGGTGGCTTCGGGGCACGCGGCAGTTGTTGAAGCGAATGCGCGCTTGCCACGTGCCGCGGATGCCGCACTTCGCTCGATTCTTTTCGAAGATGTCGACGCCTTCCATGTCAGGCGTGCAAACAAGCGCGGTGACGCGTTCTTTGCCGTTGGGCATCTTCTGCTTCGCCATGACGGTGAACAGTCCGGACAGCGCACCGCTGGTCGCCCACTTCTTCTCGCCATTGAGGATGAAGTGCTGCCCATCTTCTGACAGTTCGCAGTAGGTCTCCTGGCCGCCGGCGTCGCAGCCCACATTAGGCTCCGAAAGGCAAAACGCGCTCACCCAGTCCTTTGCCAGGTGCGGGAGCCAGCGCTGCTTTTGCTCTTCGTTGCCAAACAGCATGACAGCCTTGCAGCCAATGCTCTGGTGTGCGCTCACGAGTACTGCAGTTGAGCCGCAATACTCGCCAAGCTTTTCAAGCACGCGGACATAGCTGGTGACGCCCAGCCCAAGGCCACCTTGCTCCTTGGGGATCGTCATGCCCATGACGCCCAGTTCGAAGAGCTTGTCGATCACCCAACGGGGGATTTCCTGCTCCTGGTCAATCTGGATCGCCGGGTGCTCGGTGCGGAGGTATTCATCAAGCTCCGCAAGCAGCTGATCGCATTTGGCCGTCTCTTCCGCGCTCGTTTGCGGGTAGGGGAAGATGAACTCTTCGCGGATATTTCCCCAAAACATGTTCTGGATGAAGCCCATCTCATCGGGATCTGGCCCGAGCAGCACTTCCGCGTCGGCCAGCATCTGCGCATCGCGCGCCGAAATGCCCTTCATGCTCTTTAGATCAGCTTTGATTTCGCTCATCAGTCACCTCACACAACGAATGGTCTTCATCATGCCTTGGCAGTTTTCGCAAAGAACGCTTCGATCGACGCCTTGCCTTGTGGCGTGTACCGAAGGCGGTTGAGTTCCTGCCGCTCCATGTCGAGGGCCGCTTGCCAGCCCTGCTCGATGCCGCATTGCACGCACCGCGCCACAGTCTGCGCCGCATCAACACTGGGCAGCTTGGGCAGCACATCCTGCAAGCCCTGCTTCACGAGCGCCTTGACGTTGTCATCGCTCACGCAGTGCGGGCGGCCCGTGCCGCGCGGCCTCATCGCTTTCACGCGCGCCACAGCACGGTCGATCAGTTCGTTCGCCGGCGCCAGCTCCGCGATCAAGCCCGCCTCGGTCGCGTCGAACACAGTGATCGGTTTGCCGAGCGCCGTCATCTCGATGGCGCGGGCAGGGTCCATGCGTGCGGGCAGCATGTTCGTGCCGCCCCAGCCGGGGCAGATGTTGAGGCCCGCCTCAACAAGGCCCACCAGATAGGGCTTCGCGGGCTTCTCGGGTGTGCCCACAGGCTGAGCTGCGATCAGGTCGTCGCAGTGCATGGCGATCTCGAGTCCGCCGCCGAGGGCCGCGCCATTCAGCGCCGCCACGCTCGGCACGGGCAGCTTCGCAATCCTTCCATACACGCGCTGCCCAAAGGCCAGGTATTCATCGAGCTTCTTCTCATCAAGCCCGACGATTTCCTTGAGATCGGCACCGGCCACAAACACGCGCGAGTCGGACGCGAGCACGAACCCCTTGAGGTTCGCCTCCGCCTCGACCTTGTCCATCGCCGCGTCAATCGCCTTGAGCAGCGCCCAATCCAAAACAACCACCGGGCGATCGGCTTGGCGCAGCGTCAGCACCGCCACGCCGTCAATCATCCTGTGGGTGGGTCCGGTGTCGCTCACGCGCGTGCGCCTCCTTTGAACACATGCCGGGTTAGGGAGGATCGAGGCCGCCACCGCCTCGGCACGGAAACAGAGTATAGCACCAGGGCTCCGCCCCGATCAGCCCCCGTACACCTTCGCGAGCCGAGCCTGGGCCTCTTCCCCCGCGACCACGTCCGCTGAGATGTGCGCGCCCTTACGGACCAGTTCGCGGATACGCTCGCCTTCGATCTCGTTGAGGAGGCGCTTCGTCTCGCTGAGCGCACGGGGCCCCGCCTTGGCCAGGAGCGCCGCGCGTTCTTCAATGTGAGCATCGAGATCTTCCTTGGGCACACAGCTTGAGACGAGGCCTAGCTCGTAGGCTTCGAGGCCGGACATGACGCCGCCCGAAAGCAGGACTCGCCGCGCGCGGCCCGATCCGATCGATGACACAAGCCAGGGCGCGACGACGGCCGGGCAGACGCCGAGGTCGACTTCGGGATAGCCGAGTTTCGCGTCGGGGTGCGTGGCAGCGATGTCGCAACAGGCGACCAGGCCGCACCCGCCGCCGATCGCCGCGCCCTGGATGCGCCCAATCACCACGGCGGGATACGACCGCAGTCGAATCGTCAATTCCGCAATCGAGCTGAGCAGCTTCAACGGCGCACCGGGCTCTTTGAGCACCGCCTTCAAATCCATGCCCGCGCAGAACGAAGGACCCGCCCCGCCCAGGACAAGCGCGGAGACGTCATCGCGTGCTTCGAGTTCATCCAGCCGCGTGTGCAACGCGCCCAGCAAATCCAGCGACAACGCATTGCGCTTGTCCGCCCGGTTGAGCGTCAGCCGCGCGACGGGGGCGTCGATGGCGAGTTGGGCGAGGTCGTTACTCACGATGGCAGGATAGCGGTTGGCGGTTTGGGTGCCCGGGCTTGCTTGTCAAGCCCGGTCTGAGCGATGTGCGGTCTTGCAGACCCGGTTTGCAAGCAAACCGGGGCACCCTGAGCCGGGCTCAGGTCGTTACGACGCCGGCCCGCAGCATCCGCTCGGTGCGTTGATCAGCCTTGTGGTCATGCACGATGAACAAGGCATGCACCGCGCCGGGGATCCAGAAGCACAACGTCAACAGCAAATTGAACAGCGCCAGGAACGGCCGCCCGCACAACAGCACCGCCACCGGCGGCAAGATGATCGCCAGGAGATATCGCATACCACCTTATTGGGAAACCGCGCCACCGCATTTCTCGACAAGCCCCAAGCGCAAGCGTCGGGTGGCCCGACTTGCTAGTCAAGTCGGGTTTGTCACGCCGGGTGCCGTGGTCTGAGGCCGCGAAGGCCACGCCCGACTCTCATTCCGGTTCTGGAAACTTCGCGTTGTCCATGATCTCGGCGTCGCGAGCCTGAAGATCAGCGCGCACTCTAGACTTGTCAAAGTGCACCGGTCTGCCACTCAATTGCACGCGGGCTTCAAATCTGCAGTCAGAACAGGCGAACCAACTGCGAAACCTCCCGGGTTGTGCCTCGGTGAACCAGACCTCAACGGTAGGGCGATCGCATTGCGGGCAAGTCAAGCCGGAGACCTTGCCCGTTGACTTATGTGCTTTGAGCAACTCGACCGCCTTATTGACCGAGTCCTTGCTCACTTTCCACTTCGTCTGTTCATCTCTGCGTCTTTTCGTCTCTCCATAGCCACCTGCTCCTCACCACCGACAAGTCCCAACGAAACCTCCAGCGCCCGCTCCATCCACGCATCAACATCATCCGCCGCGATTTCGTTCAGCCACGCCTTCGTCGTCGCAAATGCCTGGGGCGGCTTGGCCGCAAATTCCTGTGCACGAAGTTGCGCCCGGGGCGTGACATCCTCCGGCAGTTGCACCACCTGATGCACAAGCCCGATCTGCCGAGCTTCCGCCGCATCAATCAACTTCGGCTCAAGCAGACGCGTGCGTGCGGGCCCGCCCGCAGTCATTGCGCGTAACGTCGGGGCGCTCACCGCAGGTGAAATGCCAAGCAGCGTCACGGGATACCCGAACTTCGCCACCTCATCCGCCACTACGAAGTCAGCGCCGCCAAGCAACGCACAACCGCCCGCAACCGCTGCGCCCTGCACGCCGACAACCACCGCCTTGGGTGCCGCCCGCATCGCGCGAACGGCGGCGCTGAGTCCTTTGAGCAATGCAGGGAGCGCTTCGGGATCACTGTGACAAACGTCAAGATCAAACCCAGCGCAGAACGATTTGCCCTCGCCGCGCAGCACGATCGCATGGACCGAGTCGTCGTGCGCGAGTTCGTCAATGGCGGTGATGATTGCATCGAGCATCGCCGGTGTGAGCGCATTGCGCTTCTCGGGCCGATCGAGCACGACTTCGCCAAATGACGCCGCAACGCCCGGCGAGCCCGCCGTATGCCGCACGATGCGCACAGGATCTTGCTCCTTCGCCCCGCTTGCGGGGAGTGGTTGGTCCGCCGAAGGCAGATCGGGTGAGGGGCGTCTGTTCCTCAATTGAACTGCGATCGTCTCAGTCTCAGCCAAACGCTCCCGATCCACACCTGTCGCAAATCCTTCGCGCTCAATCGTCTCAACTAACAGCTCCGTCGCGATGTTGCCCGGCGCGCGCTTGCCCACAGCGCTCGTGGCATATGGACACCCGCCCAGCCCGCCCGCCGAGCCATCGAAACTGCGCACGCCGGCGTGGAGCGCCGCGCGCACGCAGTCCGCTGCCCGCCCGTAGGTGTCATGCAAGTGAATCGTCAGCTGTTTGATCTCCTCGGCTGAGAACGCTGCCAGAAGCGCCGCGATGTCCGCCGGATGCGCCACACCGATCGTGTCGCCCAGGTCGATATCCACCTTGCCGCGCGCCGCTTGTGGGAAGATTGCCAACACATCATCGACGACCTTGCGCACTTGTAGCGGCGCAATCGCCCCCTCGAACGGGCACGCCACCGCGCACGACACATACACCCGGATCGGCATCCCGGCTTCAATCGCTCGCGGCACGATCGGACGAAACCGCTCAATGCTTTCGGCGATCGTCGCGTTGATGTTCTTGCGGTTGAAGGACTCCGATGCCGCGGTGAACAGCGCGATCTTCAGCGGCAGCCCGCCCTGGTGCACTTCCAGTGCGCGCTCGAATCCTTTCTCGTTTGGCACGAGCGCGGAGATGAGCGGGGAACTGGGGCGAGCTGCAAGCAGGCGCCGGACGCCCGCCAACACCTCAGCGGCATCGCCGAGCTGCGGCACCCACGCCGGGCTCACGAAGCTCGTCGCTTCAATCTCCGCCAGGTTGCAGGCGAGCAGCATGTCGATCAGTCGGACTTTGTCCGCAGCAGAAATCACGCCCGGTTCGTTCTGCAAACCGTCGCGCGGAGCAACATCGCAGATGCGCACATGCTTTGTCATGGCGCACTCACAATAGCCGCTTGCAATTCTTTGGCCCTAGGAAGGCGTGTCTGCAGTCTCATCGACCACGTCTTCGGCAGCCTCGTCAGGCTCGGCGACGTCTGTCGCAGCATCAGGGCGCGCGTCGCGGTCGCCGGCGGTTGGCGGCAGGTGCGAAATGTCCTTCGGAGTGGGCAGCTCGTGGCTCGTCGCCAGGTTCTTAGAGATGTCACTGAGCAGGAATCCAATGACAAAGCCCACGATCGCAGTGACGATCGGCAGGATGAGGTTGATCGGGCGTTCGCCGCCCGGGGCCTTGGCCGAAGCGGGGGCAGGGTGGTCGGCGGGGTCGCTCATGGTGAGCCAAGCCTACCACGGATGGCACGGCCCGGAAACCGGGGATTTGTAAGGAAGTGTTTAACCCGGAGCTTCTTCGGCGGGCTCAGTGACATGGATGTTGCGGGCAAGGTCCCCCCGCACACGCTCATGAAGGCTCGATTCCGGGAGGCGGGCTCGGGCGCCAAGAAGGGCATGAGCCTCCGCCTCGGTGGGGAATGCGAGGTGGCAGATGGGATCGCCCGGGGCGACTGCCGGCATGGTGGTCATCCCCAGGACCACGCCGTCGCGTGGCGCGTCGAGGGTGTTCTGGTTGTCCCCGAAAATGCTGGTGTTGGTCGCGATGGGATCGCCCTTGGCCACGAAGTCCCCCGGGGCGATGTGGAATTGGAGGAACCCGCCCAGCTTTGCGCGCACCCACTTGGTCGATGAAGCCTCAATGCGGTAGTGGGGCTCGATCGGCTTCGCCTTGATCATCCCCAGGTGAGCGAGAGTGTTGGAGATCCCGCGCGTTGCATACTCCACGACCGCCGGTTCGACCTTCCAGGCTTCGCCCGCTTCAAGAATGATCGTTCGGCAGCCAATGGCACAGGCCGATCGGCGGAGCGAGCCCTGCGGCCCCTTGCCGTTGACGATCAACTCCGCGCCAAACGCGCGAGCAAGCTCGGCGACCTCCGGCGACGTCATGTCGGCGCGCACATTTGGAAAGTTCGTGCGCCGGATCGCGGCGGTATGCAGGTCGATGCAGGCGTCGCAGCGTCGGATCACATGGTCAAAGAACGACCGCGCCATTCTGCTGGCCAGGCTGCCGCCCTTCGCGCCCGGGAAGCTGCGGTTGAGGTCCCGCCGGTCGGGCAGATAGCGGGAGAGCCGCTCGAAGCCAAGCACGTTGACGACCGGCGCCAACACGACCGTGCCCTTGCGAAGCTCAAACGGTTGCTCCGTGATGATGTGGCGGACGATGCCCGTGCCATTGATCTCATCACCATGCACCGCAGCGATGATCGCCACAGTCGGGCCTGGCGCCTTGCCTCGCCACACGACCAGTGGCACGCGGATATCGGCCCCGAAGTAGCTTGACGAAACCAGCAAACTCGTCGAGGCGCGTGCACCAGGCGCGACCTCTGTCTCGCCCCAAAAATGGTCAGGGAGGGCTTTCATTGCGATTCCGCCAGGCGATCCAGCGTGGATTCGTCGAGCTTCTGCACCTTCACGCGCTTGGACTTGCGCCGGCGCTCTGGCACCAGATCGCGCATGGCTTCGAGCTTGCCGTAGCACAGCAATCGATCGCCCGCTTCGAGCACCCGTGTGCCCTTCGGGTTGGAGATGACGGTGGTGCCGCGGTTCAACGTGAGCACGACGATATCGCGCTCGCGCAGACCAGAATCGACGATGGACTTCCCGATGAGATCAAATCCATCTGGAATCATCAATTCCGCCACGCCGTACCCCTTGGAGACTGTGAGTCGCTGGCGGATGTCAAGCTCTGGGAAAGCGACTTGCGATGCGATGTAGTCGACGACGGCGCCCGCGATATCAAGCCCCGTTGCGCCTTCGATGCCCTCGAGGCCCGGAGAAGAGTTGACCTCCATGATTTGGGGGCCATCGGCGCCTTCAAGCATGTCGACGCCTGCGACTCGGAGACCCATGATCTGCGCAGCGCGCACCGCGGTTTCTTCAAACCGTGGATCAAGTTCAATCGGTTCGGCCCTGCCACCCCGATGGACGTTGCTGCGAAACTCTTCGCCTTGCGCGACGCGGCGCATCGCAGCGACAACCCGGTCGCCCACGACGAATGCGCGGATGTCCTTGCCCTTGCTCTCCTTGACAAACGACTGGATCAGTACGTTTTGCTTGGCGCTCTGCAGCGTCTCGATGATCGCCTCGGCGACCTTGTTCGTTTCGGCAAGAATGACGCCAATGCCCTGCGTGCCTTCCAAGATCTTGATGACCACAGGCGCGCCGCCAACGCGTTCGATCGCCGGCAGCACATCCTTGCGATCACGCACAAAGATCGTGCGCGGGATGCCGATGTCATGGCGGCTCAGAATCTGCAGCGAGCGCAACTTGTCCCGCGAGTTCGTGATGCCGTTCGCCGTGTTTGGCGTGAACACATCCATCTGCTCGAACTGGCGCACGACCGCGGTGCCGAAGTACGTGATCGAAGCGCCAATGCGCGGCAGAATGGCGTCATACTCGCTCAGAAGCTTCGAGCGGAGGTAGAGGTCCGGTTCGCCATGGCTCAACTCGATGGCAAAGCGCAGCGTGTTGAGCACTTTGGCGGTGTGGCCGCGTTCCTCAGCAGCCTGCTTGAGTCGACGCGTTGAATAGCATTTGGGAGCGGTCGAAAGAATGCCGAGTTTCATGAAGTCTCCTTGGTGGATCGATTGGGCTTCTTGGTCAGCAGATAGGTCGAGTTGGGATCGACAGCGACGCCTTGCAGCGCCATGCGCCCGATCAACATCCGGCACAGCATGCCCTTGCGGCACACCAGGCTCACATCGATTTCGCGCTCGATCGGGCCCAGCCTGATTCGCGTTCGACAGACGATGCGCTGCTGCACCTCGCCGCTCGACGGCTTGACCAATGATTCTCGGTGGGGTTCAGCTTCAACCCAGACACTCTTGCGCGTTGGGCGTTCGCGCGTCACCACTTCAAAGCGAATCCGCCCATCGGGCAGATCCTCGATTTCTCCAACATGTATCGCGCTCGTGCGTGCGCCGGTGTCAAGCTTCGCCTTGATCGACTTGATGCCCCAGTCAGGCAGGGCCACGCGTTCACGCCAGCCGGCGGTCAGAAGTGGTGCGCTCATACAACGTCGAGTATAGCCCGTAGGCCTCGGCTTACGTTTGCAGCACACCCGTGGCAAACGACTTGCTGTAGTCCCAGTGGCAGGTCGCACGGAGGGCCATGGCAACTTCGCGGCGCGTCTCGTGCGGCTGAATGATCCGGTCAAGCCAACCCCGCGCGGCGCCGTGGCGAATGTCCTGTTGTTCGTTGTACGAGTCGGCCACCGCTTGCAGAATCTGTTTGTGCGTCTCGGCGTCGATCGTTTCGCCCTTGCGCTCGCGGGAACGCTCTTCGATCATCGCAAGTACGCCCGTCGCCTGGGCCGCGCCCATGACGGCGCACTTCGCACTGGGCCACGCAAGAGTGATGAATGGATCGAATGCCCGCCCGCACATGGCATAGTTGCCCGCGCCGTAGCTGCCCCCCGTGATGAGCACGATCTTCGGCACGACGCAATTGCTCATCGCGTTCACCATCTTCGCGCCCGCGCGGATGATGCCCATCTCCTCAGAATCGCGCCCGACCATAAACCCGGTCGTGTCGTGCATGAACAGAATCGGGATCTTGCGCTGGTTGCAATCCATGATGAACCGCGCGGCCTTGTCAGCCGAGTCGTCATAGATCACGCCCGGCATCGACACCGAATAGGTCGGCCCGCCCTTGCCGCCGTGCTTTTGCCCGCCGAGCGTGCGCTGTGTGAGCTTCTTCTGGTTGGCGACGATGCCCAGCGCCTGGCCTTCGAGTGAGCCATAGCCGCACACGATCGACCCGCCATACTCCGCCTTGTACTCGTCGAAGTCCGCTTCGCCGTCTTTCTCATCAAGGATGCAGGCCAGCAACTCGCGCACGTCGTATTGCGCGCCGGGTGCAGTTGTGAAAATGTCGTAGATGTCTTCGGGGTTGCGAGCAGGTTTTTCGTCAGCGATGTGCTCGTCATTGCCTTTGCGCGCCGCCTCCTGCATCCGCCGAGACATACGCTCAAAGTGCGCCTTCAACTCCGCTCGTTCTTCGTCCGTCCAATCCGCCGAATCCCACGGCAATTCGATGTTGGCATCTGGGTACTCGCCGTACTTCGCGATCAGCGACCGGATCCGCTTGATGCAGCTCTCGTCGTCCTTCTCCTTGAAGTCGATCGTGCCGCTGATCGCCGCGTGCATTGACGCGCCGCCGAGCTCTTCGTCGGTCACTTCCTGGCCGATTGCTGCCTTCACGAGCGCTGGCCCTGCCAGATACAAACCCGACCCCTCGGTCATGAGCAACGTGTCGCACAGCACCGGCAGGTATCCGCCGCCCGCCACGCAATACCCCATGATCGCAGCGATCTGCGGCACACCATCCGCGCTGATCACGGCGTTGTTCCGAAAAATGCGCCCAAAGTCATCCGTATCCGGAAACACATCCTCCTGCAGCGGCAGGAACACACCTGCGGAATCCACGAGGTAAATCAACGGCAGCCGTGCCATCATCGCAATCGTCTGCGCACGGATGATCTTCTTGCACGTCATCGGGAAGAAGGCGCCGGCCTTCACCGTCGCATCATTGGCAATGATCATGCAGGGGCGGCCTTCGACTTCGCCCACGCCCGTGACCACACCTGCTGCCGGTGCGCCGCCGTGCTCCGCGTACATGTTGTACGCGCACCACAGCCCGAACTCCTGAAAGCCCTTAGAGTCATCGACCAGCCTGTCGATACGCTCGCGCGCTGTCAGGCGCTGCTTCTTGTGCTGACGCTCAATGGCCTTGTGCCCACCACCCAGCATGAGCTCACGCTCCGTTGCCTGGTGCTCTTCGTTGAGCGCGCGGAGCGCATTGATGCCGTCCGTCGCGGCGCCGTTGGCGCTGACGTTGGCCGGGTCGGTCGACTTGCTGGACTTGGCTCGGGGCATCGGAGAAGTGTACAGATCGGCCTAATCCGCCCGCTTGATGACCACCATCGTCACATCGTCCTCCTGCGGCTGGCTCTCCCGGAAGGCAATGACATCCGCAATGACTGCGTCGCAGATCGCCTGGGCCGAGCCGGTGGCAGACTTGCGGATGGACGCCGCGAATCGCTCGTGTCCAAACATGTCCCCCTGCGGATTGCGCGCCTCCCAGATGCCGTCGGTGCCGACGACGATGACCTGCCCCGGCGCCAACGGCTCGTGCTGCAGCGTGTCGTACTGCCAGTCGGAGTCGATCGCGAGGGGGATGCCGCTTGTGCCCTGGAGGCGCGTGACGGTGTCGCTCGCCGGGTCATACAGGAAAGGTTCGTCGTGGCCCGCATTCACCCAGTGCAAGCGGCCCGGCGATCCATCGGGCAGCGACGCGATCTCAAGCACGCAGAGCGTCATAAAGCGATCGTCCGCGGCGTCGTGATCGAGATCCCGATTCACTTTCATGAGCTGATCCGCCAACACGCCAGCTTGGGAGAGGTGCGAGCGAATAAGCGCCCGCGCCGTGGTCATGAGCAACGCGCTTGGCAATCCATGCCCTGTAATGTCACCCACGATGGCGATGAGTCGCTTAGGTGACGCTTTCTCAATGACAAAGAAATCGTAGTAGTCGCCGCCCGTTTCGTCGCAATAAATAGACGCGCCGGCGATGTCGAGGCCATCGAGCTTGGGTGGCTCTTTCGGAAGCAACTGCTGCTGCACGTCCATGGCAAGTCGCAGCGAGTCCCGCAGCTTTACCTGGTCTTGCAATCGCGGGATCATGTCATTAAAGGCGGTGGCCAGGGCGCCGATTTCGTCCTGCGTCGCAACCTCCGCCCGGGCATCGAGATCCCCACTGGCGATTTGCTCTGCAACGCCCGCGAGGGCACGCACGGGCTTCGTGACGCTGCGCGATGCGCCCAGCGCCAGGACGATCACCACCGCGACTGCACCCAGGATCACGCCGCCGTAGCCCTTGAGCTGCGTTGCAATTTGCTCGCGAAAGCTCGCCTCGATGTTTTGCGGGATCGCCTCAAGCGACGCGAGGGGCACCGTGAGCAGCAGCACGCCGCCATCAGCTGGGTCGTGCGTGTTGAAGGGCGTGTATGCACAGAGCGAGCGCACGCCGCCAATCATCGTGTCGACGATATTGCTTTGGCCTGTGGCAAGCTCGCGCAGCATCTGCTCATGCTGCGATCGATCGTCGAGGCGGAACGTCTCCGCCTGCGGCCGCGCGTTCCAATCAAGACCTTTGGAGGTGTCGTTGCGCTCCGCGAGGATGATGATCGCATCTTCGTCGATGCCTTCTTCCGATCGGCGGTCGTCAAAGGTCGGATAACGCCCCGCCACCGGGCGCAGCGCGACAAACGCTTTCGCCTCCTCCGCCCAAGGCAAGGTCTCGGGCATGCCCGCCATCACGTCGCGCACGCGCACGTCAATCCCCGCCACGCCCACCGCCTCGCCGCTTGGCAGGCGCACCGGCATCGACACCGTCATCATCAGCTTGCCCGTAGTCGCATCGACGATCGGAGGTCCCCATTGCGGGCGATCCCAGTTCGGATCGCGATCGAGCGCATGCGTCACGATCATGTACCAGGTGCGCTGCGCGGGGCGAAAGTCCTCGGGATAGCCGCCATGGCCCGGGTACTTCGCGTGCACACCATCAAACGTGGAGATGTACTGCCCCCACACAAGCAGCGGGGGATTGTCCGCGATGAGTTCATACAGCTTGGTAAGACTCGTGAGCTGCAACGCATGGCGCTCGCGCTCGTCCGTCCGGGGCTCGACGAACAGGAATGATTGATGCAGCCAGCTGACCAGTTGCGATTCAACATTGCCTGGCTCGCGCCGGCGCAGCCCTGGCACGCTGTCGGGCCCCGGCTCAAAGTCGACCCGCGCGTCATAGATCGTCGTGAACTTGGGCGGCGTGCCATCGAGCGCTTCGCCCGCGGCATTCGCTTGGATGGCGAGTAGGCGTTCCAGCTCCGACGCGCGCGACCGAATCGTCTCGGCGAGTGATTGCGCCACCAGCGCAAGCTGCTCGCGCTCGTCGTCGATGACACGCTGCCTAGCTTCATTGGTCAGGCGGTGGCCCATGTCGCGGACGGAGGCGCGCCCGAGCCACGCCGCCACCAACAGCGGCGTGACCGCCAACACAAGCAGCAGGATCAGCAGCTTGATCCGGATCGACATGACACAAGACTACCAGCCCCAAGCGCAAGTGCGTCGGGTGGCCCGACTTGCTTGTCAAGTCGGGTTTGTCTTGTTCGGGGCACTCATGCCCACATTCGGGACAGGTGTTCGTCGGCAGTCCCACGATCGAACTAGCGGCAGTTCGGGCATTGCGATGCACGGAGGCGCCGTGCTTCGCGGATGCGCGCGAGGTTGAGGCGGATGCTCCAGATGAGGAGCACGAGTGTGGTAAGGGTGATGGCGTCGTGTGCTATGCCGAGGGGGAGGAGGCGGGAGTGTGCGTAAGAGCCGGTTGCGACGAGTACGAGCGGCTCCATTGGAGGTAGTATGGGTCAATATGGCCGTCACTCCAGAAAAGGCGCTGCGTTTACCCAGGTGTCCCCACTGCAACGCTGCCGATCCCTATCTAGGTCTCAAGACGAATTTTGTTGAACACGACAGCCAGGGCAATGAGAAAACTTGGGGGATATATGTATGCGGGCGCTGTGCCGGAGTAGTATCAGCACATTGGAAGGCCAAGGGGTCTTTCCAGAGCTTCCCGAAGCTACAACAGGCAGTGGCTTCGTCGGACATACCCGAACGCCCGCGAGCCTTCATTCAAGAAGCGATGGGTGAAGACAAACCACATTCGACGTGCCTGTTGTTGGCAAGCGCTCTCGACGCCATGCTAAAGGAGAAAGGGCTCGTTACAGGCTCTCTCTTCAGACGGATCCAGCAGGCAACTGAAGGCGACGCTCCACTGTTTACGAAGAGTATGGCCGAGTGGGCACACGACATAAGGCTCGACGCCAACGACCATCGACACGCCGACCCGAATGCGCCCTTGGCAACAATGGCGGATGCACGGCGATTGCTTGAGTTCACCACAATGATTGCCGAGTTGCTCTACGTGCTGCCTGCCCGTGTTGAACGGGGGAGAGCAGCAGCGCCGGTGACAGAGCATGCAACCACACTGTCGCGTTGAGAGCTGTTCTGGCTGTGTAGAACTAACGTGCCCACTGTAGCCAGGTCATTGAGCCCGAAATGCGGTAATAGCCGCTCTGCGGGCCGCAGGTGTAAGAATGTGCAGATCATGGCTCGACAGTGGAAGGCCCATTGCCCAACGGCGGGCAAGCTGGAACTGACGAACATTGGGCAGGTACATCATTAGGTCGAAGGTACTAATCCCCTGCTCATCGCCCGATTTCCACTCTCCGAATGTGTCGTGTACGATCTGCCACGCAGAATTGCACAACTCTTTTGCAAGCCAACACACTTGAGCGTCATTCGGGTATTGCATCGCAAATCGGCACGCATCATCGACCAGAAACAATCGTGCGGCGTACCACAAGGCGCAGCATTGTTCTATGTCGTCGGTAAATTGCTCTGCTCGCTTGCAAGTGCGTTCAAACGACACGCGTGTGTCGAAATTGGCGGTTGAAGCTTCCTTGTCTACTACTTCGCAAACGCAGGCAGTGAATCTTTCTCTTCGTGCATGTCGATCACCGGAGTTTTGGTTGTAAGCCTGGACATATCGCTTGAAACTTTGTGCAAGGTGAGCCTCAGCACGATGTGAGATTCCTTCTATCGCTGCGAACTCACTCGTCTTCATTTTTCTGGTGAATAGTCTCACGCTGGAGTGTACCCCCGCGCTTGCGCTTGGGGCTTGTAGGTCACTTCCAACTCAACCCCAGCGGCCCGACATATTCCGCGATCGGGCGGATCAGCTTGTTGTTCGCGTGCTGTTCCATGATGTGTGCGCACCACCCGGTGATGCGCGACGCCACGAAGATCGGGGTGTATTGCGGCACGGGGATGCCCATGACGAAATACGTCATGCCGCAGGGGAAGTCGACATTCGGGTGAATGTTCTTGTCGCGCAGCATGATCGCCTGCACTTGGTCGCCCAAGTCGAACCACTTGGTCGAATCTTTTCCTTGCTTCTCCGCCATCGCGCGGCCGAGCTTGTTCAGGATGCCCGCGCGGTGGTCGCCGTTCTTATAGACGCGGTGGCCAAAGCCCATGAGCTTGCGCTTCTCGTCAAAGGCGCGCTGCATCCATTGTTCGACGGTCATCTTGCCGCCGGCGGTGTCGGTGGCGATGTCCTTGAGCATGTCCATCGCGGCTTCGTTGGCGCCGCCGTGGAGCGGACCCTTGAGTGCTGCGATGCCGCCGCAGACGGCGCCGTGCATGTCGGACATGGTGCCCGCGATGACGCGCGTCGTGAAGGTCGAGGCGTTGAAGTCATGCTCGGCGTAAAGCACGAGCGAGACATCCATGACGTGCGCGGCTTCGGCTGAGGGCTTCTTGCCGGTCATCATGTAAAGAAGGTTCGCTGCGTGCGAGAGTGATGCATCGGGTTCGACGAGGTCGCGGCCATCGATCACGTTTTGCATGTGACCAATGATGGTCGGGATCTTCGCAAGCAGGCGCTTTGCCTTGGCGAGGTCCGCTTCGGGCGACACATCCTGGCACTGCGGATCAAGATGCCCGAGTACGCTCACGGCGCTGCGCAGAATGTCCATCGGCACTGCGTTGGGAAGCGTCGCGGTCTTGCGAATCACTTCGGTGACGATCGCGGGCAGGTTGCGCTCGCCGGCAATCTCTCTCTTGAACGCGGCGAGCTCGGCGGCACTCGGCTTGTGTCCGATGAGCAACAGGAAGGCGACTTCTTCAAAGGTGGCGTTTGCGGCGAGGTCCGCGATTTCATAGCCGCGATAGATCAGTTCGGTTTGGTTGACGGCGCAGATGGCGGTCTTGCCGGCGATCTGACCTTGCAGTCCAGAGCTCTTGAGTTCAGGCGTAGCGGTCGCGGACATGGCGGAAACCCCCCTGTGGTTTGTTGTTGAGCGGCATCAGTTGAGCGGACAAGTGTAGGCGATGTGCGAAGTCGGTGCTACGAGCCCCGGGGGAAGGTCCAGGGCTTGCCCGGCGTGTAGCGCAGTGCCTTGTACAACTGTTCGCGGGATTGCATGGTGTTGAGGGAAGCGGAGACGTCGCCACTTGTTTTGAGTGATTCCAGGAAGCGTGCCACTTCGCCCATTGCGATTCTCAAAGTCGAGACGGGCCAGATGACGCAGTGGTAGCCCATCTTGGCGAACTGCTCGAGCGGCATGATCGGCGTCTTACCAAACTCGGTCATGTTCGCGAGCAGGTATGTGCGCGGGCTGTGCGTGCGGAGGCTGTCGGCGACGTTGGCAAAGTCGCCTTCGCTCTTGAGGCCTTCGGGGAAGATCATGTCAGCGCCGGCATCGATGTACGCCTTGGCGCGCGCGACGCAGGCGTCAACGCCTTCGACACCCGCAGCATCCGTGCGCGCGCAGATGATGAAGTCATTGCCCATCGCATCGCGCGCCTTCGTCGCGAACTCAAGTTTCGCGATGAAGTCGTCCGCCGTGAGCAACGTCTTGCCATCCAGGTGGCCGCAGCGCTTGGGGAAGACCTGATCCTCCATGTGCAAACCCGCGGCCCCGGCCCGCGCATACTCATGGACTGTCCGCGCGAGCATCTCGCCCTCGCCAAAGCCAGTATCCGCATCAGCAATCACAGGCAGGTTCGACGCTCGGCAGACCTGCTCGATGACGTTGCAGAACTCATTGAGCGTGACCAGGCCAATGTCGGGCACGCCGAAACTTGCCGAGACCGCCGCCCCAGAGACATAGAGGCCTTCGAAGCCGGCGTCGGCGGCGATGCGCGCGACCATGCCGTTGAATGCGCCGGGCAGGCCCACCGTGTGATCGTTCATGAGGGCCCGCAGGCGCGCGCCGGGCGATGGATGAGGCGTCGTCATGGCCCCATGGTAGGGCTTCCCTATGATGCGGGCGACGCGATGGATGAGCAGCAGATGCAATCTTCAAAGCGCGCGGGTTGGCGCTGGTTGGTGCTGTCGGGCGTGGCGGCAGGGGCGTTCTTCCTGCCGACTGCGATGGTGGGGGCGGCGCACGCGCTCAGCGCGATCAATGCCAGTTCAACCGGCGCGATGAAGAAGGCGCGGCGGCATCACCGACTCGCCACGGCTTGGTGTGTCGTGTCCGCGCTGATAGGAATCGTCGTCGCTATTCAAAGCGGCCACGTTCTATGAACGGCAACGTGTAAAGACTCTGAATATCGTCCGCTGACTTGGCGCTCAGGTTGCTCAGGCGCTGGATGCCCTGTTCGGGTTTCTCCATCGCGATGCGGCCCAGCATGTGGAACTTGTGATGCAAGATGTTCGCAAGGTCCGCGGTCGTATTGCGCGCGTGCCCCGCGGGATACATGATGAAGCCCGAGCGGAAGAGGTTGCCGCCCGTGTCGGTGATGTCGACGGAGGTGGGGATGCCATCGGGGTATTTGCTGTCGTATTCGGCGCCGCCGTGGCGGAAGCGAATCTTGTTCATCAGGGAGCGCGTGAGCGGGTTGAAGATGGCGGTGTCGTCGACCTTGTAGTCGTAGGGCGAGAGCATGAGCGTCTTCCACATCATGTCGTGCGCGCCGCCTGCGGTGTCGATGCCGCCCGCGGTTTCGCGCAGGTGCAGCGCCTTGCGGATGAGCGTGGCGACGATGTAGGCCATGGAGTGGTCAGCACTCTGGCGCGTGGTCGGGTTCATCTTGGCGGGGTTGCCGATGATGCCGAAGGCGGGTTCGTAGGCCGCGATTTCGATGCGCTCGATGTTCGCGCCGGTCTTGTCCTTGAGCAGTTCGGGATGTTTCGCGAGCAGGTTGATGATGCCCTGCAACGCGCCTGCGGACTGGTGCTCATAGAGGCCAAGCTTGAAGTGCATGCCCATGACTGCGAAGTCGTCGCCCGTGTGCGCGAGCTGCAACTCGAAGGGCGATGGCGCCATCTCGGTCCAGCGTTCAGAGCCCGATGTCGTGGGCTCGAAGAAGCGGAAAATGGCTTCAGGATTGCGGAAGATGTCCTTGGGACCAACGAATCCACGCATAGCGCGCTTGGCGCTCAGCACGGCAACTTCGGAACTGATCGCAGCCGAGGCGCCCTTGGAATCGGACAACTGCTTGCCGGCACGAATCGCGCGCCAGGGAATGTAGTGGGCGACAACCATGCCGATGGCGGATTCAATCTGTTCTGCTGTGCCGCCATGGAGCGCGGTATAGACCGCAGCAGAAGCAATCGCACCATGCACAACGTGATCGATCTTGTAGGTCTTGAGGGAGAAGACTTCCGCAAGGCGGCCGCGGATTTCATCAAGGCAGATCATCGCACGCAGCGCAGTCTTGCCATCGAGGCCCTTCTCCTGGCACGCTGCGATGACGACGGGATAGAAATCGTTGTGCCCAAACTCGCCTGCGGTGTTGTTGAGGCGCGCGTTGAAGCCAAAATTGGTGCCGTTGGAGTCCCATTCGCGCACCGCGCTCGAGTTCGCGACAACCGCTTTCTCAGGCTTCACACGCGTCGGCGAACCAAAGACCGTCGCGCCCTTCTCATTCGCGCCTGCGGGATACCCAAGTGCTTCCTGGCGAAGCAGTGTCGGCGCGTTGGTGCCGAGCGCGAGGGCGGACAAGCCGCAGAACACAGAGTCAGTATGAAACTGCTCTGTTCGCTCAAGCACCGACCTGTCAGGGCCCGTGCCAAGCTTGCTTGCGAGAAAGTCGATGGCGTATTGCCCAATCCCCAGCGCCTGATTGGAATCTGGGGGAAGAATGACGTACTGATCTGTAGTCGTGGCAGCGGCAGCGGACGCGGTGGCGGTCATGTTCGGGCTCCGTTCAATACTGATGAACCGAATATGGTAGCAGCGCGTGCTCCAGGCCAGGTGGTGCGGTCTGCACTTGAGAAATCAGTCCACTTTCCTGCTTGGCCACCTCCGTGGATGCGGGTAGGTTTGACCAAGACAGGAGGCGCGCGGCTGCGTGCGGAACGATGTTGTTGCGCCTGGGAAGGAGCATGAATCATGGGAATCCTCGGACGAATGACGATTGGCGCGCTTGCCGTCATGGCGGCGACGCCCGCGTGGACGGTTGCGGCACCACTCACCAGCGACTTCACCTATCAGGGCCGACTCAGGCAGGCAGGCCTGCCGGTGAACACCAACGCCGATTTTAGGTTTGTCCTTTTCGATGCTGAGGTCGGCGGAGTGCAGGTGAGCTCGCTGATCACGCGCGCGAATGTGCCAGTGCAAGGTGGCGTGTTCAATGTGCCACTAGACTTCGGATTCGATGTCTTCGATGGCCAGGAGCGTTGGCTCGTCGTGCAGGTGCGCGTCCCGGCGGGCGCCGGTGTTTACACAACGCTGAATCCGCGCCAGCCGTTAACCGCGACACCATATGCGATGCAGCCGCGCGGCTTCTTCGTGGATGGCGCGACGTTGAATGTCGGCATGGGGACAACGTCGCCGTCAGCCCGCCTTGATGTTGCCGACGGATCGGGCGACTCGCAGGTGCAACTTGACTCCGTCGGTGGCGGCGGCGTGATTCGCACGCTCGCGCTCGGCACAGTGACCTCAGATACGCGGACCGTGGCTGGCGCATTCACGAGCTACAACGACACTTCTGGCGCTTTGCTCAATCAATTGGGCGTCGCCTCGGCGGGCAACGGATTCTTCAATGTCCGCAACGGAAATGGCTTGTCCACGCTCGTCGGCATTGGCGGCGTCGGCAGCGACGGGCCAACCCTGTCACTGCGCAATGGCAGCGGCGCCACCCGATTCTTGATGCTCGGCGAAGGCACGCTCGCCGGCGCCGAACTGCAGATGTTCAGCGCAGAGGGTGTCCAGACGATCGGGCTGCTGGGCGACGACAGCACGGGCGGCGCGTTTGAGATGTTCAACGATCTCGGCGTGCAAACCGTATCGATCGATGGCGATTCGGTGAGCGGGGCGTTCATGAGCCTACGCAACGACGCAGGCAGCACGAGAGTGTCTCTTGACGGTGACAACGCCGACGGAGGCTCGATCCTGCTTTCTGCTGCTGATGGCAGCAGCACGGTGTTCCTGGATGGCGAGTCAAACGCCGCGGGCGTCATCGAAGTACGCAACAATGTGAGCGCGACGCGCGTCGTCATCGATGGCGAAGAGACTGGCACTCTTGGCGGGTTCATCGACGTGCGCGATGAGACTGGCGCTAGCGCTATCCGACTCCGCGGCGAAGAGTTCGCAGGAGGCGGGAACGGAGCAGTGTTCGAAATGGATGCCGAGGACGGCACCGAGGTCATCGAGATCGACTCCGGTGGTTCCGCCGGCGGCGCGTTCCTCTACGTCGATGGTTCGGTCTCCGCCGATGTCAAGAATGCAGTCGTGCGCACGTCGCCCAACACGCGGCACCTCATGTACTGCGTTGAGGGGCCTGAGCTGGTCTTCGAAGATGTCGGGTCTGGGCAACTGATCAATGGCATCGCCGAGGTCAAGATCGATCCGCTCTTGCGTTCGGTCATGACCATCAACGAGCGGTACCCGATGCGCGTGCTGGTCACGCTGACCGGCGACTGCAATGGCGTGTTCGTCATCAAGGGGACGGAAGGCTTCATCGTGAAGGAACTCATGAACGGGCGCTCAAACGCGACCTTTGACTACAAAGTCATCGCGAAGCGCGCCGGGCATGAATTGAAGCGCATGGAGCCGTTCTTCGGGCCCGGACAAGAGCAGTGGCCCGATGTCGACCGTCATGTGCCGCACGAGCACCTGGGCGATCCGACGGATGGCGCCGCGGTGCGCAATGAACCGGTCAAGCGCGCCAAGATCGCGGAGCAAGCAGGTCCGGAGGATGCAGCGGCGAGTGGCGAATCGCTCGACGATTGACATGATGGCCAATTGGTTCTTCTCAGTAGGCGGGGTGTGCACAATGCGCCCCGCTTTTTCTTTGCGCACACTCAGTTGCTGGCGAAGTGCTCCGTCATCCAGTCACCAATGCATTGGACGGCCGCAGGATCGATGGGCCCTGTGAGATCGCCAACCTGACGCCCAAGCTGGTGATTGAGATCGGGGAGGACCACAAGCTCAAGTCTTGTGATTGCCCCGGTGTGCTTCAGGAAGTCGAGCGCAGGCGCATGCACGGCCGTCGGGTCCAGGTTGCCGTAGATGGCCAGCTTTGGCACTTTCAGAATGCGCAGCAGTCTGACAGGTGTTATGTCGCCCTCGAAATCGGCGGGGATGTCTTTATCAATATGCAACATGCCAAACTTGTAGGCCGCGATATCTCCGATGCCGGCTTCTTCCCAATCCTGCACCGTGCCATCCTTGTCAAAGTCGTACAGTGCGAGGTGTCTTTCTTCGGACCATTCCGTGGGCTTGCCGAGCAGTGCATTCGCCTTTTGCGTCGCTCGGATGCTTTGTTCGATCATCTTGCTTGGCGCCATGAAATGAAGAGAGACGTACGCGCCCGACAGCATCGCAATCCCCGCCGTTGACGCATCCGCAATCTGGCATGCCCGCGCAGCGCCAAGCGAATGCCCAAGCAGAACGATGCGGTTGGCTTTGACACCATCGAGTGTGCATGCGTGGGCGACTGCTGCTTGAGAGAGCTCTCGCAGTTGACGGTACGTTGCGCCGCGGGCCAGGGCTGGATTGGCCAGTCCAGTCGCATCATCGCTCGGAATCGAGCTCCACTGAAAGACCCGGAATCCGCGCTTCACGAGCTCGGCGGTGATCGTGTCCGCATCGTGATAGTCAACACCGTCGATTGTGACGTTGACGTGCGAGCCTTCGATGTCGTAGCTCGCGGGCGTCGTCCAATGTTCATCAAAGGCGAAGCCGCCGCCAAGCATGATGACGGTGACATCGCTTGTCGGCTCCTTCGGTGTCGTCAGGCGGGTCGCAAACTCCTGGCCGTTCCAGTGAAGTGTTGTAGCGGTCACGTCGGGGCTGCGCTCGCACGCAGCAAGCACCGGAACAACGAGGAGCAGAAGCAGCATCCGATTCATCCCGCCACCACCCGCGATGCCCCCGCGTAAAACAGACTTCCCAGCCCAATGGTCCACACCCAGTCGCCAAACAGCGAATGCTCGAGCCACGCCGCGGCCGTCGAGCGCGATCGATGATATGTCCACGCCATGAGCAGGCCGCCCACGAACGTAAGCGCGACGGACAACTCGGCATCCCAGGCAATGCGCGGGTTATCGAAGAGGTGGTGCGCCCAGCCGAACGCCGCGGCGGACGCGAAGATCATCATCGCCGGATGCCGAAACACACACGCATACCGATGGAAGAAGAACGTGCGGTAGATCAGTTCCTGTGGATACACACTGAAGATCGGATAGGCGGTCATCACGATCGCGTAGAAGGCTGGGTTGCGCCGCGGAAAGCCAAACAGCCCGATGCGACCTTGAAACTGCAGCCACGTGGAGAGCCACCACGTCAAGCCAATAAGTCCGATTGCACCCAGTGCGAACGTCGAAAGCATGAACCGCAACTCGCGCTTGGCGCCTGCAATGTTCACGAAGCGCCTGCGTTCAAAGGTCGGATCGCGCCAGAGGACAAACAGAAGAATCGCACAGCCAAGAATCAGACCCGGGATGATCCCGACACGGACCACGCCAAATACAACCGGGAGCGCCCCATAGAGGCCGGCGAACTCGACGATGCGCATCGCAACGAGGCGCCTGGACACGGGCGAAGGGCAAGCGCCAGCCAAGTTGGTCGCATGAGTCGACATCGTGGTGGATGGTAATAGGGGATCTTTCCTCGAAGGTCCCGGCGGGTGCGGGCGGCTGCTACCATGTCGCCCCGCGCGGGCCATTGCCGCCTCGATGGACCGCGTTCTTCATCATTGGACCACTTGCCTGAACGGAGCAACCCATGTCCGCTGCCGCCACCACCCCCGTGATTCTCTCCGCCAAGCGCACGCCCATCGGCCGATTCTTTGGCGGGCTGTCGAACGTGCCCGCCGTCAAGCTCGGGGCCTATGCGATTCGTGCGGCGCTGGATGAAGTCGGGGCGCTCAAAGGCGATGCCGCCGGCAAGCACGTCGACGAGTGCATCATGGGCCATGTCATTCAGGCTGGCTGCGGACAGAACCCCGCGCGCCAGGCGGGGCTCGGCGCGGGCCTGCCCGATTCGCTCAACGCGCAAACAATCAACAAGGTCTGCGGCAGCGGCCTGCAAGCCGTCATGCTCGCGGCTCAGTCCATCAGAGCGGGCGACAACCAACTCGTCGTCGCGGGCGGCCAAGAGAACATGACCATGGCGCCGCACTTCGTGCATGCGCGCAACGGCATCAAGTTTGGCGAAGCGCCGCTGAAGGACGCTATGGCGCACGATGGCCTGTTCTGCGCATTTGAGCAGTGCATGATGGGCAACAGTGCCGACTGGGTGGCCAATGAATACAAGATCACGCGCGAGGAGCAGGACGCCTTCGCAGCCGATAGCCAGCAGAAGGCGGGCAAGGCCCAGGCAGCGGGCTGGTTTGACAGGGAGATCGTCGCGCTCACGGGCGAGCAGGTTGGCAATCGCAAGGTCCCCGGACCCGAAGGTGGCGTGAGTAAGGACGAAGGCATCCGGGGCGATTCGACCGCCGAGGGACTGGGCAAACTGCGCGCAGCGTTCACAAAGGACGGTACCGTCACCGCGGGCAATGCCTCCACAATCAATGACGGCGGCGCTGCGGTCGTCGTCGCGTCGCTCGCGAAGGCCGAGGCACTCGGTGCCAAGCCCATTGCGCGCATCGTCGCCTATCACACTTCGGGTGTGAAGCCGCAGGCAATCTTCACAGCCCCGGCCCTTGCCGTGCCGGCCGTGATTGAGAAAGCCGGGCTCAAGATGAGCGACATCGATCTCTTCGAACTCAACGAAGCGTTCGCTGCGCAGAGTTTGCAGAACATTAAGGCCGCGGGCGTGCCGGCGGAAAAATGCAACGTCGCGGGCGGCGCGATCGCCCTGGGCCATCCGATCGGCGCGTCGGGCGCGCGTGTGCTTGTGACCCTGCTGCACAACATGATGCGGCTCGACGCCAAGCGGGGCCTGGCGGCCCTCTGTTTGGGGGGTGGCAACGCCGTGGCGATGATCGTCGAGCGATAAACAGGTTCAGCGATGCCTGCGGGAAGCCGAAGTGGTGGACTCGGGCCTATCCGGTCCCCCATGGAGGCTTTCACATGAACACGCAGCAGATGGACCTGATTGAGTCCAGCTTCAACGCCCTGTCGGGTCAGGCGCACGCCATTGTGGCGCGGTTCTACGAGTTGCTCTTCTCGGAGCATCCGGAGCTTCGCTCGATCTTTCCGGCAGACCTGACCGAGCAGCGCAAGCACCTCGTCGGTGCCATTGGTCTCGTCGTGAAGAACGTGCGCGATCTCGAGAAGATTGAACCGGGCCTGGAAGAGATGGGTGCCCGGCACGTTGGCTATGGCGCCAAGCCGGAGCACTATGGCGTCGTGGCGAGCACACTCATCGCTTCGCTCAAAGAATTCGCGGGCGACCTCTGGACGCCTGAGATTGAACACGCGTGGAGCCAGGCGCTGAATGCCGTTGCTACGGTCATGTTGCACGGCGCCGAGAGAGCCGGAACATCGCGCAAGGCCGCCTGATTTCGGCGCGCGTCCGCGCTCACATCATCCGGTATCATTGGACCCCCGCCCGGCGCCGCTCGCCGCGGGCGGCTTTGCTTTTGGCAGGGGGATCCGATGAGCGATGTCAAGACAATGGGTGTGATCGGCGCGGGACAAATGGGCGGCGGCATCTCGCAGATCGCCGCAGTCGCCAGCATGGATGTGGTCGTGTACGACGCACACCAAGCGGCCCTGGACAAGTGCAAGGCGACGCATCAGAAGCTGCTCGCACGGGCTGTTGAAAAGGGCAAGATGGCGCAAGGCGATTGCGACGCGGCCCTGAAGCGCATCAAGTACACCGCGAATTGGAACGACCTGGCGGGCGTTGACTGGGCCGTCGAAGCGGTCGTCGAGAACGCCGACGTCAAGGCCGAGATCTTCGCAAAGCTCGCAACCACGCTCACCAAACCCGATGCCGTTCTCGCGACGAACACCTCGTCGATCAGCATCACGCAGATCGCCGCCGCCGCCGACAAGGCCAAGTCCGGCATCGCCTCGCGCGTCGTCGGTATGCACTTCTTCTTTCCCGTGCCCGTGATGAAGCTCGTCGAGATCATCAAGGGCTTGCAGACCGACGATGCGATCGTCGCGCGCACGAGCGCCCTCGCCGAGCGCATGGGCAAGACACCCCTCACCGCCAACGATCGTGCGGGCTTCGTTTCCAACCGCGTGCTTATGCCCATGATCAACGAAGGCTTCTATGCCCTCATGGAAGGCGTCGCCGAGCCCGAAGCAATCGATGGCATCATGACGCTCGGCTGCAACTTCCCGATGGGCCCGCTGCGCCTTGCCGATTTCATTGGCCTCGACACCTGCGCACACATCATGGATGTGCTCGCCGAGGGGCTCAACAGCGAGCGCTACCGCCCCTGCCCGCTCATCCGCCAACTCGTCGCCGCCGGACGCCTCGGCAACAAGACCGGCCGTGGAGTGTTTGATTACACGCAGAAGTAAGCTGAAACGAGCACGGTCACAGAACCCTACGTACGCACAGGCTGGTTTGCCCGGGGACCAGGTGCGTCCCGCTACACTGCTCCCATGGCCTACACCGTCCTCGCACGCAGGTACCGCTCGCAAGGCTTCGACGAGGTCGTCGGGCAGGAGGCGATCGCCAAGACGCTGGCCAACGCCATCGCTCAGGGCCGCGTCGCGCACGCGTATCTGTTTGTCGGGACGCGGGGCGTGGGCAAGACCTCGATGGCACGCATTTTCGCCAAGGCTCTCAATGGAGGGAGCCCCGAGGTGGATGCTGCCATCATGCGGGGCGATGACACCGATGTGATCGAGATCGACGCCGCGTCGAATCGTGGTGTGGAAGAGGCGCGCGAACTGATCGCCAACTCGATCTACCGCCCACTCCGCGGCAAGTACAAGATCTACATCATCGACGAAGTCCACATGCTCACGCGCGAGGCGTTCAACACCCTCCTCAAGACGATGGAGGAGCCCCCCCAGCATGTGAAGTTCATCCTGTGTACGACCGAGGCGCACAAGGTGCTGCCGACGATCCAGAGCCGCTGCCAGCGCTTCGACTTCCGGTCGCTCAGCGCTAAGGAAATCGCGGCCCATCTCGTCAGCGTCGCCAAGGGCGAGTCCGTCAACGCTGACAATGATGTGCTGTATGAGCTGGGGCGACTGGCCAACGGGTCGATGCGCGACGGATTGAGCCTGCTCGATCGCGTGATGGCGGCAGCCGGCAAAGGCGAAACACTCACCCTTGAATTGCTCAGCCGTGTGCTTGGGTTGCCCGAGCGGGCGCTGATCGATGCGATCGTCGAAGCGATTGCTGGCAGCGACGCCTCCGGGACACTGCAAGCCGCCGATGCTGCGATGGCGCAGGGCGTTGAGATGTTCCAGATGCTTGAAGCGCTCGCCGACCGTTTCCGCGATCTCATGGTCGTCGCAGCGTGTGGCGAAGACTCAGAGGTCCTCGAAGTGCGCGGCGAAGCGCGCAAGGCAATCGTTGCCCAATCGGCAAGCTTCGATGCGCCCGCGTGTGTCCACATGATCGCGCTGGTCGAGTCGATCTCACGGATGGCCAAGTCCAGTTCCACCCCCCGGGCACTCGTCGATGCACTCATGGTGCGCTTGGCATTGACCGAGCAGATGGCCGACGTTGCGGCGCTACTCTCAGGACAAGCACCCGCGCCCAAGCCAGTCGCGGCATCGACCGCGGGCGCGAAAAAAAAACAGCAGGTCGGGGAGCTAGAGCCGACACCGACCCCACCGCCAAGCCCGCCACCACCCAAAAGCGCGACAAGCGCTGAACCGACACCGCCCAAACTGACCGACCCCGGCGCGATCTGGGACAAGGTGCTCGAGCGCGTCTCGGCCAACCAAGGCCTTGCATCGATCTTCGACTCAGTCGAGCTCACGTCGCTCGCTCCGGACGGCGCTGCGATCATCACCTTGAACGACGCCACCAAGAAGTTCTACATCGAGCCCAAACTCGACCTTATTGCGCAGCACGTCTCAGAAGTTGCAGGCGTCAAGGTGATGCCTTCGCTCAAGATCGCAGCGCCGAGCGCTGGGCAGGCTGAGCATCCGCACCAGGTTTCAGAGCGACGCCAGAAGCTTATGGCCGAGGCGTCGCGCGATCCGATGGTGCAGCGGGCGCGGGAGCTCTTTGATGCGCGGCTCATCGACGTCGAGGAAGACACAGAGGATTGAACACGGAGGAATTATTCGCATGCTGGACCAAATGAAGGCGATGGGGGCGCTCGCGGGGCTCCTGCGCGACAAAGACAAGATTCAGCGTATGGGTGACCAGTTCAAAGCCAAGCTCGCGCAGATGCGCATCACCGGCGTTGCAGGCGGCTCACAAGTCCGTGTGACAATCAGTGGCAATATGCAAGTCTCCGAAGTCTTCATCGACCCGGACGCAGTCGCGCAAGGGACCGATGCATTGCAAGACCTCGTGCGCGAGGCCACCAACGATGCGCTCCAACGTGCACAGGCGGTCATCGCGGAGGAAACGCAGAAGATGTCTCAAGAGCTTGGCCTGCCCGCCATGCCCGGCATCGAAAAGCTGCTCGGGTAGCCATGGCGCGCAAGCCTTCCAACGCCGCCGGCAAAGGCAATGCATTCGATCCGCGCCCCGGCTACCCGGATTCAGTGAACCGCCTCCTCGCCGGGCTTGCAAAGTTGCCGGGCATCGGGCGTCGTTCTGCCGAGCGCCTGGCGTTCCACATCCTCAAGCAGGACAAGGACGAAGCCCTCGCGCTTGCCAAAGCGATCCACGATGTCAAGACCACCGTGCGCCACTGCCCGGTGTGCTTCAATTTCGCCGACGACAAACTCTGCGCCGTCTGCGCTGAGCCCAGGCGAGATCACGCAATGGTGATGGTCGTTGAGCAGCCGCGCGATCTCATCGCGATCGAATCCACGGGCATGTACCGCGGGCTCTACCACGTGCTCATGGGGCGCCTCTCCCCCCTCGAAGGCGTCGGGCCCGGAGACATCACGATCGCGCAACTCATGGATCGGATCACCAAGCCAAAGGGCAATCCCGGCGGCATCGCCATCAATGAGGTCATCCTCGCGCTCAATCCAACGCTGGAAGGTGACGGCACCGCGCTCTACCTCAACGAGACCATTGGCGCCAAAGGCGTGAAGGTGACGCGCCTCGCTCGGGGTCTTCCTGCCGGCGGCCAGCTTGAGTTCGTCACAAAGGCAGTGCTCGCCGACGCCATCGAAGGGCGGCGTTTGGTGTAGCCGACGCTCCTGGCAGCGCACCTTCGGCGCTCCAAGGGCGTGGCCTGCATGAAATACTGCTCAATCATAGGCCGACGACCCCACTGGCATTGAAGCTCGATTGACTGGATGCTATTGATGGTTGGCGCGGGCGTGTGCCCCCGCAGTCGGCATCATGTTGGAGGTTCGCGCATGCGGTTTGAAACCGCCCAACATATGAAGCTCGCCCAGCAGATGAAGCTGGCGCCGCGGATGATCCAGTCCATGGAGATTCTGCAGATGCCGCTGCTCGCGCTGGAGGAGCGCATCGAGCAAGAGCTCGAGTCCAACGTCACGCTTGAGACCTTCCAGCCGACCGCCGACCGCGAAGCCATCGAAGAACAGCGCGCCCAGGTCGAGCGCGACGCGCGTGAGAACGAGCGCGAACTGAATGTTGACGGCTCGGGTTCTGCCGATGACTTTGAGCGCCTCGACAATCTGGAGTCAAGCTACAGCGAGGCCTTCGACAACGCCTACGAAGGTCGCAGCTACAAGCAATCCGAAGAGTACGAGCCCACCTATTCCCCACGCCGTATGGCGGGCGAGCGCGACGCCAAGATGGATGCGATGGCCAACACCGAGGCCCGCCCTAGGTCGCTGCACGACCAGTTGCTCGAGCAGTGGATGTTCGCCGATGTCGACGATGACACCCGCGAGGCCGGCAAGCTGCTCATCGAGCGCATCGACGACGACGGCTACATGCGCATCGACTTGGCGGAGATTGCCGCGCAGTCGCGCTTTGACATCGAGGCCCTCAAGGCTGCCCTGGAAGCGCTGCAGCATGGGCTCGAACCGCCCGGCATGGCCGCCCGGGATGTACGCGAGTGTCTGTTGCTGCAGATCGACGCGCTCGCCCATGACGCAGCGCTCACCGCAAAGACCAACGGACACCCCGCCGCCGACTGGGCGATCGTGCGCTTGCTCGTCGAAGAGCACCTGGACGATCTCATCCACAACCGCATTCCGCGCATCGCCCAGCGCACCGAACTCACGGTCGACCAGGTCAAACAGGCGATGGAGCACATGCACCGCCTGATGCTGCATCCCGGCCGAGCGCTCGTGAACGAAACCCCGCCCACGATCATTCCCGACGCAATCGTCGAGTACGACGACGACTTGGACGACTACATGGCCTACCTCACCGATGCGCGCCTCCCCAACCTGCGCATCAATCGCGAGTATGCCCTCATGGCCCGCGACCGCAGCCTCGCCAAGCAGGATCGCGAGTTCATCCGCACGAACCTCGGCAACGCACAGTGGCTCATCGACGCGGTCAACCAGCGACAGAACACACTGCTCCGTGTCGTGAAAGCAGTCGTCGCCGCGCAACGCGACTATCTCGACCAGGGCCAGCAGGCCCTCAAGCCCTTGCCCATGTCACAGGTCGCCGATCAGCTCGGCATGCACGTCGCAACCGTCTCCCGCGCCGTCGCGGGCAAGTATCTCCAGACCCCGCGCGGCGTCGTCGCCCTCCGCAAGCTCTTCACGGGCGGCACGCAGACCGACTCAGGCGAAGATGTCTCCTGGGAAACCATCAAGGCCGCGCTGCAGGAAGTCGTCGCAGGCGAAGACAAGGCCAAGCCCCTGAGCGATGAAGCGCTCGTCGCCGAACTCAAGAAACGCGGCATCGAAATCGCCCGGCGCACGATCGCCAAATACCGCGGGCAACTCGACATCCCGCCGGCACGGCTGCGGAAAGAGTTCTAGCGCCTTTCCTGTCGCATCCACTGGCGCTCGAGCGCCTCGATGTCGCCAAACCGCGCCTCGAACAACTCCACCTGCCGCTTGGGACTGATCCGCCCCGCAGGTTCGCGCTGAATGTCGCGGAAGTACGCCGCAAGCGCCTCGCGCTCATACCGGAACAGATAGCGAAACAGCGCATACGCCTGCGCATACGCCACCGCAGCTTCTTCGTTGTTGTGCGCGTGGTCGAGCCCTACGAGGCCCACCAATTGCCGCAGCGGCATCTGCTTGCCCTCATCAAGCACACGGTCCCACTCCGCCTCGCGCGTTTCGCTGGCAATGTCCGGACCGAAGGCTCGGCGTGGATCGGGCGGCTCGAAGCACGTCGCCAATCCTTCTGTCAGCCAGAACGGATACTGATGCGCCCGGCTTTGCAGATTGCAATTAAACGCCACCTGATGCGTCGCCTCGTGCACCGCCTTCGCGTCAGAGATCTCGCGCAGCACGCCTTCAATGCGCTTGCGCTCCGACGCCGCCAGCGAATCCATGTACCGCGCATGCTCCGCTGCGGCCCTGGCATAGTCCCGCTCGCCCGCCTGGCGCGCATCCATGGCGACCATCGCGGCCTGTTCCGCCTGCCCATCCAACTCGCCAAGCTGCTGCGCAAGACGCTCAAACGTCGGCCCCGTCGCGTCGTCATACATCACGATGCGGTTGCTGAGTGATGCGTAATAGCCCGCCACCCACGGCGCTTCGACTCGATCATGCAAAGACGCGAATCGCTGATAGTCCCCGTGGTCCGCGATCAGCACACACAGCATCTTCTGCTGCGGCGGCACCACCTCCAGCCCCAGTTGATTCATCACGCGCGAAAACTGGTGGTGCGCACGCTCCAGCAGCGCCGAGCGCTGCCGCGTCCACTTCGAGTCGCCATTCGACAACACGACAAAGTGGTCCGTCTCCGTTTGCCGATAGTCGGGCCCCAGCGCACCGAGCGTCTGCTGCAGTGCCGTCTCGTCAACGGGCAATTCAAACCCGCGCGCCGTGTACAGCTCGCGCAACAGCAGCGCCGCGCCCGCGTGATCCGGCTCACGCTCGATGATTTCGCGCAAGAGCGTGTCCGCTTCCTGTGGGCGATTCCCCTCGACCGCCAGGATCGCCGCGTCCATCGTCGCCGACAGATCAATCGCCGAGGTCGCGTGCGCCGTCGCGGGCCCAAAACCCAACCGACCCACAGCAACCGCCGAGGCCAACAGCCCCGCCAGCGCCAAAGCGCGGCCAAGTGAACGTCCTCCAAGCGAGTTCGGCATCGATCACGAAATCGGCCCGCCGCCCCCGCGCGCGTGACCAATCTCTCGCCGCGCAAGCCGTGCGCTCACATCCCAGGCACGCTGACCGCTTCACCCTCGCTGCCTTGACCTGGTTTCCGGACCGCCGTCATCAAACCCTCACACAAGCCCTCATGGGCCACCAATACAATCGCCCCATGAAGAACCCAAGTGCCGGCGACGCAGGTGGCCACAGCGCCATCAAGGTCCCCGAAGTCGTCTTTCTGTTCTGGATCATCAAGATCGCCGCGACCACCCTTGGTGAAACCGGTGGCGACGCGGTCTCGATGTCCATGAACCTCGGCTACCTCGTTGGCACGGCGATCTTCGCCGCCATCTTCATCGCAATGGTCGTCGCGCAGATCCTCGCCAAGAGGTTTCACCCGATGCTGTATTGGGGCACGATCATCGCCTCCACCACCGTCGGCACGACACTCGCCGACTACGCCACGCGCGACATCGGCATTGGCTACGCCGGCGGCTCGATCCTACTCGCCGCCCTCCTAGCCGCCTCGCTCGCTGCCTGGAAGTTCACGCTGGGCACCGTGTCGATTACGAGCGTAAGTTCGCCAAGAGCCGAGTCCTTCTACTGGCTCACCATCATGTTCTCACAAACGCTCGGCACGGCCCTGGGTGACTGGACCGCCGACTCCGGGCTGGGCTATCAAGGCGCCGCACTTGTCTTCAGCGCGATGATCGCCGTCGTCGCAGTGCTGTATTTCGCGACGCGCACGTCCCACGTCGTGCTCTTCTGGGCCGCATTCATTCTCACGCGCCCGCTCGGAGCCGCAGTGGGCGACCTGCTCGACAAACCCGTCGCGTCCGGCGGCCTGGCCCTCAGCCGCTACACCGCCTCCGCTGTGCTCTTCGCCTTCATCGCCGCTTGCGTCCTCTTCTTCCCACACCGGGCCGCCAAGAGCGCCCACTAGCTATCATCCCCCACATGGGCATTGAAGCCGCCATCCACGCCGAGGGGTTCCTCACCACCCAGCTCCAGCACATCATCAACTGGGCGCGCCGCTCATCGCTCTGGCCCATGCCCTTCGCCACCGCTTGCTGCGGCATCGAACTCATGGCCACCGCTTCGTCCCGCTATGACATCGCCCGCTTTGGCATGGAGCGCATGGGTTTCTCCCCCCGCCAGTCCGACCTGCTGATCGTCGCCGGGCGCATCGCCATCAAGTCCATGCCCGTCCTCCAGCGCATCTACATGCAGATGGCCGAGCCCAAGTGGGTCATCTCCATGGGCGCCTGCGCCTCCACTGGCGGCGTGTTCGACACCTACGCCGTCGTCCAGGGCTGCGACCAGTTCATTCCCGTCGATGTCTATGTCCCGGGTTGCCCGCCACGCCCTGAGCAACTCTTCGAAGGCATCATGGCGATCCAACGCCACATCGACGCCGAAGGTATGCCCCCCAAGGGTCCCGACGGCAAGCGCGTGCCCCTCGGCATCGCGCTTCAACCGACCCACGCCCCCAAGCCGCAACCCGTGCCGCTGACCGTCGGATAGGGAGGCATGAACGAGCGGCGCGTCTGGCTTCGCCGATTCAAGCTGTTTGCGATCGGGTTTTCGGCAGTGTGGATCGGACTCGTTGTTTGGGTGCTCCTGCGGTAGACTCTTCGCCATGACGCACCTCGCGCCGCAACTCCTCGCCGCCGACATTGGCCTCGCCGCGTACATCACGGTCATGATGCTCATCTCGATGGCGGTGGCCTTCGCGGTGGCGAACATCGTCCTCTCGCTCATCATCGGCCCGCGCCGCACGGGCCAAGTCAAAGCGATGACCTACGAGTCGGGCATGGAGCCCGTCGGCACCGCGCGCAAGCGCTTCAACGTGCGCTTCTACATTATCGCGATGACCTTCCTGCTCTTCGATGTCGAAGTCATCTTCCTCTACCCCTGGGCCGTCACCTACGCGAACATCGACCCCTCCAGCGCATACCAGCCCGTGTTCTTGGGCCGCGTGCTCTTCTTCATGCTCACGACGGTCGTTGCCTACCTCTATGGCTACCGCAAGGGTGTGTTCCGGTTTGATTGATTCCTGCTCCCTCGCCCCGCGCGCGGGGAGAGGGTGCCGAGCAACGCGAGGCGGGTGAGGGGCCCATGTCTTCATCGCATGACTCGTCACTTGTTGCCCGCGTCGCTGCCCTCTGGCGCTATCCCGTCAAGTCCATGGCCGCTGAAGCACTCAACGAAGCCGATGTCTCCTGGCAAGGCATCGCGGGCGACCGCCGCTGGGCCTTCGTGCGCCCCAACCTCGAGCAAAGCGGCTTCCCCTGGCTCACCCTCCGCCAGCGCGCGGACATGAACGCCTACCGCCCCGCATTCACCGACCCCGCCAACCCCGACACCTCGCCCACCCGCGTGCGCACACCCACCGGCGCCGTGCTCGATGTCACCGACCCCGCGCTCGCCGCCGAACTCGACGGCGCGCGCATCATCCGACAAAAGCGAGGCATCTTCGACGCCTTCCCCCTCGCACTCATTACCACGCAAACCATTGCGCAGCTGAGCGATCTCGTCGGCATGCCCCTCGACCCGCAGCGCTTCCGCCCCAACATCCTGATCGATGCGCACGACGACACGCCCTTCCCCGAAGATGCCTGGGTCGGCCGCACGGTGCGCATTGGCGGCATGCGCATGCGCATCGACAAGCGCGATGGCCGCTGCGTCGTCATCACCATCGATCCCGCAACAGGCGAACGCCGCCCCGAAATCCTCAAGACCGTCGCCGACCACCGCCAGGGTTGCCTGGGTGTCTACGGCTCAATCGTCACGCCCGGCCGCGTCGTACTGGGCGATGAGGTTGTGCTTGAGCAATGAAGTCTGCAGCCGTTCCGCCCGCCGCCAAGGCGCGCCAACTTCTCCACACCCCTAAACACCCGCCGACCCACCCTCTGTCACTTTTGCGCCTTCCGCAAGTGCTTATCGGACAATGACTTACGAGATTGCGCACAGGTCCTGCACACTTTGCACTTCATTTTGGGGTTGAGGGGGTTGTAGCCACTACACCTAGTGGTATATTCACCTCCCGCCTCGGAAGTGCCCACTGCGGGAACACCCCCGAGGCTGGTCGGGTTCGCGAAATCCAAAAGCCCACGCGGCAGGCAAAAGACCACCACCCGTGGTCCGCGCGATCGGTCTGCCCCGTCGGTTTGGTTGGGATCTGTTGGGTACGGAAATCCACGCGCCACGCTCGGCGCGAACGAGGGTCTGGACATGGCCGTCCTGTGCGATACGCAGATTCGCGAACTCATTTCCATCGAGCCATTCGAAGACGCCGTGAAGCGTCCGGGGCGCATCAGCTATGGCGTGTCGAGCTATGGCTATGACGTGCGCGTCGGTGGGCGCTTCAAGATCTTTACGCCCGTGCCGGCGAGCGGCGGGGCCGCGATCGTCGATCCGAAGCTCTTCACGGATGACTTCATGGTCGAGGTCGATCTCGACGGCACCGGGGCTGACCACATCATCATCCCGCCCAACAGCTTCGCCCTGTGCGAAACCGTCGAGACCTTCACCATCCCGCGCGATGTGCTCGTGCTTTGCGTTGGCAAGAGCACCTATGCCCGCTGCGGCTTGATCGTGAATGTCACGCCGCTCGAGCCCGAATGGCGCGGCAAGGTGACACTCGAAATCAGCAACACCACACCCCTGCCGGCGCGCGTGTATGCCAATGAAGGCATCGCGCAGCTTGTGTTCCTGAAGGCTGATCGCGTGTGCGCGATGAGCTACGCGGACAAGCAAGGGAAGTATCAGGATCAGGGTGGATTGACGTTGCCGAAAGTCGACTAACAAATTGGATGATCATTGGCTTCGTGAGCAAGGAAGCGCCCACGTATGAAGATTGCCCGTCACTTCACCAAACTCGGAACCGACCCCTTCGCCACAGTTGAGTGGGCCAGGCGGTCGAGTCGCATCTCCAATCCTGACGGCTCGGTCGTCTTTGAGATGAATGATGTCGAGATGCCGGCGCAATGGAGCCAGCTCGCGGTTGACATCATGGTGAGCAAGTATTTTCGGAAAGCCGGAGTTCCTCGCGAAGATGGCACGTCGGGGCCTGAAACCTCTGCGCGGCAAGTGATTCATCGCTTGGCCGGCTGCTGGCGGCACTGGGGCGAAGCGCACGGCTACTTCGATTCCAAGGATGATGCGCAGGCGTTTTACGATGAGCTTGCGTACATGATGCTGCACCAGATGTGTGCGCCGAACAGTCCGCAGTGGTTCAACACGGGGCTCAACTGGGCGTATGGCATCAACGGGCCCGCGCAGGGGCACTGGTATGCCGATGCGAAGACGGGCGAGGTGCGCCTGAGCGAGGATTCGTATACGCATCCGCAGCCGCACGCGTGCTTTATTCAGAGTGTGAGCGACGATCTTGTCAATGACGGCGGGATCATGGACTTGTGGACGCGCGAGGCGCGCCTGTTCAAGTATGGCTCGGGCACGGGCACGAACTTTTCCGGCTTGCGCGGCGAGGGCGAACTGCTTTCGGGCGGCGGCAAGTCGAGCGGGTTGATGAGCTGGCTCAAGATTGGCGACCGTGCTGCGGGGGCGATCAAGAGCGGCGGCACAACGCGGCGCGCAGCGAAGATGGTCTGCCTGGATATGGATCATCCGGACATCGAGAACTTCGTGAACTGGAAGGTGCGCGAAGAGCTGAAGGTCGCGGCATTGGTCGAAGGGCTCAAGGCGCTGCCGGGCGATCAGCGAGAACTCGCGAGGGAACTCGGGCTCGAGCTGAGCTACGACTTCAATGGCGAGGCGTACCAGACTGTTTCGGGGCAGAACGCGAACAACTCGGTGCGCATTGGCGATGATTTCTTTGATGCGATCGACAAGGATGGCGATTGGGTTCTGCGCAATAGAACAGACGACGAAGTTGCCAAGACGATCAAGGCGCGCGGGCTGTGGGACCAGATCAATCGGGCGGCGTGGCGCTGTGCTGACCCGGGCGTGCAATATGACACGACGATCAATGCGTGGCACACATGCCCGCAAGGTGGCCGCATCAACGCGAGCAACCCGTGTTCTGAATACATGTTCCTGGACGACACGGCGTGCAATCTTGCGTCGCTCAATCTGCTGACATTCTGGAATGCTGAGGATCGCACGTTCGATGTTGAGCGTTTTGAGCACGGCGTCGATCTGTGGACGATGGTGCTCGAGATTTCGGTGCTGATGGCGCAGTATCCATCGCGCGAGATCGCACAGAAAAGCTATGACTATCGCACGCTTGGCCTGGGCTACGCCAATATCGGTGCGATGCTCATGCAGGCCGGCATGGCGTATGACTCGGACGAGTCGCGTGCCGTCGCCGGCATGATCACTGCGATCATGACCGGGCGTTCGTATCGCATGAGCGCGCTGATGGCCAAGGAACTCGGCGCTTTTGCGAAGTTTAACGACAACCGCGAAGACATGCTCCGCGTGATGCGCAACCACCGCCGCGCTGCGCATGGCGTCGATCGCGATGCCAAGCAGTGGGAGAGTCTGCGCATTCGCCCAGTGTCGATCGAGCATCGCATTGTGCGCGATGGGCGCGTGAAGATCGCCAACGCCGATGACATGCTCGAACGCGCTGCCGGCGCGTGGGATGATGCGCTGAAGCTTGGCGAGAAGCACGGCTATCGCAACGCACAGACGACGGTCATCGCGCCGACGGGCACGATCGGCCTGCTCATGGATTGCGACACGACCGGCGTCGAGCCCGACTTCGCACTCGTGAAGTTCAAGAAGCTCGCGGGTGGCGGCTACTTCCGCATTGTCAATCAATCGGTCGTGCCCGCCCTGCGCGCACTTGGTTACGCAGAGCCGCATATCAAGGACATCATTGAGTACGTGCTCGGCGCACAGCGTTTGGATGTCAAGCTGCCGCCCGCACGACCGGGCGAATCGGCGCCGGGCATCACGCTCGCCGGCTGGCTACGCAGCAAGGGCTTGAATGGCGACGACCTGGCGAGCATCGAGAAAACACTGCCCGGCATGTTCGAAATCGGCTTCGCCTTCAGCGCTTGGGCGCTGGGTGACGATGCGCTTGAGCGCGTCGACATCGAAGCATCCGCCGCCAAGGCCAACCCAAAATTCAACCTGCTCGAGAAGCTTGGCCTCAGTAAGCATCAGATTGATCGCCTCAACGAGATCATCTGCGGCACGCAAACCATCGAAGGCGCGCCGCACCTGCGCTCAGAGCACTTTGCGGTCTTCGATTGCGCCAACCCGTGCGGCAAGAAGGGCACGCGGTTCATCGCGGCGCAGGGCCACATTCGCATGATGGCTGCGACGCAGCCTTTCATCTCCGGCGCGATCAGCAAAACGATCAATTTGCCCAACAGCGCAACGGAGGAGGACATTGCAGCGGCTTATCGCCTCAGCTGGGAGCTTGGCCTCAAGGCCAACGCCCTCTATCGCGACGGGTGCAAGCTGAGCCAACCGCTCAACACGAAGAGCGACGACGCCAAGGAAGAGACGCACGACGTGCGTGAACCCGCGGATGTCATCGCCGACTTCGACGACGACGAAGACGCCCTCGAGGCCGCACGTACCGAAGTTGCGGACGAAGTGCGCGAGGTCGCGGTGTCAATCTCCGATGGCGATACATCGCGCACTGTGCGCATGACCGAACACATCGTTCATCGTCCAATGCGCCGCCGCTTGCCCGACACGCGCCAATCGATCACCCACAAGTTCAACATCGCCGGGCATGAGGGCTACCTCACCGTCGGTCTTTATGAAGACGGCTCGCCCGGCGAACTCTTCATCACCATGGCCAAGGAAGGCTCCACCATCGGCGGCCTCATGGATTCTCTTGGCACCGCGACTTCTGTCGCCCTCCAATACGGCGTCCCCATCGACTCGCTCGTGCGCAAGTTCACGCACCAGCGCTTCGAACCCGCGGGCATGACTACCAACCGCGACATCCCGATCGCGAAGTCACTCGTCGACTACATCTTCCGCTGGATGGGCATGCAGTTCATCGAGGGCTATCGCGAAGCCAATGCGCCTAGGCGAGAGCCGCCGGCCGAGCCCGCGCCGAACAGCGCCGTCGAGGCCAAGCCCACTTCCACACCATCGCGCGGCAGCGCGCCGACGGTGGGGGCCAATCGACTCGCAACCGCCACGACCAGGCACACCAGTGACAGCGCGCCCGTCATGCAAGCGCGCACCGATGGCACAAGCGCCTTGCGCCTGGCACAGACGGACGAAGCTGCGGAGCCCGTTGCGATCGCCACATCAGTACTCAGTGTGTCACTGACTGAACAGCAACAAGATGCGCCCGCGTGTGACGTGTGCGGCACAATCACCGTGCGATCAGGCACTTGCTACAAGTGCCTGAATTGCGGCGCAAGCATGGGGTGCAGTTGATGACCTGAACAGAACACGGTGAACCATGCGCACGGAAGCGCATCGATGCGTTGTCGATGGCCGCCCGAGCGCGACAGTTGGAGAGACTGGCGGGTTGACAAGCCCGAACTCCATGGCGGGAGGACGAGTCGAAAGGCGCGTGCCCGCAAGTCAAGTGCGATGTGAGCAGCTCCGATGCTTGCCAACCGCACATGCCAAGGAGGTGAGAAGAGCAGCTTGATGCGAGCGTTCATTCGGTCGGCATGGAAAGGACACCATGCCGCTCGCGCCCTGCACGGAGTGCGGGACGCCTGACCGCCGAGTTGAACGCCGGAAGAATCGGCGGGGTGCATGCAAATGCACCGGCGCCACGGACTGACCGGCATTCGACACGCTCGAACCGAATTTGCTCACTTGCCTCCGCGGCTTTCTGCGTCGCGCGAAAGCGCGACGGCCTTGAGCCCACCAGCTGAGGGCTGCAGCGTTCTGCAACGGAATGCACAACGCAGCCCTCCCTTTGCCTGACCCCCGGGTGGTCCCACCACTGCCCGGGGGCGTTTTTTGCTGCCCTGTGTCCGCCTCTGATCGGCGCGCTCAACATCCCGCCGCGAATCGAGAACCACGCGCGGACCAGGCCCGGGCCCATGCGGTCAGGGGAGATCGCCCGCAGCAACCATGCGTTGGTGGGCAAAGGCAGTGGCGTGCGCCGACCGCGTGGGTCACTCTCTATTCACGGCGGGTGCCCCGACTTGCTTGCCAAGTCGGATTTGTCTGGCCGGCATTGTCATGTCCATCTCCGAGCCCCAGCGGCGATATGACCCTTCCATCGGCCCGACCGCCCGGGAAGCAAGTAGTTCCCACACTTTGCGGAATCCGTGCGCGCGGTCGTACTCTCTTTGCCAATGCGTGCCGCTCCCCCCGTCATCCTGCCCGACCCCCCCGAGCCCCCGGAGCCCATGGGCCTCATCGCCGGTGGTGGTCGCCTGCCAATCCTGGTCGCTGAGGGCATGCGCTCGATGGGCCATCCGGTGCGCTGCCTGGGCCTGCGCGGCCAATACCCCGACGAACTCCCCGCACTCTGCGATCGCTTTGACGAAGCCGCCGCCCTGCGCCTCGGCAGTTGGGGCCCGCGCCTGCGCCGCCTGGGCGTGCGCTATGCGGTCATGGTCGGCCGCGTCGACAAAGCCAAGCTCATGCACAACTGGTGGGGCATCATCGCCAACCGTCCCGACTGGCGCGCCATCAGGCTATGGTTACGCATCTCCAAGGATCGCCGAAGCCACCTTATGCTCGCTGCGATCGCCAACGAACTCACCCGCGACGGAGTGCAACTCATCGACTCGACCGCGCACATCATGGATCACATGGCCTCCGTCGGCATCATGGGTCACATTCAACCCACCACGCGCCAAAAGTCCGACTTCGCGCTGGGCTGGCCACTGCTGCAGGAAATGCTGCGCCTCGATGTGGGCCAGGCAATCGCCGTGCGAGAAGGCGATGTCGTCGCAGTCGAAGCGGTCGAAGGCACCGATCGCATGATCGAGCGCGTGGGCGAACTGTGTCGCAGCGGCGGATGGACCCTCCTCAAGGGCGCGCGCGCGGGCCATGATCGCCGCGCCGATGTGCCCACCGTCGGCCCCGACACGATCGAACTGATGCACAAAAAAGGCGGACGCTGCCTGGTCCTCGCGGCCGGCGATGTCATCATCATCGATCGCCCGAAGACCGTCGCGCTCGCCGATCGTCTGGGCGTCGCAATGGTCGGCATCGGGCCCGAGGGCATCGAAGGTGCATAGGCCGGTTGACGTCAGCGCCGGGAAGCGCAGATGAGCGTCGAGCAGGTGCATGCGCAGTGCAGCATTGCGGGCGGCGGGCCCGCCGGAATGATGTTGGGCTTCCTGCTGGCGCGAGCTGGCATCGATGTCATTGTCTTCGAGAAGCACAACGACTTCTTGCGCGACTTCCGTGGCGACACAATCCATCCATCCACGATGGAACTCATGCACGAGTTGGGACTGCTTGAAGCATTCTTGAAGCTACCCCACGTGAAGGCGCCGCAGATCAATGCGCAGTTTGGCGAGCTCGCGACAACAGTCGGTGATTTCTCACATTTGCACGTGCAGTGTCCGTACATCGCCTTCATGCCGCAGTGGGATTTCTTGGACTTCCTGGCGGATCATGCCAAGCGGTATCCGAGCTTCCAGCTCCGCATGAGCACCAAGGTGACGGGCCTCATCGAGGAACACGCCAAAGTCGTCGGCCTGCGCGCAGAAGGACCAGCCGGCGAACTTGATGTGCATTGCGACCTCGTTGTCGGTGCCGATGGGCGACACTCAACCGTGCGCGAGGCCGCTGGCCTTGCCATCGAGGAATACGGCGCGCCGATGGACGTACTGTGGTTCCGGTTGTCGCGGAAGCCCACCGATCCTGGTGATCCACAGGGTCGCTTCGATGCCGGACGCATCACGATCATGCTCAATCGTGGCGACTATTGGCAATGTGGGTTCGTCATTCCGAAGGGACACAACGAGCGCATTCGTGCGGAAGGACTCGATGCGTTTCGCACCAAGCTCGCGGCCGCGGCGCCATTTGCTGCCGATCGCGTTGAAGAGCTGCAGGATTGGGAACCCATCAAGCTGCTCACGGTGCAAGTCGATCGCCTGACACAATGGGCCAAGCCGGGATTCCTCTGCATCGGGGATGCGGCTCACGCGATGTCGCCCGTCGGTGGCGTGGGGATCAATCTGGCCATTCAGGATGCAGTTGCGACCGCGAACGCGCTGTGGAAACCCTTGCGCGAGGGCGTACCGACAATGGCCGAACTGCATCGCGTGCAGAGCCGCCGCATGTGGCCCACGACAATGACTCAGCGCCTTCAATTGTTCTTGCAGAACCGCGTGATTGCCAAGGTGTTGCAGAGTCATCAGTCGCTCAGGCCACCGCTGGTGTTGCGCTTGATTGCGAAGTTTCCGCTGCTGCGGCGCATCCCCGCACGGCTCATCGGCATCGGCTTCCGCGCTGAACATGTTCGCACACCGGAAGCGCACGTTGGCGGCGTGACATGACGACGAGCACCTACGTCTCACGCGGCGGCGCCAAACTCGAGCACGCACTGCACGAGTTCAACCGCGATGTGACCGGCCTTGTGTGCGCCGATTTGGGCTGCTCAACCGGCGGCTTCACCGATTGCCTGTTGCAGCACGGCGCCGCAAAGGTCCACGCAGTCGACACGGGGTACGGCGTGCTCGAATACAAGCTGCGCGTCGATCCGCGCGTGGTGGTGCATGAGCGCACGAATGCGCTGCACATGGAATCCGCGGAGCCGGTTGACCTGGTCGTGCTTGATCTGGGGTGGACACCCCAACGGCTGGCGATCCCTGCAGCGCTGCAATGGCTGAAACCCGAGGGGCGCATCGTGTCGCTCATCAAGCCGCACTATGAGGCGACGGGGCCCTATCGTGAACAGTTTTCCGATCACCTGGCAGAGGGTGTGCTGCCTGATGATGATGCAGCCGCCCTGTTGCAATTGGTGCTCGATGACATGCCGGCACTGGGCGTGCAAGTGCAGGGCGTGACGCAATCACCTGTCCGCGGCTCAGGCGGCAAAGGCAACATCGAATACCTCGCACTTCTTACCCTAGTGCCCAGTGCCTAGTCCCCAGTGTCTCCAATTCGACATCGACGCCCGTTCGCGCACATGCAACGCGCGCACGGGCCGCGTCACCACGCGCCATGGCAGCTTCGATACGCCCGCGTTCATGCCCGTCGGCACGCAAGGCACCGTGAAGGGCCTATTGCCGTGGGACATCGCCAAGAGCGGCGCGCAGATCATCCTGGGCAATACCTATCACCTCATGTTGCGCCCGGGCTCGGAATTAATCGCGCGGCGTGGGGGGCTCCATCCATTCATCGGCTGGCCAGGGCCCATCCTCACCGACTCGGGCGGCTATCAGGCCTATTCGCTGAGTGATACCAACAAGATCGACGAAGACGGCGTGACCTTCAAGTCTGGTATCGATGGCTCGATGGTGCGCCTGACGCCCGAGCGTGCGATCGAGGTGCAGAACGAACTCGGCGCCGACATCATCATGGCCTTTGATGATTGCCCGCCATCAGTTGATCCCAAGACGCTCAATGAGACGCGGCGCCGCATGACCAACGCGCGCGGCGGTCGCAACATCGTCGATCACGATGCTCGCCTCGAAGAAGCGCTTGAGCGCACGACGCGCTGGCTTGAACGCTGCGCGCGCGCACACGGCAGGCCCAATGAACAATCGCTCTTTGGCATTGTCCAGGGGGGCACCGACCTCGAACGGCGCACGCGCTCGGCCAAGGAGATCACAGCGATCGACCTGCCCGGGTATGCCATTGGCGGCGTCGCGGTGGGGGAAGGGCCCGACGAAATCAAGCGCGTCGTCGAACACACCGCGCCCCTGCTCCCCGAAGACAAGCCGCGGTACCTCATGGGCGTCGGCTACGAACGCGACATTCTGGCCGCGGTCCGGGCCGGGGTCGACATGTTCGACTGCGTCCTGCCGACCCGCAACGGACGGAACGCAAACGCCTTCACCCGCACCGGACAGATCCGCCTGCGAAATGCCCAATACGCTGAGGACGACGGCCCCATCGACCCCGCCTGCGGGTGCCCTGTCTGCAGTCCCGCCGCCAATGGCTGGGCCACCATCAACGAACGCCCCTTCGGCCGGGCCTACCTCCGGCATCTCTTCCAGGCTGGGGAGATGCTCGGGGGCGTTTTGGTGAGCCTCCACAACGTCTGGCACTTCCAGGCCCTGCTGTTGGACATCCGGCGGGCGATCCGGGATGATGGTTGGTCTGCACTCGCGGCGGCCTGGCCCGTCCTGGTGGAGCGGTCTGCGCCCACAGGCACGGCATAACGTCGCCCCGGGCGAGTGCGCGCGCACGGGGTAGGTGCGGGAGCGTGGAACAGGCAGCGGCGCGGCGCGGTGGCGTCGTCGTTCGCATGAGGCGGATGTCATGATCGATTCAGTCGCGGTCCAGATGGTCACCACAAGCGTGCTCGGCGCACCGCCTCCTGCAGGAGCACCCGCCGGCGTGCCCATCCAAGGCGCACCAAACGGCGGCAACGGCGCAGCGCCGCAGGGCAACTTCAACCCCATGACCTTCATGCTCCCGATCCTGGCCATCTTCCTGCTCATGATGGTCCTGAGTGGTGGTGCCGCCAAGAAGGAAAAGAAGAAGCGCGCTGCAATGATGGGTTCGCTTGGCAAGCATGATCGCGTGCAAACCGCTGGCGGCGTCATCGGAACCATCGTCGAAATCAAAGACGACGAGGTCGTCCTCAAAGTCGACGACAACACAAACACGCGCATCCGCTTCACCAAGTCATCCGTCACCAACGTCCTGCGCAAGGGCAAGGGCGCCAATGAGAGCATGCTCGGAGAAGCAGTCGAGGCCAAGTAATACAAGCCACCAAGCGCACGCGAGGGGCACGGCACAGGCACGAAGCACGAAGGCACGTAGGGACGCAACACCGTGATTCATCATCTCTATCGCAACACCATTCTCGTCGTCCTGCTGCTGCTCCTCGCAGCAACGGTCATCTATCCGCCCAAGGAGAACCTGCGCCTCGGCAAAGACCTCGCCGGCGGCGTGAGCCTCACCTACACCATCTACCTCGACCGCGCTGACACCGACGACACCGTCGACCAAATGATCGAGGTCCTCAAGAAGCGCGTGAACCCGCAGGGCCTCTACGAAATCAGCTTCGTCCGCGAAGGACGCGACCGCATGGTCGTCACCATGCCGTTGCCGACCGAAGAGGTGCGCACGCTGAAGGATGCCCTCGACACCGAGTTGGAGCGCCTCGACGACTATTCGCTCGATGTCGCCGCGATCGAGCGCGCCATGCGCCTCGCTGGCCCGGAGCGCCGCATCGCCCTCGAAGCGCTGATGGACACACCGGGGCGCAAAGCCATGCTCGAGCCCGTGGTTGAGGCCGCTGAGCGCGCCGAAAAAGCACGCACCGACTACAACATGGCAGTCGCCGCCCAGCAGTTCGCCGACACCGACGAAGTCAATCGCTTGGAGGCCGAAGCTGCATCCGCGGTGCGAGCGCTCACTGAAGCCCGCAAGGCGGCACTCGCCAGGTCCGTCACGCCCCAACGCGTGCGCGCCATGTTCCAGCTCTCGCCCGAAGCGGCGCGCATCAAGGAAAAGGGCTCGCTCGTCGAATTGCCAAGCCCGCGCCAGCGCGCATTCGATGGCCTGCGCGAAAACCTGGGCGCCTTGCCCGGCGGCGCCGAGACGCTCGACAGCATCCTCAAGGCCCACGACGCCTACGCCGCTCGTGCCCGTGGTCTCGACGACCCCAACGATCTGCAACGTCTCCTCCGCGGTGCAGGTGTGCTCGAATTCCGAATCGCGGTGCGCCCCGGCGCAATGAGCGATGAAGAGAACCTTCGCACCCAGCTCAAGCAGCGCGGTCCCGAGGGCGTCGAATCCAACAGCGCCAAGTGGTTCCCGATCAACAAACTCGAAGACTGGTACGAGAGCCTCGAGCAGTTGCAGGCCTTGCAAGACAACCCGAGCGGCGTCTTCGCTGGCCAAGGCTTCGTGGGCGAGGAATACGACGGCTGGTACTACCTCCTGCTGAGTGACCAACCGGGCCTGCGCCTCACGCCCGCCGAAGGTGATTGGCGCTTGACCCGAGCCGGGCAAGGCACCGACGAACTGGGCCGCCCATCGATCACCTTCGAGCTCGACGCCCGCGGCGCAGTGCTCATGGGCAAGATGACTGAGGCCAACATCGATCAGCCCATGGCCATTCTCCTGGACGGGCGCATCTACTCACGCCCGCCCAACATCAACTCACGCATCGCGGGCAATGGCCAGATCATGGGCAACTTCTCGCCTCTCGAAATCGCCTATGTGAAGCAAACGCTCGCCGCCGGCGCCCTGAGCGCCAAGCTCTCCGAAAGCCCGATCTCCGTTGAGAACATCGCGCCCGATCTCGGAGCGGACAACCTGCGCAAGGGCCTCGAGGCGGGCTGGATCTCGCTCATTGCAGTCGGCGCGTTCATGGTGTTTTGGTATTTCTCGAACGGCGTGGTTTCGCTCATCGCTCTCGCGTGCAATGCACTCATCCTGCTTGCAGTGATGAGTCTCGCGCGAACTGCATTCACACTCCCCGGCATCGCTGGTGTTGTGCTGACCTTTGGCATGGCGGTCGACTCCAACGTGCTGATCTACGAGCGCATTCGCGAAGAACTCCTCGCGGGCAACGACCTCAAAACCAGCGTGCGCGTCGCATTCCAGAAGGTGTTCTCAACGATCGTCGACGCCAACATCACCAACCTCATCGTTTGCGTCGTGTTGGCCTACACCGCGACCGAAGAAGTCAAGGGCTTCGCGATCACGCTCGGCGTGGGCGTTGTCTCGACCATGTTCAGCGCGCTCGTCATCACCCGACTGATCTATGTCTGGCTGGTCGACCGCTGGGGCCTCATCAAGATGCGCCAGCTTCCGCTTGCCGTGCCCGCATTGAACAACCTGCTCGAACCCAAGATCGACTGGATCAAGCTGCGTCCGTTGTTCCTCGTGCTCTCGGCCGCTGGCGTTGGGCTTGGCATCTTCATGATCTACCACCAGGGTGAAAAGATGCTCGACACGGAGTTCCGTGGCGGCACCGCCATCACCTTGCAACTCAAACGCGATCCTGCCACGGGCGAACGCATCACGCGCACGCGCGAGCAGATCGAGCAAACCGTCAAGGGAGATGCCGACAGCATCTACCAGAAGGTTGTCGCGGTTGATCCCGAAAGCCCGCTGCGCGACATCCGCAACGCCGACATCGTCGTCGTCGACCCCGAATCCGATGGCGTGACGAGCGATCGTTTCGACATCCGCACCACCGTGGGCCAAACCCCCGAAGAGCAAAAGGAACTGCTCGATCTTGTCACCGTCGCCTTTGAGGATGTGCTCGACTCGCGTCCCGCGCTCTCCTTCCTTGGCGCCGAGTCGCCTTCCATCGACGGAGCGCCCGTCTTCAAGATCATCACGGGTACCCTTGGCGAGAACATAGGTCAGCCCGCCGTAGCAAACGAAGTTGGCGAATATGTGGGTGGCGTGGTTGTCCTGCTCGAAGGCATCAACCCGCCACCGACCGAAGACGGTCTGCGCGAGCGCCTCAGCTACATGCGCGAGCAGAGCGACTTCGCTGAGTTCGCCCTGAAGCGCTCCTGGGACGTCATCGTGCTCGAAGGCACGCGCAATGCCGTCACCACTGCCGCCATCGTCGTCAAGGACCCTGCGATCAGCATGTACGACGAGGACACCTGGCGCACACGCCTCGCCTCGACCGAGTGGAACATCGCTCGCTCTGCGCTGACGCAGGCGACCACGCTTGCCGGCGTGCAACAGTTCTCCGCCGAAGTCGCCAAGAGCTTCCAGGCCAAGGCCATCGTCGCCATGCTCCTCAGCTTCCTGCTCATCCTCATCTATGTCTGGGTCCGCTTCGGCAGCGTGCGCTACTCCTTCGCCGCAATCATCGCCCTCGTGCATGACGTCACGATCGCCGTCGGACTCATCGCAGTCGCCGAGGTGCTCTACGAGCACTTCCCATTCCTGCGCACGATTGGCATCCGTCCATTCAAGATCGATCTCGCCCTTGTCGCAGCGTTGCTCACCATCGTGGGCTACTCGCTCAACGACACGATCGTCATCCTCGACCGTGTCCGCGAAGAGCGCGGCAAGCTTCCATACGCCACCAAGGACGTCATCAACCGCGCCATCTCGATGACGATTTCGCGCACGACCATCACCTCGGGCACCACGCTCGTCGCCGTGATTGTCTTGTTCTTCCTAGGTGGTGATGCGCTGGCGAGCTTCACCTATGCCCTGATGTGCGGCATCGTGGTCGGCACGTATTCGTCCATCGCCGTCGCCGCACCGCTCGTCTACACCAAGAAGATCCCCGCCCCCGCGGCACGGTATCCTTCATATGGTGATCGCGAGCGCCGTCCCGTCGCGCTGGAGGAGCCCTCCACCACGTAACGGATCGACCGCCGCGGGAAGGGAGCGCCTCGACGTGAGCGGCCCGACACGCCTTGGACTGGCCATCGCCGCGCTGATCGCGGTCTGGAGCATTGTGTTCTGGGTCACACCCAGCGTGCAGCGCGGGCCCAAGGTCACCTTTGGCTCCGCGCCCGAGGCCGCGCAAGACAACGCTGTGCCAATTGTCGATCCCATCGATCCTGTCATCGATGAAGACGCCGGTGCGCCGCCCACGCCCGAGCCCCTGACCGATCCGACAGCGCAAGTCTCCGCTCAACCTCGACCCGCACAAGTCGAACCACCTTCGTTCTTCCTGTATGTGCTCACAGCAGGTGACACGCCAGAAACTATCTCCGAGCGGTTCTACAAGTCCAATGCGCACTGGAGCGCCATCGCGCGCGCAAACCCGGAAATCGACTTCGGCAAGCCCCTACCCGTCGGGCGCGTCATCCGCGTACCCGTTGAGCCCACCAATGTGCAGGGACGCGCACTCGGCGCCGCCGAGCAAGATCAAGGCACACCGCCGACCGGCGCCTTCGAGTACACCGTGCAACAAGGCGACACGCTCGGCGCCGTCGCCCTCCGCTTCTATGGCGACGTGACGAAGTGGCCGCTCATCCGCGATGCAAACGCCGACAAGATCAACCGCCAGGGCACCAACATCAAGCCCGGCATGAAGCTCATCATCCCGAAGCCGTGAGCGAGCGCCATTCCGCGCATTCCCAAGGCGGCGCCGCCAAACGTGGTCGCGCCATCTGCGCGAGGTTCGCCGCAGCGTCACCCAGCTGCAATGGCGCCGGAAGCGCCGCCGCCACGAGTGCCGCCACGCGCGGCGCGAGCGCCAGCTTCGTGGGCCAAACCGTCACGAAGGGCGGCTCATCCATCACCACAACGTCCTCAGGTCGCTTGCCACCCGCCGTCACGCCTTCCGCCCTTGGCGCGCGATATGTCGCCCACTGCGCTGCAGACAGGTCCACGCCGGGCAAAACCACGCTCAACTCGCGTTGCGCCTGTGCAATCAGCGCATCCGGGGACATGGATACGCCGCGCTCGGCAATCTCACCGCCCACCTGCCAAACGACATCACATTTGTCCGTGCGCGCTGACGTGATCGTCGCCCGCGTGCGCGCTCCGTCCACGCAATGCCCGAACAGCTCAGGCAGATCGCCGCGTACCAGCACCATGTGCAAATCGCGCACCTGCATGCGCCCCGTCTCAAGCCCAACCGATGCACGAAGCGCTTCATTCCCGCCACCCGCCGCGAAGATGACCCGCTCCGGCTGCAGTGTGACAGCACCGTCCGCCAGCGCAATCGTCGCCCCCGTGCCAATGCGCTCAATGCGTGCAGGATCATCCGTCGGTGCGCTCACAATGCAATCCTGATGTGTACGCAAAAAGGCGCCAAGCACCGCGCGCGTGTCAATCACCTGTTCGTCGAGCTGGGCCACCGTGCCCGGACAGTCGCGCAGCGCCCTGGGCCGCGCGTCAACCTCGACCGTGCGCATCGGTGTGCGCAACCCCACACGCGCCCCGATCATCCCAGCCCGCGAGCGCAGCGAATCCGTTCGCCACAGCCAACAGTGCTCCGATCGCACCGGCGCCCTAGACAGGTTGGGCTCACGCTCACCCGTCAGGCACGCCCGCCAGATCGCCGGCATGTCGCGGATCGCGCGCGCAGATCCGGTCAGCAGCCCATCGAGCGTGTACTTCAGCCCACCATGGATGATGCCCTGCGACCAGATGGTCTGGCCTTCCCCAAGGGCGTCGCGCTCGATGAGCACGCAGCTTCGCCCGGAGCGCACCAGTTCGTCGAGCGTCCACAGCCCGGCAATCCCGCCGCCAAAGATCACCGCGTCAAGTTGAATCGCCCCGTGCGTCACGCATCGAAATGGTCCACCCCTTCGCCGCAATCGTCAAACCGCCTCGGCTATCCTTGGGATGTGGAGTATCGCAATCTGGGCAGCACAGGGATTCGCGTCAGTGCGCTTGGGCTTGGCACCGTCAAGCTCGGACGCACCGCGGGCGTCAAGTACCCCGAGCCCTTCGACCTGCCAAGTGATGCCCAGGCAGCCGACTTGCTCGCAGTCGCGCGCGACCTTGGTATCAACCTGATCGACACGGCCCCCGCATACGGCACGAGTGAGTTGCGCCTGGGGAAGCTGCTCGCGGGGCAGCGCGACGATTGGGTCATTTGCACCAAGGCGGGCGAAGCCTTCGAGGCTGGCGCCTCCACCTATGACTTCTCCGCCGACGCCGTGACCACCAGCATCGAGCGCAGCCTCCTGCGCCTGCACACCGACTATGTGGACATCGCTCTCCTGCACTCCGATGGTGCTGATCTGCGCTTGTTCGAACATGATGAAGGCTTGCAGGCCCTCGAACGCCTCCGCGAGCGCGGCCTCGTACGCGCCATTGGTGTGTCGACCAAGACCCTGGAGGGCTCGCTGCGCACGATTGAACGTTGCGATCTCGTCATGCTGCCTCTCAACCCGATCGAACATGCCTGCGCGCCCGCAGTCGAGGCGGCACGCCTCGCCAACAAGGGCGTGCTCGTCAAGAAAGCGCTCGTGTCAGGACACCTCTCGGGCAGGCGCTCGGCGTCGGATTGCCTGGCGTATGCCCTCGAGCATCGCGGCGTGACCAGTGTGATCGTGGGAACAATCAACCCCGAACATCTCACCGCCAACGCTCGCGCCATCGACGCTCGAAAATAGTCACGAAAGCGGCGTGCCGGGCGATACAGGTGAGTGGTCCTGGACGTCGTAGCCTGGCTCATGATCGCGCACGCGAATGATCACCTCCGTGGGCTCGTCGCTCTCCGGGCCAAGCCGCACATGCGTCTCCGCTCGATTGGCGATGAGGCGCATCGCCGCCGCCATCTTCGAGAGATCACCGGCAATGTCTTTGCGGAATCGATCCGCGAATGCCTGCATGCTCGATCGAGCGCGCGCCATTTCACCAGTCAGGTCACCGGTGGCATTCGCGCTGTCGGCTGGTCCTCGCTTGGGCAAGGCCGGCAAGTCCTCCATCGCCTCCAGCACATTGCCAAGCGTGGTCGCCAGCTCACGGGCTGCGGCTCGAGCGTCATCACGCAGCAAGGTCAACCGCTTGATCGAGAGATCAATTTCCGTGCGCATTGCTTCACCGCGCTCAACGAGCTCTGTCACGTTGGGCGTCGCGCTGGGCTGCTTGCTTGCGGCAGCCTGCGCAGACAGTTCATCCAGCAGTTCACGCGCACGCGTTTCGAACTGCTCGACCCGATCCGCCCTGGCTTCGATGCGTCCGAGCGTCGCGTTCACTTGCTCGCCCTTCGCGGTCAGCGCTTTGAGCAGCCGCGTCACAAGCTCGAGCTGCGAGCGCTGCCGCGACTGCTGTTCCAGCGCAGCCTGGTGGGCTTGCGCCGCCTGACCAATCGCAGCCTGCAACTCGGCGGTGCGCTCCTCTGCCGTTTCGAGCATCACGCGCAACTGCCCAGCACAATCGTCGAAGGCGCCTTGGTCAATCACACGCGGGGCAATGAACACCCGGTCCGTGCCCTCACCGGGCACATCACGCGACGGCCGGGTCGTGGCAGGCTCTGCTGTCGCCTTCGTCTGGGCCATCCAGTGCTCCATGCGCAGTTCTTGCGCGGCGAACCGGCCTACACCAGGTCCGCTTCGCGCTTATCGGCGCGCCGCGTCGATTGCCTTGCTTTCTTGCGATGCCAGGCCCTCGAACCGGCCGCTCGTACAATCAATTCATGGCCCGTCGCCCTCCCAAGCCCAGCAGCGACCTCCGCGACGCCTCGCGTGGCGAGCGGATCCAGCTCGTCCTCGCCAAGGCAGGCGTTGGCTCGCGACGCGCCTGCGAGAAGCTCGTCCAAGAGGGTCGCGTCAAGGTCAACGGCGTTGTCGTCGAAGAGTTGCCCGCCTGGGTCGACCCTGCCAATGACAAGATCACTGTTGCGGGCAAGCGCATCGAGACCGCCGAGCGCCATGTCTATGTCATGCTCAACAAGCCCCGAAACACGGTCAGCACGCAGAGCGATCCCGATGGTCGCCGAACCGTCTCCGATCTCGTAAAGCACCCCTCCGGCGCACGGCTCTATCCCGTTGGCAGACTCGACTACGACACACTTGGCCTGCTTTTGCTCACGAACGACGGCGAACTTGCCAACAAACTCACCCACCCGAAGTTTGGCGTCGACAAAATCTATCGAGCCGTCGTCAGGGGCGCACTCGATGACGAAGGCATCGAGCGCATCAAGCGCGGCATTGTGCTCGCAACGCGCAAGGCTGGCAAAACGGTTGGTGCCGAACGCCTCGGCGCAGTGCAACTCCGCGTGCATCGGCGCGAGCCCACACGCACCGTGCTCGACCTCAAGCTGGAAGAGGGACGAAATCGCCAGGTGCGCCGCATTCTTGCCGCCGTTGGCTGTCCCGTGAAAAAGCTCACCCGCATCCAGGTAGGACCGATCGAACTCAAGGGCGTTGCGCTTGGGCAGTGGCGCGAGCTGACCGCAACAGAAATCCGCGCGCTCCGCAAGGCGGTGGGCGAGGGCGCTGGCGCGGCAAAACGCGCGAAGAAAGCGGCCTCCAAGAGCAGAGCCGCAAAGAAGCCGGCTGCTCGCGGCGCCAAGTCAACGCAGAAGCGCAGCGTGCGCATCACATCTTCCCACGGGCCCGACCGCTCGAGGAGAACGCGGTGAGTCTCCGTCGGCCTGGATTCCTCGTGCGACTGCGCGATGCGCTGCTCGATCCGAAAGCGGAAGCAACACGCTGGCGCGTCACTGCCTGGTATGCATGGGACCTATCGCGCCACTGCGGACGCCAACTGCGTCGCCACAATGCCCCGCAACTCGCAGCGGCGCTTGCCTACCGCACCGTGTTTAGCTTGATCCCTGTCCTCGTGCTTGTCCTCGTCGTCCTGCGCATGATGTTTGGGCAGGCAGGCATCGAACGCCAGTTCACCAGCTTGCTCAACTACCTGGGCGTTGATGCGATCTCCGTCACCGCCCCGGAGGTGATGGGCCCACCGTCGCCCGACCAGATGGCGGTGCAAGACCACAACCAAGCGCTTTCCGACTGGATCAAGCAGTTTGTCGAGCGCGCCGTCAATCAGGTCACAGGTGTCAATGTCACCTTGGTGACGATCGTGGGCATTATCGTCTTCTTCTATGCCGCCGTATCGCTGCTCATCCAGATCGAGTCAGCATTCAACACCATTGTCGGCGCAGTGCGCGGCAGGCGATTGGCCGTGCGCTTGCCAAACTACTGGACCCTCCTCACGCTCGGCACACTGCTCTTGGCCGCCAGCTTCGCCATCGGGCAGTCATATCAGCGGCAACTCGAGGAATTGCCGAAGTGGGCGTCATTTGCCATTCGACCCGCCCAACTCCTCGCGATGGTCGGCGCAACATGGCTGCTGCTTGTCGTTGCCTACACGCGCATGCCCACGGCACGCGTGCGACTCAAGCCCGCCGCCCTGGGCGCCCTCGTCGGCGCGGTGCTCTGGGAACTGGGCAAGGGCGGGCTGAAGGAACTGATCGACCTCATGAGCACGCGCAATGTCGCGATCTATGGCTCGCTTGCGCTCGTGCCGCTTGCCATGCTCTGGATCTATATCACCTGGCTCATCGTGCTCTTTGGTCTTGAACTCGCCTATGCGATCCAAACCGTTGACCAAAGCGAGCTGCGCCGTGAGCGCAAAGGCATGCGCTCGGGTCACGGGGCCGCGATCGATCCGTCCACCGCAGTCGTGATCGCCGCCCAAACAGCGCGGTCCTTCCGCGATGGTGCATGGTCCGAGGCAGGTGAACTATGCCGCGCCGCGGGTATCGCGCGCGATGATGCCGAACCAATCTTCCGCGTGCTTCGCGATGCCAAAGTGCTGCATCGCGTCGACGATGGCGACGGCGACGACACCACCCAGGCCTACGCCCTGGCTCGCCCGCCAAGTGAAATCCGCGTGACCGAGATTCTTGAGGCCATCGCCAAGCTGCGCGGCACGCCCGCGGGCCCCGCGGGCACGCTCGTCACGCGCGTGCGCGAGGTCGGTGAGCGTGCATTCGACAACCTCACAATCGCACAGCTCATCGAGGGTGTCCCCGCCCCCAAGCACCCGAAAGGCAAACACGCGTGATCGTGCATCTCAATGGCAAACTGCTCGACGCGCGAGACGCAAAGATCTCGCCGTTTGATCGCGGGTTTCTCTTTGGCGATGGCCTCTACGAAGGCATTCGCGCCACCCACGGGCATGCCGTGGCCCTGCCGCAACACATTGAGCGCATGAACAACGCACTGCGCGAGATCGGGTTGTCAGGCTTCGATGCACGATCACTTGAACCACTCACTACTGAACTCCTGCGCGCAAACAACTTGGCCGAGGCGTTCGTCTACTGGCAAGTGACGCGAGGCACGCCCGCGCCGCAACAGGGGCCGCGCGATCGCGTGCCGCCCAACAATCTGGCGCCCACAGTCTTTGGCTTTGTTGAGTCGGTCCCCGCTGTAGAGTCTTACACGGCTCCGCGCGCCATCAAAGCGGTGCTCTTGCCCGACGTGCGCTGGTCGCTCGGCCATATCAAAGCCATCACGCTTCTTGGCTCCGTGCTCGCAAGTCAAGAAGCCCAGCAACACGGCGCCGATGATGCAATCCTCTTTCGCGATGGGCCAAACGGCGCATGTATCACGGAAGGCTCCGCAACCAACGTTATCGCTTCGATCGATGGCCAACTCGTCACGCCAGGTCTCCGCGACGCGTCGATCCTGCCGGGCGTCACGCGCCGATTGCTCATCGAAGCGATGCCGGAAATACGCCAGAGGCCGCTCTCAGTTGCCGAGCTGCGCAGCGCCGATGAAATCATGCTTGCCGGCACACGCACCATGGTCGCGAGTGTCGTCCAATTGGATGGCAAGCCCGTGGGCGCCGGCAGGCCGGGCCCCAAGAGCCATGCGCTACTCGAGGCCCTTTGCGCGCGCCTGCTCGCCGACATACACTGCTCGACCGGGGGAATGTCCAATGGCTGAGGGCGCGAAGCTCGTTGCGGTGAATGTTGGCAATAGCGCCATGACCTTCGCGCGATTCGAGGGTGATGAGCCCCAGCCCTTGCGACGGTTTCTGCATGCCGATCTCCCCGCCGCCGTCGATGCGATTGTGTCGGCTTCCGCCGAGAAGCAATGCGACGGCGTCGTCGTCGCGTCCGTCCATGGCAAGATGCGCGACGCCCTGCTCGATGCACTCATTCCCAAGCTCGATGCCGAACTCTATCGCGTGGGCGACGACCTGCACATCCCCATCAACCACACGCTAAGCGACGCCGCCATCGCGCGCACCGGTCAGGATCGCCTGCTCAACGCACTTGCGGCACACAGAGTCTGCGGCGCCGCTGCCATGATCATCGATGCGGGCACCGCGATCACCGTGGACTTCGTCGACGGCGAAGGCACGTTCCATGGCGGCGCGATTGCCCCGGGCGCACGAATGAGCCTGCGCGCGATGCACGAGCACGCCCCCGCGCTGCCCGCGATCGAATTGCACGCACCCGACCAAGCCCACTTCGGCGCCGATACGGAACAGGCCATGCTGCAAGGCATGTACTACGGCGCGCAAGGCCTCGTGCATCGTCTGCTCGAACGCTATGCCGAAGCGGCCGGGTTCTACCCACCGGTCATCGCTACAGGTGGTGATGCTGCGCTCCTCTTCGATAGCGATCCCATCGTCGAGCGCATCGTGCCCGATCTGACCTTGCGCGGCATCGCCTACGCCTGTCGCGCTGCGCTGGCCGACGATGTCAGCGCTTGACGTGCGATTCGCGCTCCGCAGCGGCGGGGGGGGCGGGGCGCTCGCCATCATTGACTTGCAGGGGCAACGGTCAACATCGCTCGACAACCTGCTGAAGGCCATTTGTGGTGTCGATATCGAGCCAGGCGAACTGCGCCTACGCGATCTTTGCGGCGTCGATCAGGCCATCGTTGCGCGCATCACACCCAACTGGGCGCAGCTCATGTGCCACGATGGCCCTGCAGTGCGCGCCGGCGTGCGCGATGCGCTGCTCAGCGCCGGCGCTCAACAAGCCAGTGCGCCCAACGACCCTCGCGCTCGGTTTCCAGAAGCGCAGACCCTGCTCGAAGCGTGCATGCTCGACGCGCTCTCTCGCGCTGCGAGCCCCCTTGCTGTGGACCTCTTGCTTGCCCAGCCCGCGCACTGGGCAAGCCACCCCGACTTCGATCCGACGTCCCCTGACGCACAATCGCGAGCGCGCATCCTCAATCGCCTCATCGAGCCGCCGCTCATCGTCGCGGTGGGGGCGCCAAACGTGGGCAAGAGTTCGCTCCTCAACGCCCTCGCGGGCCGGTCCGTCGCCCTCGCCGCCGCCCAAGCCGGCACAACGCGCGACCATGTTGGCGCCATCCTCGATCTGGGCGGGCTCGTGGTCCGCTGGGTCGACACGCCCGGTTGTTCCGATGTTTCCGCGCCCACAACCGACCCCATCCTCGCGCATGCCCAGGAAGTGGCGTCTGTTGTGATCGCGTCCGCCGATCTGGTCCTGCACTGTTGCGACGCGAAGCAAGGCGTGCGCCCGCCCGTCAAATCCGCCGCTCCCGTGCTCCAGATTGCCACACGGTGCGATCTCGCGGCGCCCACCCCGGCAGGCTTCGTGCTCGAGACCGCCGCGGGCGCCACCCCTCAACAGGGCCTCCCGTCGCTTGTTCAAGCCGTTCAGGACGCCCTGGTGCCTGCCGCCATCCGCAAGCAGGTCGTCCCCTGGGCCTTTCACCCGGCCCTCCCAACGCCCGAAAAACGGAAAGCCGGGCCGGTTTGATGCCGAAATCGAGGCCAGGACGCCGATTGGCGGTACAGTCTCGGGTCCCCCGCCAGGCAAAGGGGCAAGCAAGACAGCACACGGGTCGCAAGGACCAACCGGAGGTGGATCGTGGCAGACGATCGTCGTCGTGAAGTAGAGGTCGGGGCCGGGCTTCAGGAGTCCCGCCTGAACGAAGAGTTCATCGACGCGCTGAAGAAGCACGGACCAAAGGTCATCTATGCCCTCGCGGCAGTCGTGCTGGTGACCTATGGCGTCACCTTCTATCAGAAGCACAAGGCCAATCAGAAGGACGAGGCCTTTGCGCAGCTCGACGCCGTGAGCAACGAGCCCGATGCCCTCCTCAATGTTGCGCAGGAAACCGAAGGACAAGGCGCCGTGCCGCTCATGGCCCGCCTCAACGCCGCCAGCGCCATGATGGACAGCGCTCGCGCACGCATCCGCCCGGGCGTGACACCAACCACTGCGAAGCCAGAAGATCAACTGAGCGATGCGCAGGTGCAAGAGCAATACCAGAAGGCTGCAGTCGAACTTCAAGCCGTCATCACCGCGACGAAGGGCACCGACAAGCACCTGATCCTGCAACGCGCCCGCTGGGACCTGGCGTCCGCCAAGGCCAGCTTGGGTGAGACCGATGCCGCCAAGCAGATCATCAACGACTATGTGGCCTACGCCGAGGCCCACGACCTCAAGTCGCAGGCCGACATTGGCCGCAAGCGGTTGGCAACATTCGACCAAACCGCCAAGCCCAAGATGGTGCGCCAGTCGCAATTGCTCATGTCCCCCGTCGTCACGCCGCCCGGTGCAACCCCCGCGGTCGCAACAACCGACGACGGCCCCAAGACGCCCCGCGGCAACAAACTCGATGTCGAAGGCCAGAAGCTGCTCGAAAGGATCCTCCGTGGCGAGGAAGACCTGCCCAAGGACTGGAAGCGCACGGATACCGACATCCTCATCCCCGTGCGCGACGACGGCGGACAGATCATCGCCTGGTACTCGAAGACTTCGCTCGAACGCGGCGCTGTTGACCCGCGTTGGGTCCGCGTGCTCGCAGAGACGCTGCGCGGCAACGTCGAGCGCTCCGACGAACTCGAGCAGGAAATCCTTCACCAGGAAGGCATGCTGACCAAGAAGTCAGAAACTGAGAAACCCGAAACTCCGCCGGCTGAAGAGCAGCCCGCGCCAACCCCGGCGCCCACACCGGGCGGGTAAGCTGCCGGTGTGAGTCCGCACAAAAAGCGTTCGAAAACGACAGACGACGCCGCTCCTCCGGGCGGCGTCGTCGCGCGCGGGGGCAAGGTCGACCCCGAAGCTCTCCGCGCCCAAGTCGAAGCCAACGCGCTCGATCAATTGGGTGACGAGGAAAGCGATGCCGAAGAACAACTGGCGCATGTCAGCTTCACACTCGCACGCGACCTCAACAAGCGTCTCGATCGATACCTCACCGATCGCATCACCTTCCTAAGCCGCAATCAACTGCAGCGCCTCGTGGAGGCCGGCGCGGTCCTCGTCAACGGGCGCGAGGCCAAGCCATCAACCAAGCTCCGCGTTGGCGATGTCGTGGATGTGTCCATCCCGCCGCCACCACCCAAGGACATCCAGCCCGAAGCGATCCCAATCAACGTGCTTTATGAAGACGAACACCTCCTCGTCCTCAACAAGCAGCCCGACCTCATCGTGCATCCCGCGCGAAGCCACCACGCCGGCACACTCCTCAATGGCCTGGTCCACCACTTCGCCCAGCAAGGCGCGGGGGCACTCAGCGCCGTGGGCAAGGACGTTGCCCGCCCAGGCGTCGTGCATCGCCTCGATCGCAATACCTCAGGCGTCATGGTCGTTGCGAAAGACGACTTGGCGCATTGGAAACTCGCGGGCCTCTTCGAACGTCGGCAGGTCGACAAGCGCTACCTCGCACTCGTCGAAGGCGTCATGGAAATCGACGCCGACATCATCGAGGCGCCACTCGGCCCAAGCCCTTCGCGCGTGAAAGGACAGCGCGAGAAAATGGTCGTGCGCCACGACGAACTGGGCAAGCAAGCCATCACCCTCTACCGCGTGCGCCAACGCTTCCCGCTCGATACACCCGAGCCCATCGGACAACGCGGCGTCCGTGGCTACACCCTCGTCGAACTCGAACTCAAGACCGGACGCACGCACCAGATCCGCGTCCACCTCTCCAACCTGGGCTATCCCATCGCAGGCGATGACATGTACGGCGGGCACAATATCCAGCACGTCGACATTGGCAATGACACCCCCGGCGTCGCCCTTGCGCGCCAGGCGTTGCACGCATGTGTCCTCGCGTTTCGCCACCCGATCACAGGCGCACCAGTGACATTCACTGCCCCCGTGCCCCATGACTTTGCCGCTGTCGTGCGCGCACTGCGCGCAATGCACACCGCAGGGCCAATCATCACCCCGCCCGGCGCCACGATCGACCTCGCCCAAGCCTTGCCCTGACGGACTACGCCGCGTTGTCTTTGTCCTGCTGAATCAGATCGGCATAACCAGTCGCAATTGGCTCGCCCAGCGCAGGCCCAAGCAGTTCGCGAATCTTGCCAATGATCCGATGGCATCGCCCCACATGCTGATTCGGGCCGACCAGTGCATCGACCTCGAGGAAGTGTCCCAAGTCCTGCACGTTGTCAATATGCACATGCGTCCCGCGCAACAGGTAGATCTCGCGCGTCTTGTGCACCACCATCCACACGGGCAGCGGGCGCGTGCCAAACCGATGCTTGACTTGCTCTTCGGTGTAGATCGTGAAGTGACTGAGCTTGGGCTGCGGGCGGTTGATGCGGTGATAGAAGATGTATTCGATCGGCTCGCCCTTGCTCTCGCGCTTCTTGAGACGCCCGTCCGGCACGCGATAGTACGTATCAATCTGCTCAACCGTGTGCACATGCTGCGCGCCAAGCTTCTTGAGCGCGATGCGCGCCAGCTGCGGATCACGAAGTTCGCATTTGAAATCGACGTTCTGCATGCGGTTATCGGCTCAGAAGCGCCCCGGGCGCGTCACTCGCGCATCGGCTTGGCATGCACCCGACTTCAGGGGCCCTTCGCGAGCGCCTTCAGAAGCTGCTTCTCGTCCCATACCTTTACGCCCAACGACCTCGCCTTGTCCAGCTTCGAACCCGCCTCCGCGCCCGCAATCACATAGTCCGTGTTCTTCGACACCGACCCGGTGACCTTCGCGCCGAGCGCCTCGAGCGCTTCTGTCGCCTCCGGACGCGTCATATGCTCGAGCGTCCCCGTCAGCACAATCGTCTTGCCCGCAAGCGGATGCGAACCACCCATAGCGCGCGCCTTGGCACTCTTGTAGTCCTTGCTCGTCAAATCAACACCACGCGCCGCAAGTGCCTCAAACAGCTTCTTCGCAGGCGCAGAGTGCAGGTACGCATGCACCGCCGGCGCCGTCGTTTGCCCAAGACCCGTCTCCGGGCGCTCCTCGATCAACGCATCAAACGCCTCCGCCGCTTCGATGCTCTTGAGCTTGGCGCGAATAGACTTCTTCTCCTTCTCCGTCGTGATGCTCCTTGGCCGCAGCGCCCACTCCGGCGCCTCAAGCAGCGCCTCGATATCCGGATAGAGTCGGCACAGCGCCTTTGCCGTTGCATCACCTACATACCGAATGCCAAGCCCTGCAAGCACCTTCGCCAACCCGCGCGCCTTCGCCGATTCGATCCCCTCCAGCAGGTTGTCCACTTTCTTCTCGCCCATGCGCTCGAGTTCAAGCAACGCATTCCGATGCTTATGCAGATCAAAGATGTCCGCAAAGTGCTCGAGTGGAAGCCCCGCCTCGCGAATCTGATCAATCGTCTTCTCGCCAAGCCCATCGATATCCATTTGCCCGCGACCGGCAAACCAGATCAACTTCTCCCGCACCTGCGCCGGACACTCCGGATTGAGGCACCGCCGCGCCGTTTCGCTTCCATCCGCATCATGCTCCGCTTCAACCGGCCCCTCGCACGCCGGACACTGCTTAGGTGGAAGCAGCTTCTTCCGCTTCTTGTGCGCCGGATCATCCAGATCCGCAACGCCAATCACCTGCGGAATAATCTCGCCGGCCTTCTCGACGATCACCGTGTCGCCAAGACGCAGGTCCCGCTGCGCAATCTGCCCCGCATTGTGCAAACTCGCATGCTGCACCATCGTGCCCGCCAGCAGCACCGGCTCCATCGTCGCCCGCGGCGTGATCTTCCCCGTCTTGCCCACTTGCCACACCACATCCAGCAGCTTCGTGGGCTTGCGCTCTGCTGGATACTTGAACGCGACGCACCACCGCGGGCTCTTGTTCGTTGTGCCGAGTTGCTCCTGCTGCGCAAAAGAGTCAACGCGGATCACCATGCCATCCACCTGGTAGGGCAACGTATGCATGGCCTTGGCGAATTGCTCAATCGTGTCGACTACCCCTTGCGCATCATGCACAATCGCCGGCGCATTGGCAGGAATGCCCATTCTGCGCGCAAAATCAATGAAGTCCGCATGCGACCCAAGTGATGCTTTGACATCGAGCTCACCTTTGCCGTGCGCAATGAACCCGACCTTCCGCTTCGCCACAAGCGATGGATCAAGCCCCTTGAGCGTGCCCGCACACGCATTACGCGGGTTCATGAACGGCTCTTCGCCCTCCTCCTCGCGCGCCGCATTGATTTCCGTAAACACATCATTCGGGATATACGCCTCGCCACGCACCTCGAACACGCGAGGCGCCGCGTTCAGTTGCAACGGAATCGCCCGGATGCGCTTGGCATGCTCCGTGATGTCGTCGCCCTCGACACCGTTCCCGCGCGTCAGCGCCTGGACAAGCTTGCCCTGCTCGTACCGCAGGCTGATCGCCACGCCATCGATCTTCGCGTCGCACGCAAAGATCACCTGCTCCTCGCCAAGCTCTTTGCAGATCGCTCCGACCCAACTCTCGATGCTCGCCGACCGCGAAGCCCCCTTCGCCGTCGCATCCCCCGCATGCAGCGCATAGGTGTTGTCGATCGACAACATCGGCACGCTGTGCCGTTTCGTGACGAACCCCTCCACGAGCGCATCGTTCAGCCGCTGCGTCGGACTCATCGGATCGCGCAGCCCCGCCTCGCGCTCCAGCTCCGCAAGCTCCGCGAGCTGCTCGTCATACTCTCGGTCCGTCATGATCGGATTGGCGTAGACGTAGTACGCCCGATCCGCTTTGTTCAGCAATTCGCGCAGCTCATCGATACGGGCGCGCCCCGACGAGGTTGACTTCGCCGCCGATCTCCCCCGCAGGCCCGCCTCCCGCTCCAACTCCGCAAGCTCTTTGAGCTTCTGGTCGTACTCCCGGTCCGTCATGATCGGGTTGGCGTAGTCGTAGTACGCCCGCTTGGCTCGGCTCAAAAGTTCACGCAAGTGCTCGATGCGTGAACCGACGTCATGGGGCGTCTTGTCGGCCATCAGTTCGGTACTGTACCTCCACATGGCCACGCTCATCGATGGCAGCGCTGTCGCCGCTCGCATCCGCCAAAACCTGCGGGCTCGGGTCGACGCGCTTGCAGCGCAGAACCGCCCCGTCCGGCTCGACGCAATCCTGGTGTCAAGCGCCGATGAGACCGCCGCCCACGTCTACGCCCAGAACCAGGCCCGCACCTGCAAGTCTCTCGGCATCGACTATGCATTGCACGAATTGCCCGCCGTCGCATCACAGCGCGAAATCGTCCAGCTCATTCGCCGACTGAATACCGACCCCAATGTGCATGCCCTCATGGTCCACATGCCCTTGCCGCCGGGCGTCGACATCTACACCGTGCGCGCCGCCATCGACCCCGCCAAAGATGTCGAAGGCGTTAGCCCCGCAAACATCGGCGCCATCGTCTATGAGCACACATCGCTCGCCCCTTGCACCGCCCTGGCAGTCATGCGATTGATCGACGAAACGCCCCTCGCAGGCGACGCCATCAAGGGCAAGCGCGTTGTCATCGTCGGCGCCTCTGACATCGTGGGCAAACCCATCGCCGCCATGCTCATGGGGCGCGAAGCCACTGTCATGTCCTGCAACAAGTTCACCGATGACCTGCCCGCCTTGGCCCGCGAAGCCGAAATCGTCGTCGCCGCCGCAGGCGTCGCCCACCTGGTCACCGCTGACTGGGTCAAGCCCGGTGCGGTGGTCGTCGACGTTGGCATCCATCGCGTGCCGGTCACGGGCGACCCAACGGGCGTCAAGCTCCGCACAGTGGGGGATGTCGACGCCGACAGCGTCTCGACAGTTGCTGGCTGGCTCAGTCCCGTCCCGGGCGGCGTCGGGCCCGTCACCGTCGCGATGCTCCTTGCAAACGTGGTCGCCGCCGCAGCAACCGCCGCTGCCGCCCCAGACGAATGAAACCCCCAATCCTCGCTCCGCCTATACTCCCTGCAGGCCGTTCCAACATGGACGCACCGCGGCCGCATGAGCCCATTCCATGGCAACCATCCTGCACAACATGATCATCCAGTCCACGCTCGCATTCTGGACCCCGGGACCCATGGAGTTCGTCGTTCTGGCGATCCTTGGCCTGCTGCTCTTTGGCCGTCGCCTTCCCGAGGTGGGACGATCCCTGGGCCGCAGCATTGTTGAGTTCCGCAAGGGCATCAAAGGCATCGAAGACGAGGTCGAAGAGCACTCGTCCAAGCCGCGTGTGTCCTCGGGCCCGTCGGGCGCATTGCCGACCAGCGAGTCGCAACACGCAAGCCACGCCTCACAGGACTAGGCCCGATCAAGCGCTCCGTGCCATTTCCAGCGCCTCCGCCGCGTCCAACATGATGTGCGCACTGAGCCGGTCCACATGCCCCAACGCCACCTGGCAGTTGTGCAGCATGGTGTCGGCGTAAAGCCCCGCCGTCGCATCATTCCGCTGCACCGACATCCAAATGAATACGGGCAGGCCCCACGGCCGATTCGTCGCATTGTCAGGCTGCAGGTTTTCCAAATGCCACTGCGCGATGCGCTCCGTCAGCGCCGCCAGGTCACCGCGCCCCCGCGCGTGCCCATGCCAGAACAGGGCGTGAATCGCCGCGAGCTCCGCTTCGATCCAGGCCTCGATCGCCAACGTGCCATGCTGTGCATGCAGCGCCCCAGCATCAGTCGCGTCCCGATCGTCCGCATCCGCAAGAAACCGCGCAACGACATCATCGACATGCAAGTGGGAATCAGTCAGCGCCCGCCACAACAACACGTCCGGCCCCGCATCTGCCGTAACCCCCGCCGCCCCCGGCGCACCACTCAACCGCGCAACCCGCCACGCAAAGAACGGCCCATCCACCGGACGCGTAGCGCCGACTTCATCGCGAAAGGGCTCGCCTGGGGCAAGATCGCCCGACCATGGCGTTCCCATGGTTTTCAGACGTTCGATCCACTTTCCCAGCTTCTCGTTTGTCATCGATTGGGCGGTGTCAGGGTTGGAAAAGCCGCGCAGCCCGTTATCCTAGCCCCCATGGCCGTTCGGAGCCTGCGGAGAGAGACTGGACTGCACGTTCGTCGCTGCCTGCGTTGCGGGTACGCTGGCGAAGAGATGCAACTGTCGAACGACGATCGTCGTTCTGCGGAGATGCCGCCGCTTGTCTGTCCCAATTGCTGCGAAGACCTCTACGCGCGTCCGCCGCGATCCTATGCAGAGCTTGAAGGCATCTGCGATCTCGATCTGGCGCGCGATGAAATTCGCATCGCTGCGCGAAAGTGGGCGCGTCGCGCACACCGCACCGAGTGGGCAATCCTCGCCACGTTGCTCCTCTCCGCCGCCGCCCTGTTGATCTGGCAATTTGCCGACATGCAGAACATGTCCTGGTAATCCAACCCAAAGCCGTCCGCCACCCTGTGCTACGCTGTTCCCATTGACACACAGAGGGGGCTGCGATGGCGACAACAACTACATCCATGGACCAGGTGTTGGAGCGCGTGAGGGCGAACGAACAGGCGGGCATCCAACGCCTGCTTGACTGGCTGCGCATCCCGTCGGTTTCGACCGACCAGGCATTCAAGGGCGACGTGCGCAAAGCCGCGCAATGGTGCGCCGATCGCCTCAAGGAAGCGGGCATCGATGCCTCGCTGAAAGAAACCGGCACGAAAGACAAGCCGGGCCACCCGATCGTCTGGGCGCAACACCCCGGTCCCAAGGGCTACACGGGCCCACACATTCTGTTCTACGGCCACTACGACGTGCAGCCACCCGACCCGCTCAACCTCTGGAAGAGCCCGCCCTTCGAACCAGTCATCCTCCCTGCAGATGGCAAAGGCGATGTGCCGCAGGAGCGCATCGTCGCGCGCGGCGCCGTCGACGACAAAGGCCAAGTCGCGACCTTCCTCGAAGCGGCGCGCGCATGGCACGAAACCGCCAACGAAATCCCGTGCAAGATGACCATCATCATCGAAGGCGAAGAGGAATCAGGCAGCGCCAACCTCGAACGCTTCTGTAACGAAAACAAGAGCGCGCTCGAACAGTGTGACATCTGCGTCATCTCCGACACCGGCATGCTTGGGCGCGGCAAACCCGCCATTACCTCAGGCGTCCGCGGCCTCGCCTACACCGAAATCAAGCTCCACGCCGCCGATCAGGACCTCCACTCAGGCATGTGGGGCGGCCGCTGCCCCAACCCGATCAACGAACTCGCCAAGGTGATCGCGCAGCTCTGGGACAAGGATCGCCGCGTCACGATTCCGGGCTTCTATGACGATGTGCAGGATGTGCCGCAGGCCGATCGCGATGCCTGGGCGCCCATCGCCCGCGACTATCCCAAGATGCTCGAGAAAATCGGCATGGGAAGCGACGCCAATGTCGGTGAGAAAGGCTTCAACGCGCTCGAGCGCGAGTGGATCCGCCCGACCTGCGATTGCAACGGCATCTACGGCGGCTACATGGGCGAAGGCGCGAAAACCGTCATCCCCGCATGGGCCGGCGCCAAGGTCAGCTTCCGCCTCGTCGCCAATCAAGACCCCGCGAAGATCACCAAGCTCTTCCGCACATGGCTCGACGATCACACCCCGCCCGGCTGCCGCTGGGAATTCCACGATCACGGCGGCGGCTTCCCAGGCAACGTCGCAAGTCAATCCCCCTACATGCAGGCCGCAATGCGCGCACTTGGCACAGCGGGCGGCGGCGCTGATCCCGCCATCATCCGCACGGGCGGCTCCATCCCCGTCGTTGGCATGCTCAAGGGCGACTTCGGATTGGACACGCTCCTCGTCGGCTTTGGCCTCGATGACGATCGCGTGCACTCTCCCAACGAGAAGTTCGAGCTCGACTGCTATCGCCTCGGTTGTCGCACCCACGTCGCGCTCATGGATGAACTCGCGCGGATGAAGCCCTAAAGCGGCGACCGGTTCACGTCATCGCCCGCCGAAGTCTGTTCCCACCGCGCCGACACAACCCGCGCCTCCCCGCCGACGCGCACCACGCCGATCGGCTCGTCCGTGTTCGCCATGAACGCAACGAGCTGTTCATCATTGACGCGCAACGCTGACATATCGCGCGTCCGCACGCGCTCGATCCTCGACCCGTCCGCCGTCACCCGAACGCGATCGAGAATCGCCGGATCAGTGCGCACATAATCGACCGCAGTAGGCATCGTTGGAGTTGTTGGCGGCGAGATGGCAATCGGCGGCGACGTTGGCCCCGACGCACGAGGCAAACTCATCCACGCAACAAGCAACCCCGCGCCAATCGTCAGCACGACCGCGACACCGGTACCGATGCCCTTGCCCACCGCGCGACGCCGCTTGGTGCGCTCCAGCTCGCACAGCAATTCGCACAAAATCTCTTGTTTGCGAAGCTCAGAGGACACCGCGCCCTCCCGTCTCATTGAACGCCCGTCGCGCCCGCTCGCGCAACGCCTCCATCGCCCGATACACCCGCCCGCGCGCGCTGCCGCTGGTCAAGTCCTCCATCGCCTTCCCGTCGCGATGCCGCGCCATCACCCGCCGCGCAACACCCGCATCCATCTCCGCCAACTCTCGCGCGAGCCAATCAAGCTGCTCCTTCGTTTCCACATCCGATGATGCCGCGCGAGCCGCGTCGCCCTCGACGCGGCCCTCCTCCCGCCGCGCACGCCGAATATCCCGCCGCAGCGCGTCATACGCCGTCGTCACCGTCGCCCGATCCAGCCACGCGTGCAGCGCCGCCTCGCTCTCCAGAATGGGCAATCGCTTGATCACCTTCACAAACACCTCTTGCACAACATCGAGGCAAAACTGCTCATCGCGCTTCGTGCAACGCTTCGCGCGGGCCAGCAGCCGATCAAACGTCGCCTCATACAAGCGCGTAAACGCCGCGGCGTCGCCGGCGCGAATCGCTCGGCATGACACCGCGGTCGTGGGGCCTTGCTGACTGTCCTGGACGCCACGCGCCATGCTCCAGTCTTACCGCGCCGAGCCGGTTCGTGCGGCTTCCAGTTGGACGATGTGCTGCTCGAGTTGCCGCACTCTCTGATTGGCCTCGTCCAACTGCCACCTCAGTTGTGCAATTTCTTCGTTGTCGCGCGCCTTGGCCGCAGCGCGAACCGATCCCTTGGCGGAATCCAGCGTTTGATCGACCAGCTGCAATGCATACCGACTGCCTTGCGCAAAGAGCACTCTGGTTTCATCGTGATATCGAAGCTTCGCCTGCGCGCCTTGCAAATCAAGGCCCGCCTGCACCGCCGACAGCAGCGCATCCGCCGAGAGGCCATCGCCGATGACCTCAGCGAGAGGCCATGTCCGTGTTTGGGGAAGATCCTCTCCGAAGACCGGGTCGGAAACTGCGACAACAATCCACGTTTGACCTTCCGACTCCACCTTCACCCGCTGGCTCTGCACATACTTCGCGATCTGCACCGCTTCACCGAAGGGAACATTCGTCAGCTTCACGGCAGGCATTTGCACCGACCCGGCGCCAGGCATGATCACCACAACACGCTGCCCCAGCGCCTTCTGCAGCGCGTCGTAGTATTGCTGTGTCGTCCCACCCGCGAAGTCGACACTGACGAGTTTCTGCGCGGGGTGGTCGCTGGTTGGTCTCGCGTTCTCGAGGAACTCCGGCAACTTGGGTTGCGAACTCGATTGTGCGACAACCGGCGCTCCTCCGAGCATCACCCCGCCAACCATGGCGATGGCAATCGTCGTGGTGGCAAACAGCGAGTTCCGAAACGAGCGTCCAAACATGATCTGTCCTCCTTAGGGTGTCTACGGACAAGACGCCACCCCCGCCCGCCGCGCGCGCCATTTCTCGAAAAAGCCTTCATGCCCAGTCCTCAGTGCACAGGTGCCTTCCCGCCCGCTACACTCCCCCCATGCACTACGACTCGCACCAGTCCATCATTGACGACCTCGAGGCGCGCATCTTGACCATGCGCGACTCTCTTTAACTACGACGCCAAACTTGCACGCGTCGCCGAGCTCGAAGCCAAAATGGGCGAGGCGAACTTCTGGGACAATCAAGACTCGGCTCAGGCGGTGGTCGCGGATATGAAACGCGTCAAGGCCCAGGTCGTCCCCCTGACCGAGGTGATCGAAGGCTTCGAAAACGCCACCCTCGCCTACCAGATGTCCAAAGAAGAGGGCGACAAGGAACTGCTCGCCGAGGCCGACGAAACGCTCTTTGGCCTCGAAGCCAAAATGAGCAAGGTCGAACTCCTTTCGCTCCTCTCAGGCAAGCACGACCATCGCAACTGCTACGTCACCATCTCCGCGGGCGATGGCGGCACCGAAGCCAACGACTGGTGCGACATGCTCGCTCGCATGTTCATCATGTTCTTCGAAAAGCACCACCCTGAGTGGAAGATCGAGGAAATCGAGCGCTCGCACGGCACCGAAGTCGGGCTCGACTCCGTCACCTTCCACGTCACGGGTCCATTCGCATTCGGCTATCTCAAGTGCGAACGCGGCACCCATCGCCTCGCGCGCGTCTCACCCTTCAACGCGCAGGGCAAGCGCCAAACCAGCTTCGCCACCGTCGATGTCACCCCTGAGTTCGAAGACACGACCGTCGAGATCCCCGACAAGGATCTCGAAATCACCGCCTTCGCGCGCTCCTCCGGCCCGGGCGGGCAGAACGTCAACAAGGTCGCCTCCGCCATTCGCCTCGTCCACAAGCCCACGGGCATCATGGTCGTGAGTTCGACCTATCGCGATCAGCCGCAGAACAAGAAGCAGTGCCTCTCGATCCTCCAAGCCAAGCTCGAAGAAATCGAAGAGGCGCGCCGCGCCGCCGAACTCAGCAAAGCCACAGGCGGCGCCGTTGATCGCGGCTGGGGCACCCAAATCCGCAGCTACGTCTTCTACGACAACCGCGTGAAGGACCACCGCACCGGGCACGAGTCGGGCAACCCGACCACCGTCCTCGCAGGCGACCTGGACCCCTTCATCGACGCCGAACTCAAGCGCCGCCGACGCGAGCAGGCCGACGCCGAAGCCGCCCGGGCCGGATAGCCCCCAACCCCCTTTCGATTGCGGGAACGCTTCGGGATTGCAATCCCTCGATCCTGAGCCAAGAAAACGGCAGTCCTGATCTCCCAAAGACCTTGACGGAGGCAGAAAGTTAGCCGATACTATCTTGTGGCTAGTGAACGCTAACACAGATCGCCGGGAGGCCCGTCATGCCCTTCGACTCCAAGGAGATCCTCGCTCGCCTCGACGCCCTGCACCGCCGCGTCGCCGCATTGGAGCACCGCCTGGCGAAGCTGACAGAGAGCCCCGCGCAAGCGCAATCCCTCGAGGCGCCCAGGCCCACGCCCGAGCCCCCGCGCACTGTCGACCCGCCTCCCACCGATCTGCCACCTGCAGCCATTGAAACAGCGCCAAGACCGGACGCCGCCGCTGCCCGAGCTGCGCACAAACGTGCCGCACTCGAGCGCGCATTCACCAAACCTCCCGAGCCTGCAACCAGTGCGCCCTTCAGCGTCGAGCGCCTCGTCGGCGGGCGCGTCTTTGGCGTCGTCGGCGCCTTCGTCATCGTCATTGGCGTTGCGCTGGGCCTCAAGCTCGCCTGGGACGAAGGTTGGCTCGACCTCATCCCCAACAACTTCAAGTGCATCATCTCCGCGCTCTTTGGCTTCACACTCCTCGGCGCTGGCGAACTCGCGCGCCGCAAGTGGGGGGCAATCGCATCGATCGGCTGCTCAGTCGCCGGTATCGGCGTGATCTACGCCGCCTCATACGCCGCCTACGGCGCTTTCCAACTTGTTCCGCACGAAGTCGGCTTCGTGCTCCTCGCCGCGAGTGCTGCCCTCGGCGTTGTCGTCGGCGCACGCGCCAAACTCGCCTCCGTCGCCGCACTCTCGCTCGTCGCAGGTTACGCCGTGCCCCTCTTCTTCCTGAACGTCGAACAATCACCGATCGTGTTGCCTACATATCTCCTCGCACTGCTCACATGTGGCCTGGCCCTCTCAGCGTGGCGCGGCGGGCGCTTCCAATTTCTGCGCACACTGTGCTGGTGGTTCACCATCTTCTTTGGCGCCGCCGCCGCACTCGCCGCGATCAAAACGCCCTACATCAGCCTCACGTTCCTCGCCGCCGCGTGGTTCCTTGTGCATGCCGAACTCACCGCAAGCGCCTCGAAGTCGCGCCTCACGCCGATGCGCCTCAGCCTCGAGGCAAAAAACGCCCTCGCCTGGCGCGCAATGCGCCCCCTCATGTGCTCCTTTGGCACGACCGCCTGGGCCACGTTCCTCGCGGCAGTCACGCTCGATCACGCCGGTTACATCGTGTGGCATGCGCCCGCCGCCGCATTCTTCATCACCGCGCTCGCCGCCCTCACCTTTGGCAGCCACATGCGCGTCCTGCGCGACGCCCCGACAACCGACCTTGAACGCCTCGCCGCCATCTTCGTCATGCAAGCCGGCGCACTGCTCATCAGTGCCATCGCCCTCGCACTCACAGGCCAACTTGAAGTCGTCGCCTGGCTCGCCATGGGCGTCGCCGCCGCACTCGCCGGCAAGTGGATGCGCGCCCGCGCCCTCGTCTACTACGGCATGATCGTCCTCGCCATCGCCACCACGCGACTGGTCACCTACGACTGGCTCTTCTCCGCCATCAACGCCAAAGGCTACAACCTGGGCGGCCTCGTCTTCACCACATGGACAGGCCTTGCCGCCATCACCGGCTGTTGCTGGATCACTGTGGCCTTGGTCCTCCGCGAAACGACCAACGCGGGCCGACGCGCCCTCGCCATCTTCGCCGCATCGCTTGGCGTCGCGCTTTGCTTCGGCTCCCTGCTCCACAACGACGTCATAGTCCTCGCTCTCTCGATCGCCTGGCTCTTCATGAGCTTCATCCTCTTCGGCGCAGGTTTGCTCCTGCGCGGCGTCGCCCTCGATCGACTCGCCCTCGCCGGCACCGCGCTCGCCGCCGGTGCATGGGCCCTTGCCCATCCCTTCTCCTCTTGGGCATCATCAGACGCTGCGCTCCTTGCCCATCCCGGCTTGTGGCACGCGCTGTTCATCGTTGCCGGCGCAGCAGTCATGGCATCCGTCCTCATCCGCCGCCGCATCGAGGCTGACGCCATCGTCGCCGCAATCGCGTTCTGCTTCGCGGGCCTGCTCGCACTCGCATCAACCAGCCTTGAGGTCGCGCGCGTCGCCGAAGTCATGACCGATGAACAGACTTCCCGCCGCGCCGCAGTCTCGATCTGGTGGGGCCTCTGCGCCGTGGCGCTGCTTGTCACCGGTTTCTGGCGGCGATGGGCGCCCGTGCGCCATGTCGGCCTCGGGCTCCTCGCGCTTGCCACCGCAAAAGCAGTCGTCTTCGACCTCCAAGGCGTCGACCAGGCTTGGCGCGTCGGCAGCTTCCTCTCGCTCGGCCTGCTCATGCTGGGCGTTGGCCTCGCCTACGCGCGCCTCTCCGCCCGGATTGCGCTATCGGGTCGCAGCCCCACGGGTGACCCCCGTGAAGAGTTTCTTCACACAATCACAACGCCCGCCGAGTACGATCACCGGAGCATCTGACTTGGAGGATCGTGATGGACAGGCCAAATGAGGTCGTCTCGCGCCGGCTGTTTTTGGAGCAGTCGGCTGCGTGGGGAGTTGGGCTTGCTGGGTTTGGCTTGCTCGCAAGAGCCGGCTCCGCGCAGCCGTTGCTGAGCGACGCACCCAACAACGCCCTTGGCCTTGGCCCGCTTGTGCCTGATCCCACCGGCAGACTCGATCTGCCCGAAGGTTTCTCCTACACCGTGCTCTCGCGCACCGGACAACTCATGGCCGACGGGTTCCTCGTTCCAGGCCGCCCCGATGGCATGTGGGCCTTCCCCGGCCCCGACGACGACACGTGCATCCTTATCCGCAACCACGAGAACGAAAACCAGTGGCCGCACTTCAGCCCCTTTGGCAAGAACCGCGAACGCCTTGGCAAACTCAATCGTGACCTCGCCTACGACATCAGCCCAAACATGCCCTGCCTGGGCGGCACCACGACCGTCCTCTTCGACCTGAGAAACCATCGCCTCAAAGGGCAGTTCTTGAGCCTCGCCGGCACCGTGCGCAACTGCGCGGGCGGCCCTACCCCCTGGGGCACATGGATCACCTGCGAAGAGGATGCTTCGCGCCCGGGCGACAACGGATGTCGCGAGTATCACGGCTACGCATTTGAAGTGGCGCCACAAACAAATGTCGGCTTGTGCAAGGCAGAACCAATCAAGGCCATGGGACGCTTCGTGCGCGAAGCAGTTTGCGTCGATCCGCGCACCGGCATCGTCTACCAGACCGAAGACCGTGAAGATGGCTTGATCTATCGCTATGTGCCAAAGGAGCCAGGCAATCTGCTTGCCGGCGGCAAACTACAAGCGCTCGCGCTGCGCCAACAGAAGGAAGCCGACACGCGCAATTGGCCTTTCCTCCCTTCTGTCTACCGCATTCCCGTGGGCGAACCCATCCTCGTGCAGTGGATCGATCTGACTGATCCCGATCCCAAAGAAGATGCGTTGCGCGTCAATGGTGTCAACCTCGGTGCAGCCATCTTCGCGCGAGGCGAAGGCATGGTCTGGGCCGACGATGCACAGGGCGGCGCCGCATACTTCATTTGCACACTTGGCGGCAAGTCGGGCAAGGGCCAAGTCTGGCGCTATCGACCCAGTCCTTTCGAAGGCACGACACAAGAAGAAAGCGATCCCGGCATCCTCGAGCTCTTCGCAGAGCCCAACGATCCCAACGTCATCGACATGCCCGACAACGTTTGCGTCGCGCCATGGGGCGATCTCATGGTCTGCACAGACAACGAAGAAGGCAGTGACTACCTCGCCGGCATCACGCCCGATGGTCACTTCTACAAGTTCGCGCACAACCGCAAGACCGACAGCGAGTTCGCGGGCGTCTGCTTCTCGCCCGATGGCTCAACGCTCTTCGTCAACTTGCAGGATGAAGGCGAGACCCTCGCCATCTGGGGGCCGTGGAAAGGCCGCAACCGCTAGGCGGCCTGCGCGGGGGCGATCTCTCCTCCGCCCCCGCCAAGCCCTGCGTCCAGCACTTCCACGCCATCGAGTTCATCCGCCAACTGCAACACCTGGGCCGATGTGCCTGACTCAACCGCCGCACGCCGTCGGGCGAACTGGTCTTGCAGCCGCTTCACTTCGTCGCGCAATTCAATCACCCCGACCTTCGACTCGATCTCCTTCGCCACCGTATAGAGGAAAGTGAGCACCGCAACGCCAACGATCGCCAGGATCGGCATGAAGGGGGGGATCGAGCCCATGCTTCGGGCTATCGGGCGACAGCCGGCCCCACTGAAGCGCTATACTCGCGCCGCGATGACCCGACCCGCGCCACGCGCCATCCAGGCCCTTGCCCTGCTCTGGACCATCCTGTTCGCGAGTGTTGCCGGCATTCCGACCGCCCAAAGCCAGACACTGCAAGGCACGTCGCCCGTCACCGCCGAGATACGCTTCTTTGGCGTGGGTGGGCACGTTCGCCCGGGCGACCTCGCGGGCATCCAGGTCGAACTCACCGACGCCGGCTCGGGCAAGGCCTCCCGACGCGTGCTTGTCCAACTCCACCAGCGCGATGTCGATGGCGATGAACTCCTCGCCCAACGCGAAACAACACTCACCGTTGGTGTCGCGCGCTCCCTCTGGCTTTACATGTGGATGCCATGGAGCACATCTTCGACAACAGACCTCACCTTGTCAGTCCGCGAGCTTTCGCAAACCGAAAGCGCGGGGCTTCCCGGCGTGGGCGAACCACTGCTGGCCAAACGCGTGCGACCTGCACAGGTCAATTCCATGCTCGCCCCGATGATCGGCGTCGTCGGGCGCGAAGACGCCGCCCTCAGCCAATACCGACTCGAAGATCGCAACCGCCAGGGCAGTCCACCCACGGTGTGGCATGAAGCCTATGACATCGTCGGTGGCCTCGAACCGCGCTGGCTCCCCGATCAATGGATGGGCCTCGCGCCATTCGAAACGATCGTCTGGACCGATGGCGATCCCGACGACCTCACCGAAGGTCGCGACGAAGCGCTCATCGAGTGGGTCCAACGCGGCGGCCATCTTGTCATCGTGCCGCCCGTCGTGGGCAGCAATTGGTTTGCGCCGCGCAGCCCACTTGCATCGATCATGCCCACCGTCGGTGTCACACGCCTGGAAAACCGGTCCCTCGAGCCATACCGCAACATCCTCACCGTGCCCGAAGTCGCCGCCGAACGCGCGATGCCCGACAACACGGTCATCTACAGCTTCGCGCCGCAAGACAACGCGTTGCCCAACGACGCGATCCCGCTCTTCACAGGCCCGGATGGTTGCATCGTCGTCCGGCGCGTCATTGGCACAGGCATGGTCACGGTCATTGGCCTTGACGTCCGCAATCGCCGCCTCACCACCAGTGGCCTCCTCGCTGCTGAAGCACTCTGGCACCCGATCCTCGGCAAGCGCTTCGACATTCTCACCCCCGAGCAGCAACAGAAATATCAAGGGCGCCTGTTCGCCGTCTCCAGCGTGGGCGCACAAGTCGTCGACGCATTCATTGGCGACAAGATTGCAAAGACCGGCGCAGCTGGCGTGGGTGTGCTCCTCGCCCTCGTCGTCTTTGTCGCCTACTGGCTTCTCGCGGGGCCCGGGGGTTACGCCTTGCTCAAAGCGAGGGGCATCGTGCGCCACGCATGGGTCGCCTTCGTTGCCACTGTCGCCGTCTTCGCCGCCATCGCTTGGACCGGCGCAAAGGCCATCAGCCCGACGCACTTCGAAGCCACCCACATGACCTTCCTCGATCAGGTCTACGCCGAAGGCGTGCAGAAAACCCGCACCTACGCCTCCTGCCTGTTGCCCATCTATGGCGAAGCCACCCTCACCGTTGGCGAACCGGGCCTCGACCAGGACTACACCCAGTGCCTCATGCCCTGGGCCGAGCAAGGTTCGGGCTCACTCCTCTCATTCCCCGACGCGCGCGCCTATGCCTGGAACATCGCCCAGCCCCAACGCATCACCGTCCCCGCGCGCAGCACTATCAAACAGCTCCGCCTCGAATGGATGGGCGGCCCGCGCTCCATGGACGCCAAGGGCGGCAGCGCACGCTGGGGCAACATCCGTCCACTCACCGATGTCGATGCTCCGCGCCAAAACCTGGCGATGACTGGCGAAGGGCTTGGACCCAATCGTCCCATCACCGGCAAGCTCGTCCACGAAATGGCCGCGCCCCTGCGCAACGTCAAGATCATCTACTGCGCAGGCATCAAGCGCGAAGAGTTGCTCGCCATTGCCAAAGACCGCCTCCGCTGCGAAGCCTATGTCTGGGAGTTCGACAGAGAGTGGAACGCAGGCGACGCCAACGCGCTCGACCTCGCCAACCTCGCCACCCCGGATGCATCGCTCGAACGCTTCTTCAGCAAAGCCTCCCCGACGATCACGGGCCTTCCGGGCGACAGCCGCGTGAAGAACGACGAGGAGATGTTTGTTTCGTTCTTCAACGCCGCTGAACCCTTCGACTACCACCGCGACGGCTCCCGAATCGCGCGCCTCATCCGCCGCGAGTGTCAGCGCCTCGACCTCTCGCAGTGGCTCACCATGCCCTGCTTGATCGTCATGGGCGAAATGGAAGACGCAACCCCAAGGCCCATGGGCTCGCCCACGCCCCTGCTCTATGGCAGTGGCGACAACCCCCGCCAACTGCCAACAAGCGGCACGACCTGGGTCCGCTGGATCTACCCCATGCCTGCACGCCCCGTCTATCTCGCCGGCACGAAAGTCGAACCACTCCCCGAAGATCGCCCCGCAGACCCCACAACACCGCCCACGAAGCCCGCGCCAAACTTCCGTTGAGCATCTAGGAGCATCGCACCCATGCCCATGATCGAAACCATCAACCTCTGCAAGGAGTACGGCCCACTCGTCGCGCTCGACAATCTCAACCTGCTCATCGAAGAGGGCGACTGTTTCGGTTTCATCGGTCCCAACGGCGCGGGCAAGACCACAACCATCAAGATCCTCGCCACACTGCTCAAGCCCACGCGCGGCCAAGCCATGATCGATGGCCTGACCATCGGGCACCAGAACCGCTCGATCCGCCCCGTCATTGGTTACGTGCCCGATTTCATGGGCGCATATGAAGACATGGTCGTAAGCGAATACCTCGAGTTCTTCGCCGCCGCCTACAACATTCATGGCGGGCAGCGCAAGCGCGTCGTCGCCGATGTCCTCGATCTCACCGAACTCACCTACAAAGCCAACGCCGAAGTCAATTCACTCTCCCGCGGCATGCAACAACGCCTGAGCGTCGCGCGCGTCCTCTTGCACGACCCAAAAGTGTTGCTCATGGACGAGCCGGCATCTGGCCTCGACCCCCGCGCGCGCATCGAGATCCGCGAACTGCTCAAAGAACTCAAGCGCATGGGCAAGACCATCCTCATCTCCAGCCACATCCTTCATGAACTCGCCGAACTCTGCAATGTCGTGGGCATCATCGAGAAGGGCCAACTCGTCTTCTCAGGCACAGTGGGGGAGGTCATGCGCAAGGCGCGCATGGGCCACGTTGTGCATGTCACAGTCGCCGAGCGCACCGAAGAGGCCGCCAAGCTCCTCCACCAAATGGCGGGCGTGAAGAAGATCGCCCTCGAACACTCCGATGGCGAAGCCGCCTCCGCCGATGGCCGCCACATCGTCCTGACCTTGGACGATTCCGCTGCCCTGAGCGTGAGCGACATCCCCAACCGCCTCGTCAACGCGGGCTTCCGTCTCGTCCGCTTCACCGAGGAGGCGGTCAATCTCGAAACCGCGTTCATGCGCCTCACGCAAGGCCTCGTGCAGTAGGTCCTGCCCAACCGCGAATCCAAACCGGGCGATCCCTGTAGCATGTGCATGGGGCCCGTCTCCAAACCCGGCGGGCGGATGCGCGATCAAGCCAGGAGTGATCTCATGACCACAACGTGGATGAGCGGAATGAAGCGAAGCATGGTGCTGGCGGCGGCGCTGATCGCGACGGGCGCTTCCGTCGCAATGGCAGCCCCCCTCGACTATCCAAACACCAAGAAGGACAGCGTCGTCGACACATACCACGGCGTCAACGTCCCCGATCCCTACCGCTGGCTCGAGGACAGCGTGCACGATTCGCAAGCCGTCGCCGATTGGGTCAAGGCCGAGAATAAAGTCACCTTTGGCTATCTCGAGAAGCTCAAGCAGCGCGAGCCCATCCGCAAGCGCCTCACCGATGTCTTCAACTACGAACGCTTCGGCATGCCGCGTAAGGTCGCCGGAACCTACTACTTCTCAAAGAACGATGGCCTCCAAAACCAAAGCGTGCTCTATCGCATGGCTTCGCTCGACAGCGCGCCCGAAGTGCTCATCGATCCGAACACATGGTCAACCGACGGCACCAAAGCACTCGCCGGCACGTTCTATTCAGATGATGGCCGCTTCATGGCCTACGCCGTCGCCGATGGCGGCTCAGACTGGCGCACCATCAAAGTGCGCGACCTCCGCACGAACACCGATCTCGCTGACGAAGTCAACTGGGTCAAGTTCTCCGGCGCTTCCTGGATGCCCGATGGCTCGGGCTTCTTCTATGCGCGCTATGACGAGCCCAAGGAAGGCGCCACCTTCACCCAGAAAAACGTCTTCCACAAGCTCTACTTCCACCGCATCGGCACCCCGCAAGCCGACGATGTCCTCGTCTTCCAAAACGAAAAAGAACCCGAATGGAACTTTGGCGGTGGCGTCACCGAAGACGGGCACTATCTCATCATCAGTGTTTCGCGCAGCACGCAGGACGAGAACATCGTCTACTACAAGGACCTTTCGCAGCCCCTCATGATGCCCGTGCGCATCACGCCGGAGTTCGAATACGCCTTCGATTTCGTGGGCAACGATGGCCCGGTCTTCTTCTTCAAGACCAACAAGGACGCCCCGCTCAACCGCGTCGTGTCCTTGGACACCCGCAAGCTCCCCAACGCCGAGTGGAAGGAAGTCATCCCCGAAGGCGAGTTTGTCCTCGAAGGTGTCGGCATCACCGCCAACATGTTCGTCTGCAACTCCCTCGAGCACGCCTCCGATCGCTTCCGCATGTATCGCCTCGATGGCAGCTTCGTGCGCGACGTGCAGCTCCCGGGCGTCGGCGCCGCGGGTGGCTTCGGTGGTCGCATGGCCGACACCGAAACCTTCTACAGCTACACCAGCTTCAACGATCCAGGCAGCATCTATCGCTATGACATGATCACGGGCGAGAGCACACTCTTCCGCAAGCCCACCGTCGACTTCGATGGAACTCAATACGAAGTCAAGCAGGTCTTCTACTCGAGCAAGGACGGCACACGCGTCCCCATGTTCATCTGCCACAAGAAGGGCCTCAAGCTCGACGGCAACAACCCCACACTCCTCTATGGCTACGGCGGGTTCAATATCTCGCTCACCCCGTACTTCACGCCGGTCCGCGCCGTCTGGATGGAAATGGGTGGCGTCTTCGCGCAGCCCAACCTGCGCGGGGGCGGCGAGTACGGACAAGCTTGGCACGATGCCGGCCGCCTCACCAACAAGCAAAACGTCTTCGACGACTTCATTGCCGCCGCCGAGTTCCTCATCGACCAGGGCTACACCAACCCCAAGAAACTCGCCATCCAGGGCGGCTCCAACGGCGGCCTCCTCGTCGGCGCGTGCATGACCCAGCGCCCCGATCTCTTCGGAGCCTGCCTCCCCGCCGTCGGCGTCATGGACATGCTCCGCTATCACAAGTTCACCATCGGGCGGGCCTGGGCGGATGACTATGGCCTCTCCGACGACGAGGAGCACCCTGAGCAGTTCGAGGCCCTCTATGCCTATTCGCCCTATCACAACATCCGCGATGGGGTCGCCTATCCGCCCACCATGGTCACCACCGCCGACTACGACGACCGCGTCGTCCCCGCGCACAGCTTCAAGTTCGCGGCGCGTATGCAGGCCGCCCAAGCCGGCGACAACCCCATCCTCATCCGCATTGAGGAGCGGGCCGGCCACGGCGCAGGCACACCCGTCACCAAGACGATCGAGCAGTACGCCGACATCTGGGGCTTCCTCGCGGAGAACCTCCACATGGACCTCCCCCCCCGGTACCGCCAATGACCTTGCCGCCAGGCCGAATCTGACCCAACCTTCACAGGGCCCCGATCGCGGGGCCCTTTTCTTTGTTACACCAAAGCGGTATCATCCGCCCTGGCGGGTGGCGTTCTGCGCTCGCCGAACAGCCCGGAGTACGGAGCCATGAGCAAAGAAGACGAGGAAGGCTCCGCCCGACGACCCGAACCACGCACTGCGTGAAACACGGGCCGGCCAAGGCGGAGCTGGCCCAAATGATGAAGATCGGGTTGCCAAGGGCTGATAAGCCCAAACCCGCCGCCTCAGAAAGACGATGCAGAGATGTGCTTGGCCCAGATCCTCGGGCCACTCGCCATCCACCAGCAAATCACCAAGCCCAAGCCGCTTCGGCTGCGAGGCGATGTGCAAGAGACAGATTCGTTCACCCCGGAACCCGCCGAGTGCGGCTGATTGATTGATCGGAAGCTCGCCATGGAACTCACCCAGGAACTCTCAAAGACCCGCAACATCGGCATCTGTGCGCACATCGACGCCGGCAAAACAACCGTCACCGAGCGCATCCTCTTCTACACAGGTAAGAACTACAAGATGGGCGAGGTCCACGAAGGCACCGCCACCATGGACTTCCTCCAGGAAGAACAAGAGCGCGGCATCACCATCCAGTCCGCCGCCACCACCTGCCCATGGCAGCGCAACGGCATCGACTACCGCATCAACCTCATCGACACGCCCGGTCACGTCGACTTCACCATCGAAGTCGAACGCTCTATGCGCGTGCTCGACGGTGCCGTCGCCGTCTTCGATGGCAAGGAAGGCGTCGAAGCCCAGTCCGAAACCGTCTGGCGCCAGGCTGAGCGCTACCGCGTCCCGCGCCTCTGCTTCATCAACAAGATGGACAAGATCGGTGCCGACTGGGAATTTAGCTTCAAGACGATCAAGGAGCGCCTGGGCGCAAACGCCATCGCGATGCAAATCCCGATCGGCTCGGGCCACGAACTCGAAGGCATCGTCGACCTCGTCCTCATGAAGGCCTACTACTTCACGGGCGATTCGGGCGCGATCGTCGAAGAGCGCGAGATCCCCGAGTCACTCGCGGAACTCGCCGAGCTGCATCGCCACGAGATGGTCGAGCAGGCCTGCAACTTCGATGACAACCTCATGGAAAAGGTCCTCGAAGACAAAGAGCCCACGCCCGACGAAATCCGCACCGCGATTCGCAAGGGATGCATCGCACTTGAGTGCAACCCCGTCTTCACCGGCGCCGCGCTGCGTAACATTGGCGTCCAGCGCCTCATCGATGGCGTCATCGACTTCCTCCCCTCCCCGATCGAAGTGCCGGAAGTCCAAGGTGTCAATCCGCGCGACCCCGCCGAGAAGCTCACGCGCCCGCACGACGCCAGCGCCCCGCTCAGCGCGCTCGTCTTCAAGGTCGTCCCCGATGCGCACGGCGACCTCACCTATGTCCGCGTCTATTCGGGCACCCTCAAGAAGGGCGAACGCATCCTGAACCCGGGCAACAACAAGCGCGAGAACTGCTCGCGCATCTTCGAGATGCACGCCAACCAGCGCCAGGCGCTCGATGGCGCGGAAGCCGGCTCCATCGTCGCGGTCGTTGGCCTGAAGGATTCCTTCACGGGCGACACACTGTGCGATGCCGACCACGCCATCCTGCTCGAGCGCATGGTCTTCCCCGAGCCCGTCATCTCCATGTCCATCGAGCCCGGCAGCGCCGATGACAAGCGCAAGCTTGGCGATGCCCTCGCAAAGATCCGCCGCGAAGATCCCTCCTTCCGCTCGGAATACAACGAGGAAACAGGCCAGACCATCATCTCCGGCATGGGCGAGCTGCACCTCGAGATCATCAAGAACAAACTCACGCGCGACGAGAAAGTCAACGTCCAGGTTGGCAAGCCCCAGGTCGCCTATCGCGAGTCCATCACGGGCTCCGCGGAATATGTCCGTGGCAAGTTCGTCAAGCAGACCGGTGGCCGCGGCCAGTTTGGTGATGTCACCATCAACCTCATGCCCTACACCAAGGAACAGGCCGAGGCCGACGAGGTCGACTTCTCCGACAACGTCGCCTTCGAGAACAAGATCGTGGGCGGCGCCGTCCCCAAGGAGTACATCCCCTCCGTCGAGGCCGGCATCCGCGCCACAGCAAAGTCGGGCATCCTCATTGGCTTCCCGCTCATCAATGTCAAGGTCCAGCTCGTCGACGGCTCGTACCACGCGGTCGACTCGTCGCAGGTCGCCTTCGAACAGGCCGCCCGCCTCGCGCTCACCGACGCCTGCCAGAAGGCCAGCATCACGCTGCTCGAACCCATCATGAAGGTCGTCATCACGACCCCCGATGAGTACTTCGGCAACGTGACCGGTGACCTGTCCTCGCGCCGCGGCATGATCGTCAACACCGAAGAGCGCGGCGTCGTCCGACTCATCACCGCCGAGGTCCCGCTCTCCGAAATGTTTGGCTACACCACGACGCTCCGCTCCGTCACGCAAGGCCGCGCGACCAGCAGCATGGAGCCCCTCGAGTATCGCCAGATGCCGCCCAACCTCGTCAAGGAAGTCGTTGACGCGAAGTAGCAAGCTGACAGCAAGGGGCTAGTCAACGACACGTCGCTCGCCGCCGAGCGTCCAGACTTCGATAGGTCCGCGCGAATGCGCGTCATATTTCGCCGCGGCTTGCGCTGCGCGCAGTGCGATCTGTGCTGGATCACGCTTTGGGTCATACAGCACGTCGAGCGCGCCAAGCGCGAGCCATTCGCCGCTTCCCGTTGCCGTGAACTGGTGGAACCGCGTCACCGAGATGTGCTCGGTAATGCGAAAGAGCCCCGAGGGGCTTGCCACAACGAACGCCGACTCCAGGCTTGCAAAGGGATCACGCGTTTCGTTGCCATCTGATTGGTCATTCACAAAGTGGTAGCGCTCCTTGAGCTGCTTCCAGAACCACAGCAGGAAGTCAAATATCGACTGCTCGTCGACCGGGTCGGGGCAATCCGGCTCCGCGCCCACGCGCGCGAGCAGGTCGCCATAAATGCCCCATCCCGCAGTGCAGATGATGCTCGACTTGACCTGCACGATGTCCTTGCCCACAAAGTTGGGCGGGCCGAACCGTGCATCGCCAAAGCTCGTTTCCAGATTTGTCGCGATGGCGACTGAATCGCCACACGTCACGCCAACCACAACTGTCATGGCTCCACCTCCGCGATGTCCTTGCACCGCAGAGGATAGCAGTGGGGGCAGCAGCGCTACTGCAGGTCGAGCAGCGTCTCCATGTCCTGCTTCTTCTGTTCGCCCGTGCGCTGCTTCTTGAGCCCGGTCTCCTTATAGAGGCCCTTCATCGCCTTTTTCCATTCCTTCGCAGTGGCCGTGCCAGGCGCATATCCCAGGTCTTCCAGCACCATGAGCAAATCGCCCGCGCCGACCACATCGTCCGCATCGATGTCATAGGTGCAGGCGCCCGTGCAGGCCTCGCCAAAATGGACCAGCAAGTCCGCAACATCGCACACGTCAATCGCGCCATCATCATTCACATCATTGGGCCCAAGATCGAGCACCGGCAAAACGGGCGAAGCCCCCACGATCACACCCTGATCGACCTTCACCTGCTTGAAGTACACCGACCCGGTCTGGATCGCAGGCGCATTACCCTCTGAATACGCCCCCAGATAAAGCATGATGGGCTTCGCCGTATCGAGATCAGGCAGGAAGTGCTGATCGCCGTCGGGATCGCCATACCGATCGCCCACGATCAACGTCTTGCTCGCCGCATTCCACAAAAAGTATGCCTTGACGATCTTGCTCGGAAACGCCGGCTCACCAATGTCCGCCTCGACGTCATAGTCAATGTCGTCCAACACACCCGCGTCATACAGCTCATACCCCGCGAACGTGCCATCGATATTGCGCCCGATCGAATACACAAGCGCATCGGTCAGCTCGAGCGATACCGCATCAACCGTCTGCACAAGCCCAAAGTCCAAGCCGACCTCGCCCTCCGTGAAGGGCGCCATGTCGAACCGCACTTGGATGCGCAGCGCAAAGTCCTGCGTCGGATCGAGGCCCCACTTGTTGGAGAAATAGCCCGCGAATAGCGAATCCATCGCCGCCGCCTGCTCCGTGAAGTACATCCCCTTTTGCTCTGTGATCTGCATGTTGGGCGGATCGCTCTGCACCGTGATCCACAAGGGCTGGGCGCTGCCGTCCTTAAAGCTTTCGCTCACCTTGCTGATCGCGCCTGCCGCGCTGCCCATCGCGCCCGCAGCGATCGCGCCGAGCGTCACGCTCATCACAACTTTGCCAATCACCCGCTTCTTCATGCTTCCATCCCCCAATCTGGAGCGTTACGACTAACACATGAGCCGCCATGGTTCAAGGCCCACCTTCGCAAACAGCCCAGACCCGCAGTTGCAGGCAGATTTCCCCTTCCCTGATAGGCTAGTGCCATGGTGCGACTGTCAAAGATCTACACCAAAGTCGGCGATGCCGGCCAGACCATGCTGGGCGACGGCGCATTCGTGCCCAAGACCCATCCGCGCGTCAAGGCCTATGGAACTGTCGATGAAGCCAACGCCGCGCTGGGCGTCGCAATCTGCGCGCTGCCCGATGTCGTGACGCATGCACACCCAAAGCTGCACACCGAGCTCGAGCTCATTCAGCACGATCTCTTTGATTGCGGCGCCGACCTCTGCACACCGATGGCCAACGATGAAGCGCCGGGCGCAAAGCTGCGCATACAGGCGCAGCAGACCAAGCGACTTGAAGCCCTGATCGACCACTACAACGCGCCGCTCAAGCCCCTCGATTCCTTCGTGCTCCCGGGTGGCTCGCTCTGGGCCGCGCAGCTCCATGTCGCCCGCACCGTCACACGCCGGGCCGAGCGCTGCGTCGCCGCACTCCTCGCCGCGGAATCCGCCGCAACCAATCCCGAAACATTGATATACCTGAATCGGCTGAGTGACCTGCTCTTCGTCCTGGCGCGGGTGGCCAACGTCGCCACCGGGGCAGGTGACCATTTGTGGAAGCCCGGACAAAGCCGATCGGCCCAGTCATCATGAGGGCGCAAGACGAAACAGTGCTCGTCTGCAGGATGGGGCAGGCCCAGTGACAGCGACCGTAACCACCGAGTTCCGCCACGAATACGAAACGCGCATGTGGAGCTGGTTCCGCAAGCGCTTCCTCTGGTGGGCTGGTGTGGTCATCGGGCTAAGCGTCTTGACAGTCCTGGGTCTTGGTTTCGCACTTGTCATGCTGATCAGCCAAGCCAAAGGCCTCGGCCCGGGCCCCATCGCGCTCAGCATCATTTCGATCGCAATGTCGATCCCCTCCCTCGTGCTTTACACGGGGTACTTCTTGCGCGTGCGCTCAAAACGCTACACACGCGAAGAGATCCTGCGCATCGTCTACATCCTCATTGTCGTCACCGGCATCATTGGCCTTGCAAACCAACCCATCGCACTTGAAGTCGCCAAGATCATCGACCCCGAATGGGCCAAGCAGATTGCCCCGCGTCGTTTCACAGTGGGGAACGCACTCGGCGGTATTTTCTTCACACACTTCTTCGCGTGCTGCTTCTTGCCATGGAAGTGGACCGAGTCCATCCGTCCAATCATCCCCCTCTGGCTCGTCAGCACGGGCCTCACCATCGTTTATGGCTGGGGCGATTGGCTGGGCATCGCCCTCATCACCGTGTTCTCACCTCTCGTCGCCGTCCCAGGCGCACTGATCGCCTGGGCGCGCACCGGTCGATTCCGCTCGCGCTTCCAGATGATGGTCCTTCGCCGCCACTATGGCGAAATGAAAGGCGAACTCACGGACGCGCGCCGCATCCACGAAGCACTGCTCCCCAAGCCGATCAACGAAGGCCCCGTGCGCTTCGAGTATTGCTATCAGCCGATGCGCCAAATCGGTGGCGACCACCTCTTCGCCCGCCTCCATGACGCAGGCGATGGCCCCGTGCTCAACCTCGTGCTCATCGATGTCACGGGGCACGGCATCTCCGCCGCCCTCACCGTCAACCGCTTGCATGGCGAACTCGAACGTCAGTTTGGTGAGAAGCCCGACACACACCCCGGCGCCGTCATGGAAGGGCTCAACAACTACCTGCACTTCTCCCTCGCTCAGCACTCCGTCTACGCAACCGCCCTCGCGCTGCGCATCGACGCCAAGGCGCGCACCGTCGCATGGTCCAGCGCGGGACATCCCCCCGCGTTTCTGCGCAACGTCTCCGGCGCCATCGAACGACTGGAATCAACAACCATCGTGCTCGGCGCCTGTCGCGGTGAAGACTTTAAGGCTGTCGAAGAATCCATGGATATGGGGCCGGGCGATGCGCTAATCGCATACACCGACGGCGCCACTGAGGCGCGCGACATCGACGGACGCATGCTGCGCATCGAAGGCATCCAGGGCGTCCTCGCCCATGGCCATCCCGAAGCGCAGGGCGGCTGGTGCGCCGCCGTCCTCGCCGAGGTCGATCGCTTTCGCCATGGCCCGCCCCAAGACGACACCCTCGTCGTCGAAGTCTATTGCCCGCTCGTGTGAGCGCACGGCAGTGGGGGGACTACCGCCAACAGCGCAAATCCCGCGCCCAAAACTGTCGGCATGATCGTTGCGGACCACATCGTCATGCGCGCCGGATCGCGCCCGGAGTATCTTGCCCATGATGACCGCTGTGCCCATCTCAGACCGTGCTGCCCTTCGTCGCGTCCTGCCTCCAACCCGCAGGTCGCTCACGCACAAGTTCTCGATTGGCAATCACGAAGGCTACCTCACCATCGGTCTCCACGAAGATGGCACGCCCGGCGAGATCTTCCTCAAGATGTCCAAGGAAGGCTCCACAATCTCCGGCATGTGCCAGGCCTACTGCCGCGCACTCAGCATCGCCTTGCAATACGGCCTCTCCGTCCAGGACGCCGTCGCGCGCTTCAAGGGCATGCGCTTCGAACCCATGGGACCCACGAGCAATCCGCGCATACCAACCGCGCAGAGTCTCGTCGACTACATCGCGCGGTTCTTGGAAGCCGAGTTCGTGCAGCCTCGGGACTGACCCTTAGCAGCTCGTCCCAAAGTTGAACAACACCAGGTTCAGGTCCGTCAGGTCAACGCCGCCGCTATTGTCGACGTCGCCCAATGGGCCGGGCCCACCGAAGTTGAACAACACGTTGTTCAAGTCCGCAAGATCAACCGTGTTGTTGCCATCCGTGTCGCCCGGGCACGTCGTCGTCTGGCACTGCTCGAACACCACGATCTGGAAATCGTCGACCGCAGCTTCGACCACCGAGCCCAGCCCGATGTCTTCCGCAATGAACCGCAGACGCACTTGCGCGCTCGTCGACACGAAGCTCGACACGTTGAACGCGTGCTGGAACCAGCCGCCGCTCACCTCGGGCCCGCTCGGCCCCACGGTCTCGACATTCACCCAGTTCGACCCGCCATCGTTGGAGATATCCACGCGGAAGGTGTCTTCGTTGGGCGAAGCGCCCGCATCATTGCTGTACCAGCGCCAGTAGCTGACCTGTGCATCAGCACTTCCGCTCAGGTCATAGATGGGCGAGGTCAACGTCGTCGTGCCGCCGTCAATATCAAACGAGCCAACGCTCGTCCCCGCCGCCGCTTCCGTCACCCAGCACATCGTCCCCGCGACCGTGTGGTCGTCCTCGGGCTGCGCCGCCGTGCCTTGCGGATCGGCAAGCTCCCAGTTGCCCGTCGTCGCGCCGGCGATCACCGACCAACCCGTGGGCGCTTCCATCGTGTCATTGGCGGCATAAGACAGTTCCACAACCATCGTGCTGTACGGCGAGGCCGCGCCGCCCGCAGGATCAAACACCGTCGTCCCAGACACAGTCTGCGCCGACAGGTAGTACTGCAACTCCGTATCACAAGGCTGCGCAGGCAATGTCGCAATCAACGCCTGCGGATCGGCGCCCGCCAGCGCAACTGCAGTGAACGGGCCACTGTTGCCCGCACGCCAGTGCAACATGCCCGAACCCGACTGATACGTCTCGCCATTGAATCCCGTGATCGCAACGCCAAAGTCATAGGTCGCGTTCGATTGCACCGTCGCCGGGATGCCCGACGTCGCGATGTCCAGCTGAATCTGGATGTACTCCGCCAATGTGCGAATACCCTGGAACACTTCTTCCGCCGTGGGAATGATCTGATCGGGCGGCAGCTCAAAACCCCAGAAGCCGGTGTCGCGCAGCTCATATGTCCACGACAATGCGCCAAACGAATCGAAGTACCAGTCCGGCGCGGTGCCCGTCGCAACATACAGCAGCGCATCACAACCAAGACCCGCTGTGTAGTTCACGCCGTGCGTGCCGTCCATTGCCGCTTCCATCGCCGTCTGCACCGCACGCAACTCAGCTTCGCGCGGCGGGCACACCGTCTCCGAATACGCCCACGGTCCAAGAATCAACTGCGAATACGTGTGAATATCGAGGTGCGCTTTCAAATTCGGCAGCGATGACATGAAGCTCGACACCGTCGATGTCTCTGGCTCGCTGAAGGGCCCCGTGCCGTGGTAGGTTTCAGACGTCGGGCTATTCGACGCGCCCGCCAGATCGCCCCAGTCCACCGACCAGTTGCGGTTCAGGTCCACACCAAATGAACCACCATTGTTGCGCCGATTCTTGCGCCACAGGCGCACGTTCGAGCCGCCCTGCGCCACAGGGAACGTGTAGATGTACCCGTCCGGATTCATTGAAGGAATGATGTAGAACACGACATTGTCGACCATGTCCGTGACCACCGGATCGACACCGTAGTCGCGCACGATCGTGTCCGCGAAATACATCACGCTCGATGGCGCCGCCCATTCACGCGCGTGCTGCCCGCCCTGCAATGCAAAGCCCGGCTTGCTGGCTTCGTCCGCCGCAGGGTCGCCCGGATCAAGATTCGCAACCTTGATCCCGCGAATCTGCCGCCCCTCAATCGTCGTGCCCGCCACAAACCCCGAGCAAATCGTCGGATTGAGCGCGATCAGTTCATCCAGCCGCGCATTAATCTCCGCATACGTGCGATAGTCATCGAAGAACGTGTCCACGCCCGCGCGCGCCCGAACCGCCTCCGCAGCGCGACGCGCCTGCATTGCCTCCGCTTGGGCATCGACGTGCTTCTGCACATCCTCTTCGCGCACCAAATAGTCAATGCCCGAACGCGTCAACGCATCGAGCTTCTCCGGCGCCACGATGAACAGCTGCGCGCCCGGACCCGCCCGGCACGCCAGACACTCACCGATGTCATGCATCGCGTCGTACTGCGCCTTGCTCTGAATCTCGACTTCGATCAGCTTATAGCCGCGATACGCCTGCACGCCCGGCTGCACGCCTTGAACACCATCCTCAGGCGCCGCCATCACCGAGCCCGCCGCCGCCAACACCAAGGCCACCGACCAACACGTCGCACGTCGCATACCGCCTCCGACTCTCTCTCTGGTTGTACGATGACCCCACCCCGGTGAAGGCCACCTTCATCCTAACCCCACCTCCGGCCCCCGCCGAGCCCGATTTCCGGGATCAGCACCCCAAGATCGGGCTCCCGGGCCTTATCGGGATTCCAGAGACCAGGGCAACGTCCGCACCGTGATCACCCGGGCCCCCGCCCGAGCCAGCGCCGCCGCTTCGGGGAGCCCGCCCGCCGCCTTCGCCCCCAGCGCCGACATCGCCGACGCCTTCACCGTCCCCGCCTCCATCCGGGCCACGCTGAGTCGCACCGCAACCCCCCGCACCCCCTTGCCGGCCCCGCCAAGCCACCCCCGCCCC
>JAGQOH010000030.1 GCA_020427635.1 Phycisphaerales bacterium
ATCGCCGAGATGATGAGCGTGACGACGAAGATGCCGCCCACGATGGTGCCAAGCGGCCCCAAGCCCCACTTCTTAAAGCCCTGCTTGACGACGAACATGGGTCCGCCGTGCGGATTCTCCGGATCGTCTGTGTTGCGGTAGATCATCGACTGGGTGACCTCAGTCATCTTGAGCGCCATGCCCACCAGCCCGATGACCCACATCCAGAACACCGCGCCGGGGCCACCAAGGGCGACCGCGACCGCAACGCCGCCAATGTTGCCCAACCCCACAGTTGCGGACAGGGCCGCCGAGAGCGCCTGGAAGTGGTTGATGGCGCCCGGATCGTTCTTGTCGTCGTACTTGCCCCGGATGACGGCGACGCCGTGCGTCAGGGCCCGGTACTGCCCGAAGCCGGACCAGATGGTGAAGAGCACCCCTGTGAAAAGCAGGGCGTAGACCGTCCACTGCGAGAACAGGATGTCGTTGAGCCCGTTGATGAAATCGTTCAGATTGGCCATGCGGGAGCGCTCCTGGAGAGGTGAGGCGTGCCCAAGGGGCGGTTTTGAGGGCATCATGCCCGCGTTGGCCGATCATCGCAACGCGAGGCCGTTCCTCCGCCGACGCGGATGCCCCTTCGAGTACTCTTCGACCATGCCCCAGATCGAACTGGATTCATCGCTGACTCGGGAGGAACGCCAGGGATTCAAGTTCCCCTTGGGCGTGACGCCCGTCGAGCCCGTGACGCCCAGGCCGGGTTATGTGCTCGAGTTCGAGCCCGCCGACGGTGGCGAGCCCTTCGAGGGGGCTGAACCCACGCCCAGCGAGGTCTGGGAGGAGTGGCCCGACCGCTTCATGTTCGACATCCTCGTCTCACACGAGCGTCTCGGGGCCCTGGCGCGGTCCCTGTTGAGCTTGCTGCCCGGGCGGATCTATCCCATCCTCGACGTGCTTGGCAACGACTCCTTCCGCGAAGTCGACCCCTATATCGCCTACGACCAAGTGGGCTTCGAGCGGTTCATGGATGGGCTCATCCAACTCGGGCCCTGGCTCTTCGAAGATGGGCTCGTCGGCTTCGGAGCCATGAGCCTCGACCCCTTCTTCTACGTGTTCGTTGATGAGCACAAGGCGATCACTGTGCGCACCGAGATGTCGCTCAAGGAGCGCGTGCAAAAGCTGCTGGCGGCGTTCGACCTGAAAGAGACGCGCGAGATCGCGGGGGCCGATTCAGTTGCACACGAGCACCGCTGTGTGTTGAAGCCGCCCGCGGAAGATGGCGCGGGCTTGCACGCGGAGGAAATCGTCGAGCAGCTGCGCGATCGGTGGGCGCTCCAGCTCAATGTTGACACGCGCACGAATGTCGATGATGGCGGGCGCGAACTCGGGATCACTGCCTGGCGGTGTGTGATGCGCTGCACACCGGACGCGAAAGATGCCCAGCCGGTCTACGCGGAAGTGTTCCTCGCAGCGGATTGCCTGGACACCGCCGAGCGCTTGCTCGCGGATGTTGCGGCGCAGCGCGCCGGCGACTCGGATTGGGCCGACGTGGTGCCCGTGCTCGCCGATCGTTGCACGCCCGAGACCGCAGCAGCGATGGCGGAGATGAAAGAACCGCCCACGCTCGACGTCAATCGCGTGATCGCGGTGCGGTGGTTTGAAGGCGAAACCGCCTAGGGAGCTTGGCGCTCATACGTCATCGTGACCCTGTTGCCGCGATCGTTGTACTGCACATCCGTCATGTAGGCGCGCATCAACAGCAATCCACGTCCTGAGGGAATTTCCAGTCGCTCCGGGTCGGTGGGATCGGGCACCACACCCGGCGTGAACCCCGTGCCCTCGTCCTCAATCGTGACAGTCATCGACTTCTCTGCGATGCGCCATTCGAACCCAACCGTCCGCGCCGGGTCGCTCTGATTGCCGTGCTGATAGGCGTTCTGAACCGCCTCTTCGAGCGCCAGGCGGATCGCAAACGCCGCAGCTTCGGGATAGGCGCGCTCCGACACCGCCGCGAGCACTTCCTCTTTCACCGCCTGCAACGCCCGAGGGTCGTTGGGAACGCTGACGTGGGCAGCGGCGCGCGGCTGGGACCGGGAATCACTCATGACATGCACAACACTCCGCCAATGCGCCAGCCAAGAGGCAGCAACCCCGCCTCGACCGGACAAACGATCAATCAGGCGAAACTGGCGACGGCGTCCTCGGCCGTCTCATGAATCTCAAATAGCTTGTTGAGCTTCGTAATCGTGAAGACCTCGTAGATCTGCGGATCAATGTCCGCGAGGCGCAACTGGCCCTTCTTCTGCTTCGTGCGATTATGAATCGTGATGAGGGCGCCAAGCGCAGCAGAGGAGAGGTGGTCGACGTTCGCGAAGCTGATGATCAGCTTGGGAGACGCCTCGGCATCGATCAAGCCCGTGATCTCGTCTGCGATGCGCTGGATGTTTGCTTCGTCCAGGATGTTGCGATCCACGAACTCGACGTAGGTCACGTCGTCTTCCTTGTGGATGCGCAGCCTCGAATCATTCGATGCCATGGTGCCTCGCTCTCGCCCCAAGTGGACGTTCAAAACGCGGAATCGAGCCAACGCTACCCCTGGGCACGCCGGTCCGTCAAGCAAATCGGCGTCCGGCTGCCGTGGGATCCCACGAAAACCGGACGCCGATCAGGTTTGGTCGGCCCACGGGCGGCCTCCAGCAATCAATACCCGAAGGGATTCGCCAGGCGATCCGACAGACCCGGGAACGCCCGTTCCTCTTCCTCGCCCTGGATGATGATCGTGGGCTTGATGAGCAGCAGGAGGGTCTGTTCTTCCTTGGAAGTCGCGCGGTTCGAGAAGAACCGGTTGAGGATCGGGAGCTTGGACAGCACGGGCACGCCCGATTCCGTCTCAATCTCCGTCGTCAGGCGCTGGCCGCCCAGCAGGATTGTCCCCTGATCGGGCACCGTCACACCAGTTTGCACGCGGGTGAACTGCACCAAGGGCAGCTGGATGTTCGAGTCGGCGGTCTCAATCGTGCTTCCGCCGCCGCCTGTGCCGGTCGTGTCACCACCCACGATCGCCGAAACGGTCTGCTGGTCAAAGCCCTTGAGGGTCGCCAGTGAGGCCTCAACGCCCATCGTCACATAGCGCCGGTCGGAGGACGCAACGCCACGCACCTTGAGCGTGAAGCCCTCGTTCACCGTCGCGGGCACGGGGTCGAAGGCGACCGCCGAAGTGCCGATGATCGGCTGCAGGTCCGAGATGAAGCCCTGCTGATTCACAACCGCGATCGTTGCGGACTTGCCATTCGTGAACGTCAGACGCGGTGCATTCAGCACAACGCTGCGGCGATCGGCCTGCGTCGCCTGCACCAAGAAGTCCACCTGGATGTCATCGAAGAACGTGCCCGCCACAGAGAGCGCCGGGTTCTGCGCCAGGATCTGCGAGGCAAAGGCAGAGCCTTCGAGCAACGTCGACGTGATGCCAAAGCTGTTCTGCTCCGCGGGGATGATGCCAAGCCCGCCCTCTTGGGGCGCCGGCGTGAACGTCGAAGTCGCCGGGAAGAACGCGTTGACGAAGGGCTCAGCGTCCGGATCGGGGAACTCGGCGTCCGGGTTGTAGTTCTCGTTGGGCACGAGCGCAAACACCGGTCGGCCCTGCACGAACCCAGGTCGACGCCCGAGGCCCGAGACGATTTGGCCCGGCGTAAACGGAATGCCCTGGAAGTCGGGGATCTCAGCGGGATTCTCCGCAAGGCCCCATTGCGCCAGCACCTGATCGTACTGAGCGCTGTCCACGTTCAGGAACACATCGAGGTCAAACCCGATCTGCTCGAAGAAGTCCTGCGAGACCAAGAGGAAGCGCGCCTCGACAGAGATCTGCAGATTGCGGATCTCGCGGAGCTGCCGCAGCAAACCCTGAATCTCGCGGTGATTCGCCGCGGTGTTCGTGATGATGAGGTTGTTATTGAGTTCCTGAATCACGCCCGTGTCGCCACCGTTGGCCTGCCAGCCATCGAAGTCAACGTTAGTCTGAATGATTTCCTTGAGGCGATCAAGCAGTTCCTGCGGCGTGAGCTGAATGCCCGCAGCCGTGTTAGTCGTGTTGAAGATGTTGCCACCACCACCGCCGCCGCCACGGCCCTGGCTCTGGTTGAGTACCGACGAGACGTCCAGCTCGGGCACGTCTTCGAAGTCGGGCACGTCAAACAGCAGGTCGCGCACGTCGTAAATCACGATGAAGGTGCGCTTGCGCAGGTCTTGATCAGACGCGACGACGATGATGCCGTCCTGCACCGCAAAGCCCGCCTTCGTGAACTCGTCCGGGCTCACCTTCTGCAGCACGCGCTGCAGCACGATGCGAGCCGAAACCTCCGAAAGCTGGAGATCAACCGGTTCATCGCGCTCGATGCCGATATCAGCAAGCGAGTCCCAGTCGACGTCGACATTCAAGTTGGTCACGGTGCCGATGAACGCCAGCACGTCTTCCAAGCGATCGTCAGAGAAGGTCGCGGGGATCTTGCGGCTCTCAAGTGAGGCCAGCACGCGCCGATCGGCTTCGGATTCCACGAACGCGTCAATCGCGCCGCGGCGGAGCGAAATCTCAGGCCAATCAGGCGGGAAGTCCATGATCGTGGCGGGCACGATCGTCGCCTCAGTGATCGTGAGCGACTCCTGGGCGTAGGACAATGAGCGATCGCGATCGATCTCCATGTACTTGCGATAGACCATGATGTCTTCGATCACAGTCTTCATGAATCGCGCCGTCGGGTTGATCGGATCGATGAACAGGATCTCGTCGATGACCTGCAGTGCTTCCTCGTACTTTTGCTCAGCTTGCAGCGCCTGCAGGCGATCGAGGTTGCCCGAGATCAGGCGGTCGCGCTCGGACTGCGCTTCGCTGGCCTGCTTGGCGGCTTCCTGTTCCAGCTGCGCTGCCTGACGCGACTTTTCACGCTCCAAGATCGAAGCGCGGGTCGACTCGATAGTCCGCCCGAAGTTGTCGAGCTCACCCATCTTCTCCGCGAACTCAGTTTCGTTGAAGAGCCCCGCGGTGTAGCCGCGACGCCAACGCAGGCGCGCCTCGGAAAGCGACGTCTGGGCGTCGTCAACATTGCCCGCCGCGAGGGCCTGTTGACCCTGAGCAAGCAGGTTTGTCACCTCGGTGGTCGTTTGCTGCCGGCGTTGCTCGCGCTGGGCGATCTCTTGATCGAGGTTCCCGCCCTGCGTGCCGCCAAGCAGCGCCCGAACTTCGCGAAGCGAGGACTCGGCACGGGACAGTTCCGCGTCGGACAGGAAGCGGGCCAGCGGATCCGTGGTCACCGCGGTGTAGCCGTTGGCGGCCTCGATCAGGCGGCCGGCAGCCCGGTCCGCATCAGCCTCTTGCAGCACACGCTGGGCATTGGCCCGCTGCACCTGGTCGAACATGTCCTGCTGATTGTTCTCGATGGGCTGGAACGCATCCTGCTGGGCAACCGCAGCGCCACTGACCGCTTCGATCGCGGCGGGCGCCAACGCGCCAGCGGACATGGTCGCGCCTTCGAACGCGGCGCCGTGCTCGCGCTCGAGCTGCAGCAACCGCGTCGTATATCGATTCAGCGTCCGCTGCTGGCCTTGCGAAAGGCGAACGCCCGAGCGATTCACCGCAGAGAAGCCGGCCTTCGCATCCGCATACGACCCACGCAGGAAATCCTGCTCCGCTTGCGCCAGGGTGGCGTCGATCGTTGGCAGCAGTGCATCCTGCTGGCGGGCGATCTCATCGAGCAGGTCAGACGCACGCAGCTTCTCTTGCCCGGTCGAGCGATCGGCGCGACGCACGTTCTCGGCCTGGTCAAAGGCCTGACGCAGGTCCCCACGCTTGAGGAACAGCTCAGCTCGCTGGAGCTTCACTTCCTGCTCGCTCATGGTCTGGATACGACGTTCGGCGTTGCCGAGCAGTTCGTGCAAACGCTCGCGTGTCGCGGCGTCAGTTGCATCTGCCTGTGCTTCGACCAGGATCGTGCGAGCTTCGATCGCCAAGCCTGCGTCCAGCAGGTCTGCGGCGCGATCGAGCGCATCGGAGGCGCCGGCGAACGCCGACGTTCCTGAAAGAAGAAGGGCAGCCATCAAGAACGCTGGACGCTTCGTCGAACCTCGCATGGACTTCTCCAGGGGTTTTGTCCCGACGCGTCGGGACTTTTGTGGGCATGCATGCGCAACATCATTTTCGCGAGCCACCGTCATGGCCCGGGCCGGCCTGCGGGATCATCCCCAGGGCAACGGGCCGGAACATACCGGCCCTGTTTTGGCGATGCAACCGATTCCCGGTTCCCAGGGTCTCGCCAAATGCTTCCCCCGGCGCGTGCCGCGCCCGGCTACCGTGGCTTCGCAGATGGATGACGCGCTGTTCCAAGCTCCGCATAAAGATGAGCCACTTGAGGCTCGCTTTGCCCAAGTCGCGCCTGACCGCGGCATCGATCGCCCCGAGCCCTTGACCTATCTCATCCCTCAGCAATTGTCCAACTTGCAAGTGGGAGATCGCGTGTCGGTCCCCTTGGGGCGCGGCGAGCGTGCCGTGCCAGGCACCATCGTCTCCATCGTCGACCACACCGATGTGCCCCGCGCGAAGCTCAAACCGATCACAGGAGCGCTCGGTGCGCAACTCCCCACTTCGTTGGTCGAACTCGGACAGTGGCTCGCGCAGTACTACTGCTGCCCGCCCGGCATGGTGTTTCAAACCATGGTTCCGGCAGCGGTCACGAAAGCCATCGGACGCAAACGGCGCATCGTGCTCGATCTGAGCGAGCTGGGCCGACGCGTCATCGCTGGTGATGCAGAGCCGAAACTGCCGGCCAGCGCGAAGAACGCCTGGGGCGCACTTGTTGCGCGGCAAGGACTTCTGCCAAGTGAGCCCAAGACGCTGCGCAACGCGCTCGAACTGGCGAGCGTGGCGCCACTCTCACGCCTCGAGCGCGAAGGCCTGCTCGAGAAGCGCGAACTCGTCGCGGTGCGCGCGACGGGCGGAAGTTCGCTCATGGTCGCCGATCCCGATCACGCCGAGGCGCCAGATCTGATGGCCGAGCAGCAGCGGGCCGTGGACGCGGTGTCGAAGACGCTTGGGTCGTTCGCCCCCTTCCTGCTCTTTGGCGTCACCGGTTCGGGCAAGACGGAGGTGTACCTCGCCCTGCTGCAGCAGGTGCTCGCCCGCGGCCAGTCCGCGATCGTGCTCGTGCCAGAGATTTCCCTCACGCCGCAGACCCTGGCGCGTTTCGCTGCGCGCCTGGGCGGCGAACAGATCGCGGTCTTGCACTCGGGGCTCACCGCGTCGCAGCGCCACGCCGAGTGGCAACGCATCGCCCGAGGCGAAGCACGCATCGTCATCGGCGCACGCTCGGCTGTTTTCGCCCCCGCAACCAAACTCGGAATCATCGTCGTCGATGAGGAGCATGACAGTTCGTACAAGCAAGACCAACTGCCGCGATATCACGGCCGGGACGTCGCGCTCAAGCGCGCGCAACTCGAAGCGTGCCCCGTGGTCCTGGGCACCGCGACGCCAAGTTTGGAGAGCTGGCACAACGCCGAGACGGGCAAGTTCCAGTTGCTGGAGTTGCCGACGCGCGCGGGCGGCGGTGTGCTGCCCAAAGTCGACATCGTCGACTTGATCGAAGAACGTCGCGCGAGTGCAAAGGAGCGCCAACTCCGCGCCATCGGTCCCACGCTGCATCGAGCCATCGAGCGCGCACTCGGCGCGGGCGGGCAGGTGATGCTGCTGCTCAATCGGCGCGGGTATGCCAGCTACATCGGCTGTGCCGATGCTCGATGTGGGTGGACGATGCCCTGTGACTATTGCGATGCGAATATGGTGTACCACCGCAGGAACTTGCCAAGCGCGGACGGTTCGAAGCGCACGCTCGGGCATGTGAAGTGCCACCATTGCGAGGCGATGAACCAGTTGCCGGCGCTGTGTCCGCAGTGCGGCAGGAAGATCTCGCTCCTCGGCTTCGGCACGCAGCGGCTGGAGGAAGAACTGGCGCGCGAATTTCCTGAAGCATTGATCGAGGGCCAGACCATGCTGCGGCTTGACTCCGACACGATGCAACACGCGCGCGATTATCAGCAGGCGCTCGATCGCTTCCGCGCGGGGGAAATTCGCCTGCTGCTCGGCACGCAGATGATCGCCAAGGGGCTTGATTTTCCCAATGTGCAGCTCGTTGGCGTGGTGAACGCGGACACCGCGTTGTCACTGCCCGACTTCCGCGCGCCCGAACGCACGTTTCAGCTCGTCGCACAGGTCGCCGGCCGCGCCGGACGCAGCGTCCGCGCCGGGGCCGTGGCGCGGGTGATCGTGCAGAGTGCCGACCCGACCTCGCCTGCGATCACTTTTGCTGCGAAGCATGACTACCGCGGGTTTGCGAAGCAGGAGCTTGCGGTTCGTGCGCGGGCGCATTTGCCGCCCATGGGGCGGATGGCGCGGCTCGTCTTTCGCGACAAGGCGATTGAGAAGGCCGAGGCGTCGGCGTGGGCTGCGAAGCGCGCGCTGGACGGGGCGAACATCGCGCATCTGACGTGGCGTGGGCCGTTTCCTGCGCCGATCAGCCGCGTGGGCGGGTATCACCGCATCGCGCTGGAGCTGCTCGCCCCCAAGGCGGGCGTGGTCCAGCAGGCGCTGACGATGCTGCGGAACCAGGGGCTGGCGAAGAGCGATGCGCATTGTGCGGTGGATGTGGATCCGGTGGCGTTGATGTAGGGGCAGGTATAGTTGTAGTCGCTCCGGCAAGGAGGCTGAAGCGATGGTGGGAAGTGCAATTGCAGTGGTGGCATCGATCGCGATGGCGGGACGGATCGATCAGGGGCCAGCCAATGAACCGGACTCGCTCCTCCACCGGCGCATCGTGCACCTCGTCGAAGATCTGCGCGACGACGACATCCGGTGGAACGCCGACTACGCCATGAGCGCCCTGCGCATCGTCGGCACGCCGGCCATCCCCGCACTCGAAGACGCGCTCTGGAGTGAGGACTGGCAGCAGCGTCAGCTCGCGATGGTGACGCTCGTTGAGATTCAGGGATTCGATGCAACCCCAAGCAACCGCATGATTGATGTTTGCATTGAGGCGCTGCGCGATGACGCGATGCCATACTGTCGCCGAGGGCGCATCATTGTGAAGAATGGGCGCGCTGCGGCCCATGTGCTTGGATTGCACATTGATCGTTCGGGGCGGAAGCTCGAGCAATGTCTGGAATCGGAGGACTATCAGCAGCGGTACGTCGCATCGCTGATCCTTGGGGCGGAGGGGCAGTCGCGATGTGCGAGGACAGTATGCGCGACGCTGCTCCCGCATCTGCGCGACAACGACATGGATGGGGACGCCGTCCAGGCGAGCGCCGCTTTGTATGGGCTCGGCGTAACTGCACTGCCGTGGCTGATGCTTGAGCGGGGCGAGACCGATGAGCAGGCACGAAGAGTGATTGATGAGCTCATTCGCGACATTGCGGATCCCCCCGATAACGAGGATGAGATTGTTGCCCGAGCGCGGCCGCGGCGGGAGCGCATCGGTTGGACCTGTCATGTGCCCCATGTGCAGATTCGTCGGCCGTACCTCTCGAGTTGGCCACTCAATCTGCATGATCCCGCACTGGACGAGTAGCTTGTTCTAAAGCTCCTCCACCCCCGGGCAAGTACAAAACAAATTCCGATCCCCATACGCGTTGTCCACGCGGGCGCACGCGGGCCAGAACTTGCGCTCGCGGAGTGAATCGACCGGCCACGCGGCACTTTCGCGCGAGTAGACGTGCGGCCAGTCGTTCGCGCCGATCATCTGCATCGTGTGCGGCGCGTGGATGAGCGGGTTGTCGTCTTTGGGCATCTCGCCGCGTTCGATTGAATCGATTTCCTTGCGGATCGCGATCATCGCATCGCAAAAGCGATCGAGCTCGAAGCGGCTCTCGCTCTCAGTCGGTTCGACCATCAACGTGCCCGGCACGGGCCACGACATCGTTGGCCCGTGGAAGCTGTAATCCATCAATCGCTTGGCGATGTCTTCGACCTTGACGCCCGCGGCTTTCTCAAACGGGCGGCAGTCAAGAATGAATTCGTGTGCGACCAAGCCGTCCGGGCCGGTGTAGAGGATGTCGAAATGTTCGCGCAGGCGCTTTGCCATGTAATTGGCGTTCAGGATCGCCACTTGCGTTGCTTCCTTGAGGCCTTGTGCGCCCATCATGGCGATGTACGCCCAACTGATCGTGAGGATCAGCGCCGAGCCATACGGCGCCGCAGCGACGGGGCCAATGGCCCTGCGCGTGCCGTCGCATGACTTGCCCGGATGCAATGGATCGCCCGGCAAATACGGCGCGAGGTGTTCCGCGACTGCGATCGGTCCCATGCCCGGGCCGCCGCCGCCATGCGGGATGCAAAACGTCTTGTGCAAGTTGAGGTGGCACACGTCAGCACCGATCGCCCCGGGCGAAGTGAGGCCAAGCTGTGCGTTGAGATTGGCGCCGTCCATATAGACCAGCCCGCCGTGGTCGTGGATCGTCTTGCACATGTCTTTGATATTGCGCTCGAAGACGCCGTGCGTGGAGGGGTAGGTGATCATCACCGCGGCGAGCTTGGTCGCGTGCTGCTCGGCCTTGGCGCGCAGGTCGGCGAGATCAATATTGCCCTTTGCGTCACAGGCAACCGCAACAACGCGCATGCCCGCCATGACCGCGGAGGCGGGATTGGTGCCGTGCGCGGAGGTGGGGATGAGGCAGATGTCTCGCTTCTCGATATCTTTGCCAGCAGCAAGGTTCGCCAAATGGTACGCGCGGATCGCAAGCAGGCCCGCGTATTCGCCCTGCGCGCCGGCGTTGGGCTGCAAACTCACCGCGGGCAGATCGGTCATGGCGCTGATCTGCGCTTCGAGTTCCTTGAAGAGTTGCGCGTAGCCAGTCCACTGCTCCCGCGGCGCGAAGGGGTGAATGTGCGCAAACGCGGGCCAAGTGATCGCCTGCATCTCGGTGGTGGCGTTGAGCTTCATCGTGCAAGAGCCGAGCGGGATCATGGCGTGCGCGAGCGAAAGATCTTTGCTCTGCAGCTGCGTGATGTAGCGCAGCATTTCGGTTTCGCAGTGGTAGCGGTTGAAGACGGCGTGCTGCATGAAGGCCGTGGAGCGCGCGAAGACGGGCGGAATGTCGAGGTATGCCTTGGCGGCGAGGGCCTCGACATCCGGATGCGCAGCCCCGAAGGCTTCGAGCAGGTCGGCGAGGAGCGCGCGGTCGGACGTTTCGTCTAACGTGATGCCCAGTGTGCCGTCACCAAAATCGCGAAGATTGATGCACTTGCTGCGCGCAGCGTCGAGAACCTGCTGCGCATCGCGATTCGGCTTGACGCGCAACGTGTCGAAGACGAGGTCTTCGGCGATCTCGCAGCCCAGATCAAGCAAGCCGCGACGAAGTGTTTGCGTGAGCGTGCGGATGCGCGTGGCGATGGCGCGGAGACCATCCGGGCCGTGGTACGCGCCGTAGAAGCCCGCCATGATCGCCAGCAGGGCCTGCGCCGTACAAATGTTGCTGGTCGCTTTTTCGCGGCGGATGTGCTGCTCGCGCGTCTGCAACGCCATGCGATAGGCGACATTGCCCTGTGCGTCTTTGGAGACGCCGATGATGCGCCCGGGCACGCGGCGGGTGTGTTCCTCTTTCGTCGCGATGAACGCCGCATGCGGCCCGCCGAGCCCCATCGGCACGCCAAAGCGCTGCGCACTGCCCACCACAATGTCCGCGCCCCATTCGCCCGGCGGGCGAATAAGCGTAAGCGAGAGCAAGTCAGCGGCACAGACCATGAGCGCGCCGGCGTCATGCATCTGCTTCGTCAGTTCCTGGTAGCACTCGATCGCGCCGAACGTGTTGGGCACTTGCACGAGCACGCCGCAGACCGTGCCCGTGGCGAGGGCGTCCGCAGCATGCGAAATCGGCGCGACGATGAGTTCGATGCCAAGGCTCTCGGCGCGCGTGCGCATCACGCTGATCGTCTGCGGGTGGCAATCATCGCTTGCAAAGAACGCAGGCTTCTTCTCACGCGCCGCCGTGAAGCACATGCCCATGGCTTCGGCAGCTGCGGTGGCTTCATCAAGCAAACTCGCACCAGCCAACGGCAGCCCCGTCAGGTCCGCGACCATCGTCTGAAAGTTGAGAAGCGCCTCGAGTCGACCCTGCGAAATCTCCGCCTGATACGGCGTGTACTGCGTGTACCACAGCGGATTCTCGAGCACATTGCGGAGAATGACGCCCGGCGTGATCGTGCCGTGGTAGCCCATGCCGATGCATGAACGAAACACATCGTTCTTGTCGGCGATCGTTTGCAGGCGCTGCAGCAGTTCGTATTCGCCGAGCGGCGGGGACAATTGCATCGCGCGGTGCGTCTGGATCGCATCGGGCACCGCATGATCAGTCAGGGCATCCAGCGAATCGAAGCCCAGCAGGCGCAACATCTCGCGCTGATCGTTCCCGTCCGGGCCAATGTGGCGGCGCGGGAACGTATCGTTGGGGCTCAGGGCAGTCGGCACCGCGCTGGGCGTTGGCACGGCTTGTCTGGTCGAAATGGACGGTTGCGTGGTCACGATCGACACGGGTGTCTCCCGCCCGGCATGCTGGCACGGGCGTTTGGGCGGCGCGAATTGAGGCGGACGAACCGCCCCGCGGCGGTCCGAGCGACAAGTCTAGCGGGCGTTCCTGCTGTCGGCCGCCGCGACAAGCCTGCGAAGCACGCGCCGGGCCGCCGCACCGGCTACGATCGCCTCAAGCAAGACGGACGGATCCATCAGATCCCTGAGCACCAGGAGGCACGGCGTGACCAAAGTATGGACAACGTGGGGGCGACAGGCGGCGGTTGCTGCGGCAGTTGGCATCGCGGCGGGGCTGGCGGCATGCAGCGCGTCCAAGCCGATGCACGCGGACGCGCGCCCCGGCGCCCTGCGCCAATCTGCCAACGCGGCGACCATCGGCGCGGAACTCGCCGGCATGCCCGACGACGCCTTCGACTTCCTGCAGCACGACGTTACGCTCTCCGACCCGTTCTTCGAAGGACGCTCCGCCGACACGCGCGGCGGCGAACTCGCCGCGGAGTATCTCGAGTGGTACTTCCGCCAAATGGGACTGCAGATCGGCTTCACTCAGCAAACCGTGCAATTCGACGCCACAGAGGATCCCGACGATGGCCCGGATTTCGTGCAGCCCTTCACGGTGCGCGGCGCGACTGAGGTGACCGCAGCGCTGGCCAGCTTCCATGGCGCCAATGGCACGCGCGAGCTTGCCGATGGCAAGGACTTCGTCGCGCTGGGTCACGCCGGCGAGATCAGCGACGCAACGCCGCTCCCGATCGTCTTTGTTGGGTATGGCTTGGAAGACGAGGATCGCAACTACACCAGCTTTGACGGCGCCGAAGACTTGCACGGCAAGATCGCCATGGTGCTGCGCTTCGAGCCCATGGATGAGAAGGGGCACAGCAAGTGGGCCAAGACTGGCTGGACCGAGGCCGCCGGACTCTATGGCAAGTTCAAGGCGCTCACGGATCTCGGTGCCTCGGGTGTGATCCTGGTCAATCCGCCCGGCGCGGATGATCCGCGCATCGATGGCCTTGCCCGTCCGGGTGGCATGGGCATTGGCGAAATCAATGGGCCTGCCATCATGGTTTCAGAAGCACGCGCCGACGCCATCGTGCGCGCCGCTGACCCTGGGGGACGTTCGTTGCGCCAGCTGCGCGAAGTGGCCGACGCCGGCTCCCATGCGCCCATCATGCTCGACCGGGGAGGCGCAGCGTTTTCGATGACCGTCGGTCTCGATCGCATGCGCTACGAGACGGGCAATGTCGCGGCAATCCTCCCAGGCTCGGGCGACTTGGCGAACGAATATGTCGTCCTCGGGGCGCACTACGACCACCTGGGCTACGGGCACTTTGGCTCGCGCGGCGGACTGAAGGCTGAGGGCGTCATTCACCCCGGCGCCGATGACAATGCATCAGGTACCGCCGCGGTGCTTGTGCTCGCCAAGCGGTTCAAAGCGTTGTACGACCAGATGGGCGACGAGCCACGCCGCAGCATCTTGTTCTTCTGCTTCGCCGCGGAAGAGCGCGGCCTGCTTGGCTCAAACTTCTTTATTCAGCACACGCCGCTCACCAACGAGCAGGTTGCCGCAATGATCAACTTCGACATGGTCGGGCGCGTGAAAGACGACGATGTCGAGGTCAGTGGTTTCGGCACGTCCGACAGCTGGAATCAATTGCTCGATGCCGCCGTTGCACAATCACCCTCAGCATCAGGCCTGAAGTTCGAACGCCTGAAAGCGACCGGCGGGCGCTCGGATCATGCCAACTTCTCGCGCGTGGGTATTCCTGTGCTGCATTTCTTCAGTGGCATGCATGGCGATTACCACATGCCGAGCGACACCGCCGACAAGATCAACGTCGTCGGCGCGATGCGGATCATGGAAGTCGTTGAGCACCTGATGCTCGACCTGGCGACCCGCGCCGACCAGCCCGAATACACTGGCAAGCAACCGGGCGCAGGTGGCGCACCCGCCGAGCAGGAGGACCGCCCGCGCTCGCGCATGAAAGTGCGCTTTGGCATCGCCCCCGGCAGCTATGAAGAGGAAAAAGGCGGCGTTATGGTGGGTGAGGTCTACCCGGGCACGCCCGCCGCCTTGGGCGGACTGCAATCCGGCGATCTCATGGTCACCTGGAACGGCGAAGAGATCATCGACGTGCAGACTTGGTTCCAGGCCCTGGTCAATCACGAACCGGGCGATGTCGTCAACGTCGGCGTTGTTCGCAACGGCGAGCGCAAGGAACTGCAGGTCACGCTCACCGCACGGGACGACGCCCAGTAGCAGGAAGGTTGGGTATCCTCCTCCCATGGCCCGAATTGCTTTCTCGAGCTTGGCATGTCCGGAATGGCCCATCGAGCGCGTTGTCGATGCTGCAGCGCAGTGGGGGTATGCCGGCGTGGAGCTGCGCTCCTTTGGCACCGGATCCACGCGCTTCGCATGCGACCCCGCGATGACCGGCGGGCACAAACTCCGCAGGCTCTTCATGGCTGCGGGCGTTGAGCCGGCGGGCGTCGCGACCGGACTTGCACTCGACGACCCCGTCTGCCCACCTGTCGTGGGCCATCTCTTGTCCAAGTCCTGGGCCTGCGTTGACGAGGGCCGCAGCTATGTGGAGATTGCCAAGGGACTTGGCGCGCCGCATGTGCGCCTGTTTGGTTTTCATGTGCCAAAGGTGCCGTTCCAGTCGCGGCGGGGTACGCTGAAGCGCATCGCAGGACGCGCGGCACGCCTCGCCAACGCCTGCCGCCACCATGGCGTGAATGTCCTCATGGAAAACGGCGGCGACTTTGGCTCCGCGCATGACCTCATCGAGATCGTCAATGCGGCTGGACATCCGGGTGTGCGTGCGTGTTATGACATCGCTGCGGGGGTAAGCGCGGGCGACGACCCCGTGCAAGCGGTGCGCGACATGAGTGACGCGCTCGATGTTGTCCGCATCCGCGATCGCAAGGGTGACAACCCCGTCGAACTCGGCACGGGCGAATTGCCCAACCAAGCGGTTGTCGCAGCGCTGGCGCGCCAGGGTTTCACCGGCTGGCTCGTATACGAGTGGGAGCGTGCCTGGATTGACGGGCTTGCTTCGCCCGAACTCGTGCTGCCCAAGGCGGCGCAGACATTGAGCAGCTGGCTCGGCGCAGGCGATGCGAGCGCACATTCGGCGGCGTAGATGAGCGACCACGCGGGTGAACGCGTTCGCGGCGAGGAAGTCGTCGCAATGGCCCAAGATCTGGGGTTCGTGCTTGCGGGCGTGTGCGAGGCCGCGCCGATTCGTGCGGACCGTGCAGAGGCGTTCAAGCAATGGCTCGCGACGGGTCAGCATGGCGAGATGGGCTACATGGCGCAGCACACGCCGCTGCGGATCGACGCGCGGCTCTTGCTCGAGGGCGCCAAGTCGATCGTGATGGTCGCGGATCAATACGCTTCGCGCAACGACCCCCCGGATGTGCAAACCTCGGGCATTGGGCGCGTGGGGCGCTACGCACGCGCGGATGACTACCACGATGTCATGAAGAAGCGACTGCATGCAATGTGCGATGCACTTGCGGCGCAGCATCCGGACATCGCGTCAAAGGCGTTTGTGGATACCGCACCCGTCCTAGAGCGCGAAGATGCAGTGCTGGCCGGCCTTGGATGGGTCGGCAAGCACACCTTGCTCATCCATCCGCGCAAGGGCAGCTACCTGTTCCTGGGTGGCATCATCACCACGCTCGACATCACGCCACCCAAGCGCCAGAAGCACTTCGAAGACCATTGCGGCACATGCACGCGCTGCATCGACGCCTGCCCGACCGAGGCCATCACGCCATACAAGGTCGACGCCACCAAGTGCATCAGCTATCTGACGATCGAACATCGCAGTTTGATCGATCCGGAGTACCACAAAGCGATCGGCGATTGGGTCTACGGCTGTGACATCTGCCAGGAAGTCTGCCCCCACAACTCGCCACGCTCAGGCAAGTTTGGCGTCACCAAGGCCAATGCCGCTTATTCGCCGCGCGAAACGCTCGATGCGTCGCAGGGCAACGGGCTCGATCTTCTTGCCATGCTTGACTGGACGGAAAGCGACCGGCGCGAGATCACACGGCGCAGCGCCATGAAACGCGCCAAGCTCGACATGCTCCGCCGCAACGCCATCATCTGCGCTGCAAACGCGCGCACGCCGGAGATCGAGGCGAGACTGCACGAGATCGCCAATGACGAGACCGAGCCGACACTAGTGCGCAAGACAGCGATGCAAGCGTTGCAAGCCTGACTCATCAGCCTCGCGATTCACTCACGAAGTGTTCTACTGCTTCCTAGACCGCACCACAGGTGCGAAATCCTACGCAAAGTGGGCAAACGCGCGGTTTGCATCCGCCATGCGGTGGGTCTGTTCGCGCGTGCCCATCGCCTTGCCTTCGCCCTTTGATGCCGCGAACAACTCATTGGCGAGCTTCTCGTGCATCGGGCGGCCCTTCTCAGACCGGCATGCCCCGATGATCCAGCGAAACGCCAGGGACTGGCGACGCTTCGGACCCACCTGCATCGGCACCTGGTAGTTGGCGCCGCCGATGCGCTTCGAACGCACCTCGACGTGCGGCTTGACGTTGTTGATCGCACGATCAAATACATCCACCGCGCTCTCGCATCCCTCGGGGTGGCCTTCCGCCTTGAGACGCTTGTCGATCATGTCCATCGCGTCGTAGACAACACGCTCGGCGCTGGTCTTGCGGCCGTCGGTCATGATGCAATTGATGAATCGGCTCAACACGCGATTGCCGTAGCGCGGGTCGGGACGAAGTTGCTCATCTGCCTTGGTGATTCTGCCTGCCATCGCAATTGCTCCTGGGCTTCTGCCGCGTTCTTTCTCAGGCGGCCTGATTCACCCCGCGTCTTGCATAAGGAGCCGACGCGGGATTACTCGCCAAATACATGTTCAAACGATTGTTTACTTCTTGCCGCGCTTTGCGCCGTACTTCGAGCGGCCTTGCTTGCGCCCATCGACGCCAAGGCAGTCGAGGCTGCCGCGCACGATATGGTAGCGCACACCCGGAAGGTCGCGCACACGCCCGCCACGCACGAGCACGATCGAGTGCTCCTGCAGGTTGTGGCCTTCGCCACCGATGTACGCCGTGATCTCCTTGCCGTTGGAGAGACGCACACGAGCGATCTTGCGCAGTGCGGAGTTGGGCTTCTTGGGGGTCTGCGTCTTGACTTGCAAGCACACGCCGCGGCGTTGCGGGCACTGATCGAGGTCGCGCACCTTGGACTTGCGCGTCTGAACGGCTCGTGGCTTGCGAATGAGCTGATTGATCGTCGGCATTGCGATTCAACATCCTGCCGGACCCACCAAAGGCGGTGGCCCGGGGTTCATGTACAGACCAATTCCATCTTTCGCCCACCAGCGGGCGAGCGAAGCAGTGTACCGACCTCCGCTCGGGGGGGCAAAGTGGGGGCCTGGGCAAGCCCATCGAATCCCCCAGCCCGAGCTTTGGTACCAATACCACCATGCTGCACGAATTCAAAGACATGCTCGAGTCGCTCCAGGTCCCGCAGACCCGCCACGCAATCCTGGTTCACCTGCCAATCGTCTTCTCCGGGATCGCGATGCTCCTGGCCCTGGCAGCCGCTTTCCTTCGCCAGAACAAGACCCTCCGCTGGCTGGCCGCGATTGCCTTCGTGGTCGTGCTGGGGACCTCCTTCCTGGCCACGAACTCTGGCGAACTCGCCGAGGGCGCCATGGGCGAGGTCTCTCAGCGAGCCCATCGCCTCGCCCATGAGCACGAAGAACTTGCGGAAAGCGTGTGGATGTTTGCCCTGGGTGGGCTGGTGTTCGCGGGGCTGGCGTTCGCCGGCAAGCCCAAGTGGCTCGGCCCCATCGGCGCCTGGCTCGCCGTGCTCGCGGGCATCGCGGGCGCGGGCTGGGTCGCCAACACTGCCCACCATGGCGGCAAGCTCGTCTATCGCCTGGGCGTGGGCACGCCCCATCCCGTGCAGGATGAGAAGCCCGTCACCGAATCCATGCTCGCCGCCATCACCGACCCGCGGGCCCGGTTCTTCCTGACCGATGTGCGCCCCGTGCTGCGCGACCGGTGCATGGGCTGTCACTCGGGCGATGACCCGGCGCGCGGGCTCGATCTCACGAGCATCGATGACTACCTGCTGCGCGACCCGACCTATGGCCAACCAGTCGTGCCGGGCAATCCAGACAACGGCATCCTGATGCGCGTGATCAACTGGACGCACGAAACACCGGAAGAGGACATGCCCAAACCGCACATGCCGCCCGGCAAGCGCGATCCACTCACCCCCGAACAGATCGCCTCCATCGCGAAGTGGATCACCGACGGCGCGGTGTGGATCGATCCGCCCGCGGAGTAGCTACTCGATCGTCACGCTCTTTGCCAAGTTCCGCGGCTTATCAACATCATGCCCGCGCGCAACCGCAGCGTAATACGCCATGAGTTGCAGCGGCACCACGGTCAGCATCGGGCTCAACGCCTCCGAGCATGGCGGCACGTAGATCACGTCCTCCGCCATGGTCCGAATGTGCCGATCACCTTCCGTTGCCACAGCGATCACGTGCCCGCCGCGCGCGCGCACCTCCGCGATGTTGTTCAGCACCTTGTCATACTGCGCGCCCTGGTTCGCGATGAACACAACCGGCATGCCATCGTTGATCAGCGCGATCGGGCCGTGCGTCATCTCCGCCACGGGCATGCCCTCCGCATGGATGTAGCTAATTTCCTTGAGCTTCAGCGCGCCTTCCAGGGCGACCGGATAGTTCACGCCGCGCCCCAAAAACAGCCAGTTCTCATGCTGAATGTACCGCTCCGTGATCTGCTTGATCTCGGGCGCCAGGCCCAGCGCATGCTCAATCTTGTTCGGGATGTCCGCCAACTCGTCCTGCAGCTTGGCGGCGGCTTCCGGGCTCATCAGCTTTCGTCGCGCCAGAAACAGCGACAACATCGTCAACACCGCGAGCTGTCCGGTAAACGCTTTGGTCGACGCAACACCAATCTCGGGGCCCACCCGCAGGTACACGCCCGCGTCAGTCTCGCGAGCAATCGTCGAGCCGACGACATTCACCACGCCAAGTGACAACGCCCCACGATCTTGCGCCTCATTCAGCGCTGCAAGCGTGTCCGCGGTTTCGCCCGATTGCGATACCGCGACCACCACCGTGCCCTCATCTACGATCGGATTGCGATAGCGGAATTCGCTGGCGTACTCGCACTCCGTTGGCATGCGCGCAAGCTCTTCGAACAGATACTCCGCCACCATTGCGGCGTGCAGCGCAGTTCCCTGGGCAATCATGATGAACCGCCGGGCCCGCACAAGATCCTTCGCGAATGCTGACACGCCGCCAAGCACGACGCGCCCGTCTTTCATATCGAGGCGACCGCGCAGCGTGTTGCGCAGCGCCGCGGGCTGCTCGAAGATCTCCTTCTGCATGTAATGCTCGTAGCCGCCCAGGTCGATCTCATCGAGCTCGCTCTCGAGTTCCAGCACCTTGGGCGTGACTTCGACATTGTCAATCGTCGACGTGCGGAACCCGTCGCGCGTAATCTTCACGACGTTGTAATCATCCAGCGTCATCGCCTGCGCCGTGTGCGCGATGATCGCCTGCGGGTCCGACGCCACGATGTATTCGCCATTGCCGATGCCCACGATCAGGGGCGAGCCCTTCCGCGCCGCGACAATGACGTCCGGCTCCTGCTTGCAAATCACCGCAATCGCATACGCGCCCGTCACTTCGCGCAAGGCGCCCTGCACCGCGGCCTCCAGATCAACGCCGTTCGCTGGGTCGTACAGCTCCCCGATCAGCATCGTCAGCACTTCCGTATCCGTCTCACTGACGAACGTGTGCCCCTTCTGTTCGAGATACTTGCGCAGCACCGAGTAGTTCTCGATGATGCCGTTGTGGATGAGCGCGATTCCCGCGTGGTCATCGGTGTGCGGGTGAGCGTTGGTCTCGGTCACGCCGCCATGCGATGCCCAGCGCGTGTGCGCGATGCCCACAGTGCCCTGCCAGGTGGTGCCCTCGAGGCGCTCCTCGAGATTGCCCACGCGCCCGACCGCTTTCGCGAGTTGGATCTTCGCGGGCTTCGTCGATGGGTCGAGCACCGCTACTCCCGCAGAGTCATACCCGCGATACTCCAGGCGCTTGAGCCCCTCAATAAGCAACGGGCGTGCCGGGCGCGTTCCGATGTAGGCAACGATTCCACACATGGGCGAAGGTCCTCCCCAAAGGCCCGCGTCCGACGGGCCATGCCACTAAGCCTACGTTCGGCAGGCCGGGCCGTTCGACTCAACCGCGGGCGCGGGATTCCCACCATCCTGATCACCGAACCACGCGCGGAGGAGCGCCAGGGCCGATTCAAGGTCCGGCGTGAGCCCATCCTGCCCCATGTCGTCCAGAAGCCCCCGCTGGGCGAGTGCGATCATGGGCTGTGTTTTGATTCCCGCGAGGACGAACCGCCCGCCGTGGCCCACCACGCTTCGTCGCAGCTCTTTGAGCGCGTGCAACGCGGTTGCGTCAAGCCCCAGCACATTGCTGACATCCAGCACGACCGCCCGAGGCCGGTCCCCCAACTGGTCCAGCGTTTCCCTGAGCTTGTACGCCGCCCCGAAGAAGAACGCTCCATTGATCGAATACACCGCGACCCCCTCCGGAATACGCCGGATGCGCGTGTCGAGCTGATCGGTCGCGACATCGCCATTCCCCTCCGCGGCGTCGCCAATCGCTTGCACATTCATCACGTCGCTCATGCGCTTCATGAACAGCATTGCCGCGAGCACAATGCCCACGCCCACCGCCATCGTCAGATCAACGAACACTGTCAACGCAAACGTCACAAGCAACACCGCAGTGTCAGACACCGGGCCTTTCAGCAGCCAGCGAAAATGCTTTAGCTCACTCATATTCCACGCGACCACGACCAGCACCGCCGACAGGACGCACAAGGGGACCATCGCAGCAAACCGCCCAACGGTCAGCACGATCGCCAAGAGCGTCAACGCATGAACGATGCCCGCCACCGGCGTGCGTCCGCCGGCTTGCACATTCGTTGCCGTGCGAGCGATCGCGCCGGTTGCAGGAATCCCGCCCATGATGGGTGATGCGATGTTCGCCACGCCCTGCGCGATCAATTCCGTGTTCGACCGGTGCCGCGTGCCCAGCATGCCGTCCGCCACCACGCAGCACAACAACGACTCGATTGCCGCGAGCACCGCAATCGTCCCCGCCGAGGGAATCAGTTCGCCGACGTTCGCCCAGTCCACATGCGGCAACCGCGGCATCGGCAGACTCGTCGGAATCGCCCCGAAACGATCCTGAATCGTCTCAACAGGCAGTGCAAACACATGCGTGATCGCCGTTGCCACAATCAACAGCACGATCGCGCCTGGATACCTCGGTGGCAAAAACCTTCGCCACACAAGCAGCGCAACGACCGTCGCGGCCCCAAGCACCGCCGCGCTCCAATTGATCGTGCCGATGTGCGCCGCGCACCATTGAGTCTTGCCGACGAAATCCGGCGGGATGCCGCTGTCGCCCGTCAGTCCCAAGAGATCCTTCACCTGCCCCGTGCCAATGATCACCGCGATGCCCGCGGTGAATCCCGTGGTCACCGGGTATGGAATAAACTTGATCAAGGTGCCAAGGCGCGCGACGCCCATGACGATGAGCATGAGCCCCGCAAGGAACGTCGCCGTGAACAAGCCGTCGTATCCATGCTTGTTCGCGATGGCGTAGACAATGACGATGAACGCGCCGGTCGGGCCGCCAATTGCGACGCGCGAGCCCCCCAGCGCCGAGATCAGCAAGCCCGCAATGATTGCGGTGAAGAGCCCCATCGCCGGCGGCGAAACCCCCGCCTCCGTTGCGACATGCTCCGGAATCGACGCGATCCCAAACGCCAACGCCAACGGCAATGCGACCACGCCAACGGTCAGCCCCGCCATCAGATCGCGCAGGAACGTAGCATGGCTATACCCGCGCAGGCAGGTCAACAGCTTCGGCTTGAAAATGGGTGTGTTCGACAACCCCTCGGCGCCGTTCTCAAACGGGTGCGAACCGAACAGAATATCGGCAAGCGGGAAGCCCGGTGGCTACAGATCCATGTCGAGCACGATGCGGTAGCGCGCCTTGCCCGCCTTGAGATGGTCCAGCGCTTCGTTCGCCTTGCTCATCGGAAAGTGCTCCGTGATCGGCTTGATCCCGTGGCGCCCACAGAATTCAAGCATGCGGCTAGTCGTGGTGGGGGAGCCAACAGGTGACCCCGACACCGAGCGCTGACCCGTCAGTAGTGGAAACACCGGAATCCCCATAGGCTCAGGCACCGCGCCGACCACATGCAGCTTCCCCTTCGGCGCAAGCGTCTCCAGATACGCGGGCCAGTCGAGTGACACGTTCACCGTCGAGATGATGAAGTCCATCGAGCCAGTGAGCTTCCGCAGCGCTTCAGGATCGCGCGAGTTCACCACGTGGTGCGCGCCCATGCCCTTCGCCTCATCAGTCTTGCCCGGACTCGACGAGAACGCATACACCTCGCAGCCCCATTTGTTCAGAAACTGAAGCGCCAGGTGTCCAAGTCCGCCAATTCCGATGACGCCCACGCGGTCCGTTGGCTTGACGCCAAACTGCAGGATCGGATTGAAGACAGTCAGCCCGCCGCAGAAGAGCGGGCCCGCGTCCTTCGCTTCAACTCCTTTGGGAATCGGGATCGCCCACTCCGCGCCGCAGCGAACCTTCTTCGCCCAGCCCCCAGGGCGCCCGACCATCGTCATCTCGCCTGTCGGGCACAGATTGTGATCGCCCCCCATGCACTGAGGACAGGTCATGCAACTGTGCGAAAACCAGCCAAGGCCAACAGTGTCGCCCTTCTTCAGGTGCGTCACCGCCCGGCCCATGTCCACCACGCGACCGACTGCCTCATGCCCGGGCACGAGCGGGTACTGCGAAAAGCCCCAATCATTGTTGAGCATCGACAAGTCGGAATGGCAGATGCCGCAATGCGTGACGTCGATTTCAACGTCGCCATCGCCCAGCGCGGGCAACTCGATCTCCTGAGGCGCGAGCTTCCCCCCCTGTGCCGACGCAACCATGGCCTTGACCATTTGCACTTCCCTTCATGTCCGCGCACGGAGGCGCGTCGAGACGCAGCTTACACGCCCGCCATCGCCTCCTTGGGCGCTTCCATGCCCATCGCCTTGGCCACGCCGGCGCCATACGCCGGGTCGCACTTGGCGAAGAGCGCAATCTGCCGCTTGACGATCTCCTTGGGCACGCCATCCATCGCATCGCGAATGTTGTTGAACAGGCGTTGCTGTTGCTCGGCATTGAACAGGCGGAACAGATTGCCGGGCTGCGTGAAATCGTCGTTGCCCTCGCGATGGTTGTAGCGATCGGCATCGCCCGAAATCTGCAAGGGCGGCTCGGCAAAGTGCTTGTTCTCCTTTGGCCCGTTCATGCTGTTGGGCTCGTAGTACGCATCGGGATTGCCCGAGTCGTTCTGGAAGAAGCGCATCGCCCCATCCTTGTGATAGTGATGCACCGGGCACTTGGGCTTGTTCACGGGCAGCGCCTCATAATGCACGCCCAGGCGATAGCGGTGCGCATCGGCATACGAGAAAATCCGCGCCTGCAACATCTTGTCCGGGCTAAAGCCAATCCCCGGCACGATGTTCGAGGGCGACAGCGCCAGATTCTCAATCTCCGCGAAATAGTTCTCTGCGTTGCGATTGAGCTCGAGTACGCCCACTTCGATGAGTGGGTACTCGCCATGCGGCCACACCTTTGTCAGGTCAAACGGGTTGTAGCTCGTCTTCTCCGCATCCTTCTCGGGCATGATCTGCACACAGAACTTCCACTTCGGATAGTCGCCCCGCTCAATCGCGCCGTACAGCTCGCGTTGATAGCTCTCGCGGCACTTGCCGATCACCGCCGCCGCCTCGTCGTTCGTGTAGTGCTTGTGCCCCTGCATCGTCTTGAAGTGGAACTTCACCCAGAAGCGCTCGCCCTTGTCGTTGATGAAGCTATAGGTGTGGCTGCCATACCCGTTCATGAACATCGGCGCCGTGGGCAACCCCCGATCGCTCATCAGGATCGTCACCTGGTGCAAGCTTTCCGGGCTCAATGACCAGAAGTCCCACATCGCGGTTGGCGAGCGCAAGTTGGTCTTGGGATGGCGCTTCTGCGTGTGAATGAAGTCGGGGAACTTCATCGCATCGCGCACGAAGAACACGGGCGTGTTGTTGCCCACCATGTCCCAGTTGCCCTCTTCGGTATAGAATTTCAGCGCAAAGCCGCGCACGTCGCGCTCCGCATCCGCTGCGCCCGCTTCACCGGCAACCGTCGAGAAGCGCGCGATCATGGGCGTCTTCTTGCCCTTCTGCAGCGCCTTCGCCTTGGTGTACTTCGAGATGTCATTGGTGACGGTGAGCGTGCCGTGCGCACCCCAGCCCTTGGCATGCACCACGCGCTCCGGAATGCGCTCGCGATTCTGATGCGCGAGTTTCTCGATGAGCTGATAGTCCTGCATGAGCACCGGGCCCCGCGCCCCCGCGGTGATGCTGTTTTGGTTGTCAGGAACGGGGTTTCCGCCGGTGGTGGTCAGTTGATCGGCCATGATGTCATGCTCCTCCGGGTGATGGGTTGTCAGGTTGTGGGCCCGCCTGGTGAATCAGGCACGCTGCGAAGCAAAAGCATATGCCCGTGCCCCGCGCCGCGTGAAGCGTGTGACATAGTCAACACCCCCTATGCCGAGAGGGGCAGGATCCCTAACATCAAGCCATGACGATGGATGCCACCGCCGATGCGCTCGCGCCAGCCGCGCCGAAAAGACTGCCCGGCGGTGCGATTCTCGCGTTGTTGATCGTCGGTGCGGTTGTACTGATCGGCCCGCTGCTGTTCGTCCTCGCGCTGACAACGGATGGGGCGGATTCCGGCATCGGCATGACAATCAATGGCGTCCAAGTCGGGGCGAACGGTCAACCGATCGAGCCGCATATCGGTCCGTTTGCAACACTTGGCGCGCTGCTCATCTGGGTGATTGCTGAATCGCTCGTGTTGGCGGCCGCACTCTTTGCCATCGCATCGCCGACCGAACGCAATCGCACGCCTTTCCCGCTGCTCCTGTTTCGCTTCGCGGTCGCGATGGTGTGCGTCATTGTGGTCACGGGCATGAGCGCCGTCGCGATCGGGCCAAGTGCTGAGATGCTCGGCATCATCACAAGCTACGTCGCCATCGCCGCCGTTGTCGCGATGTCGACAATTGGCTCGGCGTGGCAGAAGGTCTGGCGAACGATTCTCCTCGGCATCGTGGCAAGCATCATTGGATGGGTCGTGTTTGGTGCGCTTGCGCTGCTCGGATTGGACTTCTATGGCTGATCTCTGGGCCACCAAACGCGAAGCAAAGCTCACCGCGGTTGAGCCGCTGGCCGTGCGTATGCGCCCGCGCACACTCGCCGAGTTCCAAGGCCAGACGCACATCGTCGGTGCCTCATCGAAGGGCGGCGCGCTGCTCCGCAAGATGATCGAGTCGGGCCGCCTCACCTCCATCATCCTCCACGGCCCACCCGGCACGGGCAAAACCACCCTCGCCGAGATCATCGCCCGCGAATCCAAGCGGCCCTTCGTGCGCGAACACGCAGCATCCGTGGGCGTCGCACGCATTCGCGAAATCGTCGCCGATTCGTGCCGGCGCATCGAAGAAGGTGGCCAGCCCGTCGTCCTCTTCTTGGACGAAATCCATCGCTTCACCCGTGCGCAGCAGGATGTGCTGCTTGATGATGTCGAGCGCGGCCGCCTCACCCTCATCGGCGCAACCACTGAAAACCCGATGTTCACGGTCAACGCCGCCCTTGTCTCGCGCTCGACGGTGTTTCGCCTCACCGAATTGCAACAGGACGACATCGTCGCCATCCTCCGCCGCACCGTCGCCGATACCGAGCGCGGCCTCGGCGGGCGCAACCTCACCGTCACCGACGACGCCATCGAACACTGGGCGAAGATGAGCGATGGTGATGCCAGGCGCGCACTGACCGCGCTCGAAGTCGCGGTCCTCAGCGCGGGCGCTGAACCGATCACGATCGATCTCGCGGCGGCCGAGGCTTCCATTCAGCGCAAGCACATCGTCTATGATCGCAAGGGCGATCAGCATTACGACCACGCAAGCGCGATCATCAAGTCGATCCGCGGCAGCGACCCCGACGCCGCCCTCTATTGGCTTGCCCTCATGATCGAAGCGGGGGAGGACCCGCGGTTTATTGCGCGCCGCCTTGCGATCCTGGCGAGTGAAGACATTGGCAACGCCGATCCGCACGCCGCGGTGCTGGCCGCGTCGATCTGGACGCTCATCGAGCGCATCGGCATGCCCGAAGGCCGCATCTTGCTCGGCCAACTGGCGACCTATCTCGCGCTCGCGCCGAAGAGTAATGCTGCGTACAAGGCGATTGACGCCGCGCTCGAAGATGTACGCGAGGGCCGCACGGTGAAGGTGCCGACCTACCTGCGCGATGGACACAAGGTCGAATCCGTCGGGACGTCGCGCGATGCGCACGGCTATGACTACGCCCACAAGAACGAGATCAACACATCCTTCGGCCCAGTGACGCCCCAGCCTTTGCTTGATGAATCCGGCAAAGAACGCATCTACTACGAGCCCAAGCAGATCGGCTTCGAGAAAGAACTTGCCAAGCGCATCGAAGAGGCGAGGAGGGTGAGACGGAAGGGGGGCGAGTGACCCGCGGCTTCTAGAAGTTCGGCCCGCACTGGATGATCCCCATAGGGGGCCTCGTGGTTGTCACCATTCTTTTCTTGGTGACAGGCGCGCCTCACCAAGCCGGTTGGGGCGCTCTACTCTGGGCGATGGCTGCTCCGATTGCGCTGCTTGTCATCTTTCTGGTTCCGCTTGTTGCTGGTGTAGCGCGCGCCCGCCCTCCCTATGCGTGCCAGCATTGCCAATACGACCTCCGTGGCCTGCGCGACGCCGGCTTTGCCCCGAGTGTGGCGAACCAATCCGGCGGGCCGCGCCGCCTTCGACTACCCTCACACACCATGACCAACGACGACCCGATGAATCAGGTAATGGCCGCGATGGATGACGCCTCAATTGCTTCGATGGAGCCGAATGCCCGCTTTGCCGGCACGTTCGCCATCTCCAACACGCAGGTCGGCAAGACCCGCAAGGACAAGCCCTACCTGCGTTGCCTACTCTCCGATGCGACGGGCACCGCACCGGGCCGCATGTGGGGCGCGAGCGAGGAGCTCATCAAGCGCCTGCCCTCCAATGGCTTTGTCTATTGCGAAGGCCAGACCCAGCCTTATCAGGGCGAGCTGCAACTGATCATCGAGCGGATCGAGGAGGTTACGCCAACGGCAGAGCAGCTCAAGCGGTTGCTGCCCGTCTCCGCGCGCGACCCGCAGGAGATGTATGGCGAGGTCATCGCGATTCTCGAAACACTGACGCACCCCGCGGCTAAGGCGCTCGCGCAGGAAATCGTCAGCGATGACATGTTGATGGACATGTTCCGTCACGCACCCGCCGCCAAGATGATGCACCACGCCTACATCGGTGGGCTGTGCGAACACACGCTGAGCTTGCTCAATGTGGCGAACGCGATTCTGCCCTGGTATCCGAAGGTCAACCGCGACATCGTGCTGCTTGCACTGTTCCTACATGACATGGGCAAGACGCGCGAGATGGATTGGAACGGCGCGTTCGACTACACCGATCGCGGTCACCTCATCGGCCACATCGTCGATGGCGTGCTGCTGCTCCACGACAAGGCGCAGAGCGCGATGACGCGCCAGGGCATCCGCTTCCCGCGGGGCTTCATCACGGTCCTCGAGCACTGCATTCTCTCGAGCCACACCCTGCCCGAGCACGGCTCGCCCAAAGCGCCCTCAACGCCCGAGGCGATCATGGTGGCGATGCTCGACAACCTCGACGCGAAGATGGCGGCGGCGATCGCGGCAGGCCGCCCCGACGGCGATCGCGGCGACCTGGGCGGCAACTTCACTGAGCGGATCTGGGCCTTGGATACCAGACTCTACCGCCCCGACCCATTGGCGTAAGGGACACACCCGATTGCACGTTCGGTGTCCACCGAACGTCTGTTTGGAGCAACCCAAACGCGCAATGCGCGGACTTGCGCGCGCCAGAAAAAACTTCTGCGTATGGAGCTTGATCGGTCACTTGACGTGGCATCGGGCGCGGTATCTTTGCGCGCGCTTGAGCGTTCACTTCGGCGCGGTCCGATGGCGCATCCAAGCGGAGGAAGGGAGAGTGCGTATGAAAGCAAACGTTGTTGTTGCGCTCATCGGCGCAACCGCGCTGGCGACGACAGCAAGCGCCGTTGATCTTGCAAATTGGACGTTCGAGTCAAGCGTCCCGACGACTGCGGGCCCGCACGCCGCGGAGTTGGGGCTCTTTGGCGGCGCGTCATTTGCGAGCGGTTTCCATGTCAGCAGCGCCACGGTGTTCTCGAACCCCGCGGGCAACGGTTCGGTCGAATCGTTCTCGTCGAACAACTGGGGCCCGGGCGACTACTACCAGTTCACCACGTCGACCGTTGGCTTCGGCACCATCGAAGTGCTCTGGGACCAGAACCGATCGAGCACCGGACCTGACACCTTCGACCTGGAGTGGTCGGCCGACGGCTCAACGTTCTTCACGCTCACGAACGACTACAACGTCGGTGCCGTGACTTGGTCCAGCGGAACCCCACAGCCAAGCTCCAACTTCGCCGCAGTCGGGCTTCCCGCAGCGGCCGATGGCCTGGCAACCGTGTGGGTCCGGATGACCTGCCAGGTCATCCCCGCCGGCACCGCAGGGTCCAACCGCATCGACAATGTCGTCATTCGCGGCACCGCGATCCCGACCCCTGGCGCCTTGGCGCTGGTCGGCATCGGGGGCCTCGCGGCCGTGCGTCGTCGTCGATAGCTTGCCTGGTTTCACATCGCCTCCGAGGCGGCCTGGGTTCTGACACCGTCTGAGTCAGTTTCCGCCCCAGCGCTCGGCTCAGGGAGAGGCATTCGCGGCCCACCGGGTGGACCCACGCCCCCCGGTCGGGTCGATTTTTTGACACAAACTTCGTGCCACGTCCCTTGTGATTCCCGCCCGCTTGGCGTAGCTTTTCTAACAGTCAGTGACCCGATTGGGGCCCGCGCGAGAGTTTGGCGCGGCCTCCGCGTCCCCTCTGGAGGCGCGGCCCTTCGGGTGCATTGACGGTCGGCGATCGTCGCCGACCGAGGAAGAGGTTTCTGAGCGAGAGAGGGGAAAAGTATGAAGGCGATTGTTATGGCGAGCGCCATCGCGGCGATGTCAGGTGCTGCGCTTGGCCAAGGCATGATCATCAATGAGATTCTCGGTTCCACCAGCGGGTCGGACTGGGAGTTCATCGAGATCCTGAACAACGGCACCGCGCCGGTCGACATCACGGGTTGGGGCGTTGCCCTCTATGACTCGGATATCGCCGCGCCGGGCGGCCTCGACGGCGGTTCGCCGCACTTCGTGGTTGGCAACGTGATCCTCAATCCGGGTGAGACCTACACCTGGATGGGTTCGCTTGCTGATCCCGGCTATGCCGGCGGCAGCTACAACGGCACTCCGTTCAGCTGGGACGTCCTCCTCGGCACCAACATCGTTGAGAACAGCTCGTACACCGCCATCCTCGAGGATGGTTCGGGCAATGCGATCTTCTCGGCGTTCGTGACCGATGGTGGCGCGGGCGACTTCGCCAACCAGGCTGGCGCTGCGATTACGCCTGATATCACCGTTGGCCCCGATGGCACGTTCACGCCTGCCGGCTTCGCCGTGCTGGACAAGAACCTGAACACCACGTGGCTCAACTTTGATACCGCGCTGCTGAACGACGGCACCATCGCCGGTGGCACACCTGGCGTGAACCAGAAGATCCCCACCCCTGGTGCCCTCGCGCTCCTCGGTGTGTCGGGCCTCGCGGCCACGCGTCGTCGCCGCTGAAGTGCGGACGGACATTTCGGTTTGCAATCCACCTGTCGGTGGGCTGAGGTCGTCTCGCTAGCGTAGAGTCGGTTTCCAACCTCGGTTCATACGATCAGCATGGAACATTCGTGATCCGCCCGGAGGCACCCACCCCCGGGCGGTTCTTCTTTTCTAGGTAACTTCAAGTTCCCCTTTTTTCACAACGACACAGTTCCTTCTTGACCTGAGCTTGCCCGCCGCTACGCTATATGCACAAAGGAAGAGAGCCCGGGCCCTCGTTGGCTCGGGAGGTGCGAGCCCGGTTGGTCTTGCACACCCCTGCCAGCTTCGTGCTGGCGTGTCGATCTTCGGATCGAAGAGAGAGACATGGACCCGCCCACCGGCGGGTCTCTGTCTTTTTGCACCGCACGCACTTGCCTTCATTCCCGCGCTCTCAACGCCGCGGTGCTAGAGTTCGCCGCAATGGCATCCGAATTGGTGCAAGTCAGTTTCAAACGCCCCTTCCCGGTGTTCGTCCTGCCGCACGTCGCGCTGCTGCCGCACGCGCTCGTGCAGCTCTTCATCTTTGAGCCGCGCTACACACAAATGATGAGCGACATCCTCGACACCAGTGGCCAGTTCGCCATGGCCGTCTGCGATGGCGATTGCGTCCTCCAGGACAACCCGCCCATTCGATCAACGGTGTGTCTCGGGCAGATCGTGCGCCACGTCCGCAATGACAACGGCACCTTTCATGTCTGGGTGCGCGGGCTTTGCCGGGCGCGCGTCGTCGCCGAGCAGTTGCCGACCGACCTCGCCGCGCCCGAGGGTCGCCTCTATCGCACCGCTCGCCTCGAGCCGCTCGAAGAGGAAGACGCCTCCGAGCGCGACCTTGCATTCATCCGCGCCGACCTCATGGACCTCCTGCACACCGAGCCCCTGCGCGATGTCGGCGCCTTCAAAGCCGTTGTCGAGCAAATCGAGGCCCAGGACGAAGAAGTCCCCACGCCCGCGCTGGTCGACATCGTTTCCCTCAGCTTGCTGAGCGTCATGGATGACTTCGACCTCCGCTACCAACTGCTTTCCCAGGGCGGCGTCTTCGAGCGCGCCCGCACCCTGCAGGGGCAACTCAGGGCCCTTCGCGCTCCCCTCGCCCAAGCCGAGCGCCAATACGATCCCGACGCCCCCAAGGGCGTCAGCTGGAACTGAGCTGGCCTCACTGCCTAGCCTTCCCCTGCCGATGATCTCTCGCGATGCCCGCACCAGCACTCGGCTCACGTCCGAGTTGGAATCCAACACCATGCCCATGCGAATTGGTCTGATCGCTTACCCCGCCTTCATCATGATGATGCAGGTCGCAAAGCCAAGCGCCGTCCCCGCGTTTGAGAAAGCCCGCGCATTCGACGCCGATTCCGCGCGTCGCCCGCAAAGCCTCGAGGTGCGCCAAAAGGCGGTGCGCAAAGCAGTGAACAAAGGCCTGCTCGTTGCCGCAGGCAACGGTCGCTATTACCTCGATCGCGCGAAGGTCAAGAAGTCCGATCGGACACACCTGGCCATCATGGGGCTCGTGTTGCTGACGGCAATCCCCGCGGCCTACTTTCTGTTGTAACCGCTAATCATCCTCGCGCAGCGTGCGCACGATGCTCTGCTCGTGCAGCCGCACCGACGCTTTGTCCAACGCTTCCTTGGTCTTGTGAAACGCATCGGCATCGATCGACCGCCAATCGCGCGACGCGGCTTCCACCTGCGCATCCAGCGCCCCGCACAGCCGCTCCAGCTCCGCGCGATAGCTCGGATCAACTTCCGCCCCCAGCTTCCGCAGCCGATCGCCGATCCACTTGAGATCAAGCTTGCTGTTCGCAATCAGGTCAACCACGCGATGCCGCGTCATGTCGTCGCGCGCATGTGCGAGCGCCTCGCGCTCCATGCGCTCGACCTCCTCACGCGACAACCCGTGATTGGGCACGATCTGTGCCGCGACACGCGCCCCGCTGCGCCGCTCGATCGCTGACACATTGAGCACGCCGTTCGCATCGACCAGGAACTCAACCTCCAACTGCGGAATCCCCGCAGGCATGGGCGGAATGCCGCGCAAAGTGAACTCTCCAAGGCTTCGGCAATCCTCCACCATCTCGCGCTCGCCCTGCACCACGTTGATCTTGATCGCAGTCTGCCCATCGACCGAGGTCGAGAACATCTCCGTCGCCCGCGCCGGCACCGTGCTGTTGCGCAGGATCAGCTTCGCCACCGCGCCCCCGACCGTCTCCATGCCAAGCGAGAGGGGCAGCACATCCAGCAGCAGTGCATCGCCTTGCCCGCTCAGCACCGCGCCCTGCACCGCCGCCCCCAGCGCCACGACCTCATCTGGATTCAGTGCCGTGTAGGGCGTTGCTTGAAACAACGCGCCCACGCGCTGGCGCACGAGCGGCATCCGCGTCGCCCCGCCAACCAGCACCACGCGATCAATCTGCTCGGGCGTCACCTTCGCGTCGCGCATTGCCCGTTTACAACACAACTCTGATCGCTCGACCAGAGGCAGGGCCAGCGCATCGAGTTCCTTCCGTGTCAGCACACGTTCGACACGATGCACGCCCGTTTCCTGCTCGATCTCGCCAACAATGGTGGCCTGCTCCGCATCACTCAGCGCAACCTTCGCCCGCTCCGCAAGCACCCGAAGCTGCTGCCGCCCCGTCGCTGTGGGCGCAACTTCCGTCTCATCAAGCAGCAGACGCACGATCGCCGCGTCCACGTCATCACCACCCAAATGTGTATCGCCCGCCGTCGCGAGCACCTGAAAAAAGTGCGCCGCGTCATCCGCAGTGCCCTCGCTCGCTGGGATGAGCTTCAGGATCGAAATGTCGAATGTGCCACCGCCCAGGTCATACACCGCGATCGTCTGCGCCTTCCGCGCCTCACCCACGCCAATGCCATAGGCCAGCGCCGCCGCGGTTGGCTCGTTGACGATTCGCTTCGCCTCGAGCCCCGCAAGCCGTGCCGCATCCCGCGTCGCCTGCCGCTGCGCATCATCGAAATACGCGGGTACCGTGATCACCGCATCGCGCACCGCATGCCCGAGTGCTGTCTCCGCCCAGTGCTTCAACTCGCGCAGGATCGCCGCCGACACTTCCTGTGGCGAAACCAACTGCTCACCAATGCGCACCCGCGCGGTCTTGTTCGGCCCCTCGACGATCTCGTATCCAAGGAACGCCGCGTCGTCGCGCGCATCGTCCACGCCCCGCCCCATGAGCCGCTTGATCGATGCAATCGTGTTGTACGGATGCGTCTCTGCCTCACGCCGCGCCGCCGCGCCGATCGCCTCCACCCGCCCGTCACTTCCAAACCGCACCACCGACGGCAGCATCCGCTCACCGTTTGGCGATGCAATTACCCGCGGCCCCGCCTCGTCGCACACCGCGACCAGCGAGTTCGTCGTGCCCAGATCAATGCCAACAATGGGTTCAGCCTCAGCCATGGGCCAGCAGTCTAGGCGCTGCCGCGACGCTGCTCGATCTCCGCCATCACGTCCGGCGCCTCGGGCCCGATCTTCGGGGTCAGGGCGCCAATCTTGTTGACGATGAGGATCAGGTCTTCCTTCGAGCGCAGCAAAGTCACAGTCTTGATGTCGCTATACGGAATGTAAAACATGTTGTAGCTCAAGGTCACGGCATCGAAATCGATGTAGATCATGTGATCGGCGGTGAACTGATAGATCGTGCCGTCGACATATCGATACTTGAAGCGCCGGATGCGCACCCGCTTCTGCTTGACCATGTACTCGCGCAGAATCTCCACGTCAGGTTTGACAAATGCGCGATCGGCATACTCCTCTTCGGAAAACGAATACGCCTCCCAGGGCAGCGTCTTGAGCGTAAGCATGAAAACCAGTCTCCGGGGTTGACGGTCAGCCCATCCTAGCTTCCGAGCGCCCACGTCAGCCCGCCTTCCCACCCGCAGGTATCCTCCCCCCATGCTCACAAGCGTCGCCTGGTTGAATCGCTATCTCAAGCCCGCGGACCTCGCCGCCAAGGACGCCCTGCGCCTCCTGGAGATGCACGCCTTCCCGATCGAGTCGGTCGAAGATGTGCCGGGCGGCGACACGCGCCTCGACGTCGAACTCACCAGCAATCGGGGCGATTGCCTGTGCCACCTCGGGCTCGCTCGCGAAATCGCCGCAGTGTCCGGCCGCGCACTGCTCGTGCCCGAGGCGCCAACCACCACAGGCCCTGGCAAGATCGCCGACCACACCGCCGTCGACAACACCGCCCCCGACCTCTGTCCTCGCTTCACCGCGCGCCTCATCAAGGGTGCCAAAGTCGGTCCTTCGCCCAAGTGGCTCGCCGACGCGCTCGAGTCGATCGGCCAACGCCCCATCAACAACATCGTCGACGTGTCCAACTTCATCCTCCACGCAATTGGCCATCCCAACCATGCCTTCGACTTGGACACGCTCGCGGGCAAGAAGCTCATCGTGCGTCACGCCCGCAAAGGCGAACAGGTTGCGGGCCTCGATGGGCACACGCACAAGCTGATCGAGACCGATGTCGTCGTCGCGGACGCCGAGCGAGCGCAATCCATCGCCGGCATCGTGGGCGGCGTGCCCACGTCCGTCACCGAAAAGACCACCAACATTCTGCTCGAAATGGCGACGTGGGATCCGATCATGGTCCGGCGCAGCGCGCGCCGCCTGGGCATCAACACCGACGCAGCCTACCGCTTTGCGCGCACCGTCGATGCGCGCGATGTCGACTGGGCTTCCGCCGTGTGCGCACAAATGATGCTTGAAGTAGCGGGGGGCGAACTGGTGGGTGGATACAGCGATGCCGGGCTCATCGCCGTTGGCCCGGCGCTGAAGCCATTGCCCACGGTCGACCTGCGCGTCGCGCGATGCGAACACATGTTGGGTATCAGCGTCCCAACCGAGCGCATCGCCATGCTCCTCAAGGCGATCGGCATCGAAGTCAAGGTCGATGGCAGTGGGGCGAACGCCGTCTTGCATTGCACAATTCCTGCCGCTCGCGCACATGATCTTCAACGCGAGATCGACCTCATCGAAGAAGTGGGGCGGCTCAACGGCTTCGACGAACTTGCAATCGCTCCGACGGTACAAGTCAAGCTCGCGCTCGAACACCCCGCATCATGGCAACACCGTGAACGCGCCATGGCGCTCCTGGGCACGACCCTCGCAGGCCTTGGCTTTCATGAGACAGTCACGTTCAGCTTCGTGCGCGAGCCAGAGGCCCACGCATTCCTGCCGCCGGGCATGCGCGCCCTGAAAGTCGATGAAGCCCGTCGCCCCGACACGCCATTCCTGCGCCCAAGTCTAATCCCAAGCCTCCTTGGCGTGCGCTTGCACAACCAAGACGCGCGCGTCGAGGTCGCTGGCGGCCTGCGCCTCTTCGAAACCGCGCCCGTCTTCGCCGAAGAAGACGATGGCGCCACGCATGGGCGCAAGACACTTGAACGCCGCACGCTGAGCCTGCTCATGGACGTCTCCGGCCCCAAGCCCGAACGTGCCGAGGCGCAGCAAGAGGCGCTACGCACGCTGCGCGGCGTCATCGAACGCCTGGTTCGCGCCCTGGGCGGACCTGACATGCGCCTCAGCGTGCGCCCAAAGCAAGCGCCCATCGCCGCCCTGAAAGCGGAAACAACGGCCACCGTCGAAGTCCTTGGCGGACCGAGCGACGGCGCTGTGTTGGGCTGGCTGGCGGTCATCGCAGACAAGTCAAAGCACGCGCTGCGCACGATGTACGGCATCGATCGCCCTGTCGTCGTCGCCGAGCTCGACCTCGCGGGACTCATCGCCCTCTATCCGCCCAAACCGAGCTCGCTCGAACTGCCCGCATTCCCCGGCATCGAGCGCGACCTCAGCGTCGTCGTCGACGAAGCAGTGCCCTGGCAGGACATTGAGTCGGCCGTGCGAGACGCGAACCCCGCCTTGCTCGAAGGGGTGTCCTACATCGGCGCATTCCGCTCGCAAGATGTTGGTGCCGGCCGCAAGAGCGTCACCCTGCGCCTCGCCTTCCGCGACCCCGCGCGCACGCTCCGCCACGAGGAGGTCGACCCCCAGGTCCAAACCGTCCTCACGGCGCTCCGAAGCCGATGCGCCGCCGAGTTGCGCGCGTAGCAAGCTGGCACAAATCCGGTTTGGAACTTGTACGGGTTCATGTGGGTATACTAGTTGGGCTGAACGGAAACGCGGCAGGCGGCGTAGGGATGGCGCGTGCTGCAGTTCCAAACCACGGAGGATTGTGCAATGACCAGTGTGGGCGCCGATCGGATGACTTCTCCTGCCGTCGCGCCGCAGGCCAATGCGCGCATCCCAACCTCAGGTCAGCGCCCCTTTGTCTGGATCGATGGCGCCTTCTACGCCAAGGGCGATGCCAAGATCTCTGTCTTTGATCACGGCTTGTTGTATGGCGATGGCTGCTTCGAAGGCATCCGCGTCTATCAGGGCAAGATCTTCAAGTGCGACACGCACCTCAACCGCATCTATCGCAACGCCGAGGCGCTGCACATGATGCGCCAGACCGATGGCTTCCCCTACACCCAGAGCGAAATGCGCTCCATTCTTGAGCAGTGCGTCGAAGCCAATGGACTGACCGATGGCTACATCCGTCTGGTCTTCACGCGCGGCGTGGGTGATCTCGGGCTCCACCCCTTCCGCTGCCGCAAACCAACGGTCATTGTCATCGCAGACACGATTCGTCTCTACCCCGAAGAGATGTATCGCCAAGGCATGAAGGTCATTGTCGCGAAGCGCCCGCGCACGCCCGCCAAGTGCCTGAGTCCGCAACTCAAGAGCCTGAACTATCTCAATAACATTCTTGCCAAGATCGAGGCAATCGATGCCGATGTGCTCGAGTCGATCATGCTCACCTACTCAGATGATCCCAATAAGAAGATCGTTGGTGAATGCACGGGCGACAATCTGTTCATGGTGAAGAACGGTGCGCTTTGCACAAGCCCGCTCGATGTGCCCATGCTCGATGGCGTCACCCGTGCCTTCGTGATGCAAACCCTTGCACCGAAGATTGGCGTCGCCGTCCATGAGCGCCCACTCACGCTCGATGAAGTGTTGCATGCCGATGAGATCTTTCTCACTGGCACCGCCGCTGAAATCATCGCGGTCACCCAAATTGAGGACACCCAGATCTCAGAAGGTGAAGGCCCCATTACTGCCAAGTTGCGGGCCGCCTTCCGGGAGATCGTCACGGGTCCAAGTGTCCCCACGGACTAACGCCCCTCGGCACGGGCCAGTCCGATAACCGGAATCCGCCCCACGCCCGAGAAAAGGGGGCAGCCCGCCCCCACAAGCCCTTGCAGTCTGGTAACTTGTGCCCGCCGGAATGGAGTCGGCAGATGTCGGACGGAGCCGGGTTGTGGCCAGTCGGTTGCGCGCTGTGCGCTGCGCGCCGCGGCGTATTTGCCCTTGTGAGGAGTCAATAATCATGCGCTCGAAACTGTGGAGTGGATTGGCCGCAGCAGCGGCAG
>JAGQOH010000031.1 GCA_020427635.1 Phycisphaerales bacterium
CGACGAGGTAGTCCTTGCCGCCGATCGTGATGAGCTTGGACAGGCTCGGGCCATGCAGTTTCGCGGCGGCGGCGGCCATGAGGATCGAAGCGATGATCGTTGCGCAGACGCCTGCGCTGAGACGCCAGGAGCGCGTGGCGGCGTGACAACCGCCCTGCTTGCACGAGCCGCCTTGCTCTGCGCAACACGATTTCGATTCGGTCATTGGATGTTTCCGTTTTCGGCGACCAGCGGCTCGGCGGTCGGCACGTGTTCACCGGCCATGATGCCTGCCGCCCACACGCGCTGCACGATCGGGTTTCCGCCTGCAGCGGGCGTGAACTTCATGTAGATCGGCGTGAGGAAGACTTCGCCTGGCGTGGTGATGCTCGAGACCACGTCAAACTCGATGCGCTGCGCCTTGGGGAACATCGACGCGTTGTCTTCCTCCGTCAGGAGCGTGACGTTGGCGGTGAGATCGGATCGCCCAAAGAACGCCTCGATGGGTTGGCCATGATTCTCAACCTTGCGGAAGACGGTCATGTCGAAGTGTGCGGGCTTGCCCGGCTCAAGGACGCCCAGGTTCAGGAAGCGCCGCGAGAGTGCGATTTCCTGGAGTCGACGGACATACTCGCGCTCGTGCTGCGCCGTTAGGGCGCCGAGGATGCGGAGCGGCAAGACCTCGGCATCGGGATGGTCGGTGACGATGCACAAGGCGGCCGGAATCTGCGGCAGGTCGCGCAGGTCATAGACGATCGTGCATTCCATGAACTGGTCGCCATCCTCGGGCACGCGCTGCGTGATGCGTGGCGGCTGACCGTTCACACTCAGCACCTTGAATGGATGATCGAGCGAGACGAGTTTGACAGCGCCGGTCTTGTAGCGAGAGTCGACGCGCAGGCGAGCGGGGTCGGCGGCGATCGGAAACTGGAACTCACCGATCAATCGCATGTCCGCGGGGCTGTTCGGAAAGCCCTTGAAGTAGACGTGGGCCTGCTTTTCGAAGGGGCCGACGTCGCCACGAAGATCGATGTAGACATCGACGATGGCTTCGCCGTTCGGAGGAACGATTTCGGAGCGCGCCTTGGCGCGGGTGCAGTTACATGTGATGTGGATGCGGTCGATCTCGAGGGGCGCGCTCGTGTTGTTCTTGATGGTGAAGACGCCGTGCGCGAGTTGGTTTGGATTGACACGCTTCGCATCGAAGGTGGGTGGCTCGACGGTGGCCACCTCGAACTTCTTGGGCATGATGCGTTGCGGCGTGGCCTGGGATCCGCTGGTCGCTGGTTGCTGTTGCGCCGCGATCGGCGTGGGCGTCGGGGCGGCTTGGGCGACGGAGGCGGGCGCCTTGGGCTCTGGCTTGTGGTCGGCGACTTGCTCGACCGTGGCGGGGCTGGCCTTTGGCTCGGGCGCATTGCCTGCGTCGCACGCGGACAGCGTCAGGGCCAGCACGGCACTCGATGCCGCGAGTCCGAGGCGCCACGAAACCAACGACCATCGACGAGCCATGACCAAAACCCTCCTGCCCACGGGCCTCACGAGGCCTGGGCGTCTGCCACTGTAGCCGGGCGAAGCCCGACAACGTATTGCAGGCTGGGACGGCGACGCCCCCACAGCGGTTGTACCGCCCAGCCTGCGGCGGTTGCCCACCGGGCTTGCCATCGGCCATTCCAGGGCGAACAGGCCAGGTAGCTTGGCGTACAGGTGCGAGAAAGGCGGGTTCGCTACGCTGCCCCCGAGATGGCTTCACCACCCACGATCGCCCAGACCGATTCGCTCTCGCTGCCCGACGGGCTGGCGCCGGAGTCGGTGCCGAAGCACATCGCGATCATCATGGATGGCAATGGACGCTGGGCGAAGCAGCAAGGCCTGCCCCGCTTCATGGGTCACAAGGCGGGGGCCGAGGCAGTGCGGCGGGTCGTTAAGGCGGCAGGCGGGCTTGGCGTGCAGCAGATCACGCTGTTCTGTTTCTCCAGCGAAAACTGGAAGCGTCCGGACGATGAGGTCAACGAGTTGATGAAGATGTATCTGCATCACCTCGTCGCGGAGCGCGATGAGCTCGCCCGGAATGGCATCCGTCTGGCGCAAATCGGGCGACGGGACGGGCTTCCCGAGGAAGCGCTGCGCGAACTGGAACGCACCGAGCACACGACGGCGCAACGCGGGGAGCGCACTCTGGCCATCGCGGTGAACTATGGCGGTCGCCAAGAACTGACGGACGCGATGCGCGCGATCGCGGGCAAGGTGCAGGCAGGTGAGCTGAAGCCAGAGGACATCAGTGAGGACACGATCGCGTCTCACCTTTACACAAAGGGCATGCCCGATCCGGATCTGGTGATTCGCAGCGCAGGCGAGATGCGCCTGAGCAACTTCCTGTTGTGGCAGATCAGCTATGCGGAGCTATATGTCACACCCAAGCTGTGGCCAGACTTCCAGGCGGAAGATCTGGTCGACGCGATCAAGTCCTATGCTGGGCGCACTAGGCGGTATGGCGGGCTGGAGCAGGAAAGCTGATCGGCATGCTGACGGCCGGATCCAACACAGGCACACTCACCGCGGACGATGCACGCCTCTTCGAGCAGGCGCTCAAGCTGCTCGGGGGAGAACTTGTGCGCGCACGTGAGCAAGCGCTCGAGATTCGCCTGCGGGATCGGCGATTGGAGCTCACTGCTTCGACCATCGGGCCGCAGCTGCGCGACCTGCCGGAACTGCCTGCGATGCCAAGCGCAACGCACGTCGCAGCGGCGCTGGCGTGTGTGCTCAATGAGCCCATCCCAGAGGCGCTGGTGCAGGATCTGGATTTCATTCGCCCGTGGCTGCGCCCGCAACTTGTCAAGACGACGGAGTTGCAAGGCCCACGCCGGGCGATGTGTCGACGCGAGGCGTTTGGCGGCCTGTTGCTGGCGATTGCTGCGGGGCGCGGACCCCGTTGCGCGCTGCTGACCACCAAGCTCCTTGATGCCTGGAAGCTGACATTCGACGAGGTGCTGGTCATCGCCAAGGAAAACCTCGCCATTGAGCTCGCCAAGGCCGGCGTGCATGACATCGAGGGCTCGGCCGGGGTGCTTGCGATCGCGCACGACATTGAGCCGGCTTGCTGCGCGTATCTCTTGTTTGACCGGCTGCTGGCGGAGTGGGACGCCGTCCATGGCGCGGTGTTCGCGGTCCCCGATGAGGAGACGACGCTGGTCCTGCCCGTGGAAGAGGGCGGCGGGTCAGAGGGCGTCGCGGGGCTTATCCAGGCGGCGTTGTCGTGGAGTGCGGATACGGAGTCTGCCAGTGGCGAACTGCTGAGCGACCAGGTGTTTTGGATCCGCAGGGACGGTGATATCGCGCGCCTGCCCATGACGCGCATCGAGGAGCGCGCCGGGCGGCGCGTGCAGCTCGAAGCCACCGGGCCCATGAGCGATCTGCTGACCATCCTGGGCGAGGTCACCGAGTGAGCCGCACGCGCGGCCAAGATCGGTAGGCTGGTCGACGTGCTGCGGCATCGACTGACTCTGGGCCCGATCCTGATTGCGCTTGTCATTGCCATGGCATGGCTTGACGAGTGGATCGAAACACAGACAGGCCGACCCTCTGCGATTGTGTTCCCGGTCTTGGTGATTGCGATCTTGTTTGCAGTCCAGGAGATCGCACCGATCTTTAGGGCGCTCAATACGCGTGCCTCGCGGCGTTTGCTGTCAGTGGCGGCGGGACTTGGTTTGTGCGCCGCAGCGTTTACACCGCCATCGGTCGCGGGCGTTTCGGGCGTGGCGGTCGTGTGCAGCTGTGCGATTGTGACGCTCATCGGTTCGATCGTGATCTACGCGCGCCAACAAAGCAGCGCGGGGGTCACTGCGGGCGCTGCGGCAGCGCTCTTTGTCTTTGTGTACTTGGGGCTGCTTGGTGGATTCCTTGTGGTCCTGCGGAACTCGTTTTCCGCTTGGGTGTTGCTTGGTGTGGTGCTGGTGACCAAGAGCTGCGATATCGGGGCGTACTTCACCGGGCGGGCGATTGGGCGGCACAAGCTCATTCCGTGGCTTAGCCCAGGCAAGACCTGGGAGGGACTGTTCGGCGGGGTGGCGTTGTCGACGCTGCTCGGCATGGGCGGCGTCGCCCTCGCACACGTGGGCGGCGAACTGCCCGATTTGAGCCTGCTGCACGGCGCCATGATCGGTGCGATGCTTGGACTGGTCGGACAGGGGGGTGATCTCGTCGCCAGTGTGCTCAAGCGTGACGCGGGGTTCAAGGACTATTCGTCTCGCCTGCCGGGCTTTGGCGGCGTGATGGACGTGCTCGATTCGGCATTGCTCACTGCGCCTGTGGCCTATTGGATGTTGGCGGCGCTCACACACCCCGCGCCAACGGGGTGAGAAGGCGATACACTGCCGGTGATGAACGGATCGAAGGCAATGCGGAGGGGCGGATGGGCGTAACGAGCAAACTGCTGGCCCTGTATCAGGTCGATCAGCAGCTGCACGGGCTGAAGAGCAGGCTGCGGTCTGCGGAGTCGTATCTCAAGGCACAAGAGTTCAAGCTGGAGAAGCTCGAAGAGCAGCTCAAGCTGATGGCGGTGCAGCTGCGCCAGCTCGAGGCGGCCGCCAAGAATGACGAAGTCACGGCGAACGGCATCGACGAGCGCATTGCGATGCTGCGCGAGCGCATGAATAGTGCCGCGACCAGTAAACAGCACCAGGCACTGCTGGTAGAAATCAACACGCTCAAGAACGACAAGGGCGAAGCCGAGGAGCGCGGCCTGGAGAGCCTGACCAAGCTCGACGAAGTGAAGGGCGAGGTGGCCACTCTAGAAGCCCGTCGCGAGGAACTGCGCAAGGTGCGCACCGTTGCTGAGAAGGACCGGGATGCACGCCAGGCGGAGATTGGCGATCGCCTGCGTGAGCTGGAGGGCGAGCGCGTCGAGAAGGCCAAGGACGTCCCGGGCGATGCGTTGACGCTCTATGAGACACGCCTGACGCTCGGCATCGAGGAAGTCATGTCCGCCGTCGAGCTCTCTGACAAGCGCCGGATGGAATTCACGTGCGCTCTCTCCAACCAATTGCTTCCCATTGAATTGGTCAACAAGCTGCTGCGCCGCGATGGCATCGTGACGTGCCCGATCAGCCATGCGATTCTGTACTTGCCCGACGACTTGCGCGATGCGCTGGACGCTGAGTCAGAGAAGAAGCGCAAGAAGACGGCTGCTGCGAATAAGTAGGCCCGGGCGATCGGCGCTGGCCCCTACTGAAGAAATGTGCCTTCGCAAACATACGCCACCGGCCCGGTGAGCGTGCAGTTCGCGTCTTCTTCCACGCGCACGTGCAAGACGCCGCCCGGCACGCGCACCTCCACGTTGGAACTCGCCAGCCCCGCCGCCACCAGCAATGCCGCCACGACGCAAGCGCCTGAACCGCAGGCCTGCGTCGGCCCTGCGCCACGCTCGTGGGAGCGCATGACGATTTGCAGGGGCGTCTTGATGTGCACCAGATGCACGTTCATGCCTTGAGGAAACGCGGGGCGCCTTTCGTAGCGCGGTCCAAAGCGAGCGAGATCTGCTTCCGTTGGCTCCGAATCCGAGAGGATCACCATGTGCGGGTTGCCAATGTCGCCAAAGCCGATGCGCAGACCCTCAAGCGTGTAGAGCGGCTCGCCCCCTCCTGCCCCAAGGATGTCCATGTCAATGCCCATGGGGGTGGCCCCGAGGCGTACACGCCCCATGGCAAGCGACACCACATCATGTCCAACTCGAGCCGCGATCGTGCGCCCACCCATGCGCACCTCGAAGTCGCTTGGCGCGCCGTGGTGATCCTGCAGCAATCGCGCGGCGCAACGCAAGCCGTTGCCACACATGCCACCATCGGAACCGTCGGCGTTGACGACGCGTGCGCTCCACGTGCCGGCGTCTCGGGTCAGGATGATCACGCCGTCTGCGCCAAGGCCAGTGCGCCGATGGCACATCGCGCGGACGATCTTCGCACTGATGTCGGCAAGGTCCGGGTGCTCAATGGCATCCAGAAAAAGATAGTCATTCGCACAGCCGTGCATCTTGAGGAACGGGATGGGATCGGGCCCAGGCATATCACTCATATTGTCACCAAACCAAGCACGATCCACATTCCAGTGGTCAGCAACCCCAGCGCCGTAACGCCCTTGATGATGTTGACGGTGCGATCGATAGGTAAGCGGGTGGCAAGCACACCAACGATGGCGCGGAGGTGCTGCTGGCGCACCGCGATGGAGCCATGGCGAAACGATCGGCGCCGAAGATGCACGTTGTTGAGCCTCGCCACAGACCCCAGGGCCCCCGCCATTGCTTCTGCCGAGGCCGGGTCAATCGTTGGCGGGGTCATCCGTTGCGAGCGCGTGGCGGCCGTCCAGCCGGCGAGATGCTGGGCGGCACACGCATCGGCTTGCCACTCGAACCGCCGAGAAACAAACCCAAACCATGCAATGCTCGCAAGCACTGTGGGTGGTACGGCAAGCAGGCCCATGACCGATTCACTCTGCGCGCCAAGCCCCACACCCGCCAACCATCCAAACCCAACCCACGACACGCTTGTGACCAAGAGCATGCTTGCGAGCAGCCAAGGCAAGTGATTCTTGCGGGCGTGGGCGAGTTCGTGGGCCATGACTGCTTCCACTTGATGCGTCGGCAAGCGATCGAGCAATCCATCTGTGAGCAAAACGAACCGCAGCGGCGCAATGAGGCCGATGAGCGCGCCATTGATCATCCCGCCGTGCGTTCGCCAGACGAGCAGATCATTGCACTTGATGCGCTGTTCCTGGCACATGTCGTCCAGGCGAGCTCGCAGCGGCCCCGCCCCAAGCCGACGCGTCGCCCAAATGTAGCGCACGAGCAGCGGCATGATCACGATCGCAAGCAGCACGCCGGCGTATTGCAATGTCGCTTCGAGCCCGGCGCTCCATGCTTGGCGCTTGGCAACGTGCTCCATACCTTCGCTCCAGCCGGAAATAATCGTCACCGGCGCCAGCACAGTCAGGATGCGGTGGCGCATCTGATCGATCAGGTAGCCGCCTCTCGTCGGCATCGACACAATCGGTTCGCCCTCATCCAACTGACGCATCAGCACCGACTCGCGCAGCCGACGATCCATCGGATACCACGCAGCGTGCGTCGCCAGCAGCACAACAATGGGCGGCGCCGCAACAAAAGCCTCATCCAGCAGCACCGGGTTGCCAAGCGTCTCGCGCGTCAACTCGAGCACATGCAGGATGAAGATCGCCACGACATGGTGCGCAACAATCCCGAGCCGCGCGAAGCGAACACCCAACTCCGCCCGATGCACCCAACGCAAGCGACCAGTGTGGTCCAGCTGCTTTGTGCAGAGCGTGACCCACAAAAACACTGCGGCTGCCAGCAGCGCATAGCCGCCAAGCCAGACCGCCGCAGCCGCGCCCCTCGCCAAGGGAGGCGCCGACATTGCATCGGCAAGGCCATCGTGCAAGGCGATGGCAATGAGCACGCTCAATACAACGCCGTCGATCATGACATCCCTGTCCGCATCACTGGAACTACTGCGGGCGCTCGATCGCGCCAAGATCAATCAGCTTGCCACTCGGAAAGTACAGATCGACATTCAAGTGATCGCGATCGATGAATGTGAACACGAGCGAAGCACGCCCGAGGCGTTGTGCCGTCTCATAGTCGCCCCCACTTGGCACCGCATAGTTTCGATTGGAGTGGTCCTGCACGTGGAAGTGGTAGTGAAATAGTGCCGTATCGCCGCGCTTGATCATGTCATCCGAGGCGACGAACTGGCGATCGCCAAACCGCTCTGTGGGCCTCGGCGGGAAGCTGACTGCGCGCCATGCGCCGTCGCTGGTCGGTTCGATCACGCCGCCATGCTCTGTTGACCGATCAATCTGGTCGGCATCCGCCTGTTGAAAGAGATCATAGACAACGTCGGGATCGTGCGTTGCATGCACCGCCGCCGCCGCCGTGAGCACATCCAACCAACTCGCTTCGGCAAGGTCCTGCGCAGCAGATCGCGCACCGGGGCCATACGCCCGCGTACGCCCCAGCCCCTGCAGCACCTGTTCGACCAGCGCATCGCGTGACGACTCAAGCCAATCAGGATGCTGTGCCTGCGCCCATGCGAGCAACGGGCCATGGCGCAACGCAAGCCCTGCCACTTGTTCGTCAGACAACCCCTCCATCGCGGCGACATATGCACGCCGATCAGCATCGTGCTCCGCCTCGAACAGCCGACGCGTCCACTCCAATTGCTCGGGCGTCAGTGGCACGACATGCAGCTCGCGCCAGGCCCGCCCGATCGCTGTCGCAAGCACATCACCCGACGCTTCGAGTTCCGGCGCGCGGTGTTGCACAAGTTCGCGCGTCCGCACGCCATCCTTGTCCAAACGCGTAAGCAACGCCCACGCCGCGGATCGCGCCTTTTCTTCTGCCCCCTCGGCACCAGTGAAGACATCGAACAGCACGGCATCGTGATCCTGGTCGGGCCACAATGCAGTGAGCGCCTTGGCCTCAGGACGCGCCATGTCTTCCCAACCAGGCACCGAGCGCGACCACGAGCGCACGATGGCGGGCGTCATGTCACGCCAGTGGCGCTCGCTTGCGATCATGCACACATGCTCGAGCACTTCGCGCTGTTGCTCGGTGGGTGTCATGAGCTTGAGCATGTTGTGCGTGTCATCAAGGTTCGCTTCGTCGGAAAGCAGCGCGTCGATCGCGGCGATGCGCACTAGCGGCGGCGTGCCCTGGTGCCAAGACCATGCGATGCGCTTCAGCGCCGCCCGGGCGGCGTCAGGAGAAGTCGCGCCGGTCTGGGCTGCCGACAGCAATGTCGCGATCGCGCCGGTGCGCTTTTGGATGCTCGCGTTGGCGTCGCTCAGTGTGGCGTAGGCGGCTTCCGGCGTGCCGCGCGAGGCTGCGGGGGTCGTGCCCGAGGCGGCACACCCCGCGAGAACGAATCCAAGCGCGATGACGAAACCGATGGATCGGATGGTGCTCATGGGCTGCCCAGCTTAGGCCCTGGCGCGCAGTTCCGGGGCGACTTCGCCTACACTTGCATCATGCCGAGCCGTTCTCGCACCCCCCAACCCCAGGCATTGCTCAGCGCCGAAGCCCAGGCCGACGCCTTCCGCGACGTGGCCCGGGTGCTCAACGCGGTGCGGCCCATGATCCAGGCGGACGGGGGCGACGTCGAACTCGTCGATCTCACGCCCGAGGGGGTGGTGCGGATTCGTTGGCGCGGGGCCTGCGTGGGCTGCCCATCCTCGGAAATGACGCTTCGCGAGGGGATCGAGCGGAATCTGCGGGTGCATGTGCCTGCGGTTGCCGGGGTTGAGGCGGTCGATTGACCCCCCCGGCCAGGGGCCGCCCAGATTCGGGCGAGCTTTACGGTACGGGCTCGTTATCGGGTCTGGCGGGTCGATTCTCCCCGAATCTTGGGGCAATCTGAAAAGAGCGTGCGCCGGATGCGGGGTTGAGGTGGGTACACTTGCGAGCGTGGATAGCGGATTCGCTGGGCGTTACGCAGCAAGGCGGTGGGGCCTTGCACGGAGGCGCTGGACAGGAGGTCCACAATGCTCGTGATCACGCGTCGCGAGGGCGAAGAGGTGGTGATTGGCGACCCGAGCAACCCGATCGGGGTGGTTCGTATCGCCAATATCAAGGGTGACCGGGTGCGGGTGGCGTTTGATTTCCCGCGCGAGATTTCGGTGCACCGGCGCGAAGTGGCCGACCAGATCGTCAGTGAAGGTCAGCACGAAAACGCGGTGGTGGCGAAGATCGCGGGCGGCAACGTCGCCAAGGCCTGATCACTGCTCACGGCCCAATGTCATTTGAGCTTCGAGGATGTTGTTGTGCGCGCAAGGCGCGTGAGTTGTTGCACCGTGAGTTGCTCGGGGCGCATCGTGGGCGCGATGCCGTCGGGCCAGACGATGTCGTGGCCCAAGATGGCGCCAAGTTGCTTGCGGCGTTTCGTAAACAGCGCGTGACAGAGTGATTCGAGCGCGGCAAACTCGGCAAGATTGCGATCGCGAGGCACAATCGAGATCATCTCACTGGTCACCTTCGGCTGGGGCCAGAAACACTGCGGCGGCAACGTCGCGATCCGCTCGACCTCGCACATTGCTTGCACGAGCACAGAGAGTTCTGAATAGTCACGCGAGTTGGGCTTGGCCATGACGCGCTGCGCAACCTCGCGCTGGATCGTCACGAACTGTCCTAGGCAGCGTTCGTGCGCACAAAGCAAGACCATCAGTGGCGACGCGGCTCCATAGGGCAGGTTCGCCACCAGCTTGAAGGTCCGATCATCTAGCGCCTTATGTAAAGCGGGACTGAGCTGGTGCTTCGAGGCGAGGCAATCACCTCGGATGAGCGAGAATCGCTCGGCACGGTCCGCGTAGCGCTCGAGGAGCAGGTCGGCGAGGCCATCGTCCAGCTCACAGGCGATGACGGTTGCGTCCGCATCGAGCAGACAATCCGTCAGTGCACCGGTGCCAGGGCCGACTTCGAGGACGAGATCGCCCGCTTGCACGTTCGCCGAGTCCACCAGCCGCTTCAGCAGGTTGTGATCAACGAGGAAATTCTGTCCAAGCGACTTCTTCGGCGCCAAGCCGCGCGTCGCCAGGACCTCTTTGATCTGACTGAGCGTTTGCATGGGCGCACTCACCACGCGCCCGAAAGGATCTGCTCGATCGCGTAGGCAACGCCATCATCATCGTTGGATCGCGTTTCGATCTCTGCTGCCGCCTTGACTGGAGCAATCGCATTCGCCATGGCGATGCCGAGCCCCGCGCCTTCGATCATCGCAACATCATTGACCTCATCGCCGATCGCGCACACGCGCTCGCGCGGCACCTGCTGCTCTAGCGCCAGTCGATGAATCGCAGTCCACTTGCTCACGCTTGGGTTGAACACTTCGAGCAATTGGATCGTGCGGTCCTTGCCGCCACGCCGAGCCTCTGCCTCTGTCGCGCCATTCACTGGCGCGCCGCCTGAGCTGACGGCGGCAAAGTGATGAATCGTCGCATCGCGTCCGAACTGGTCGCGTACCTTGGTGGCCAGCTCGACCATCGTCTCGTGATGGGCCGCGAACCCGACACGCACCGTGTGCTCCGGGTGCTCATCTTGGTCGAGCCTATCGACATAGCGCACCTCAACGGGCATCACGTTGAACCACCACTCGGTGGGTGGCTCGATCGGTCCAGTCTTGATGACGAGGTAGTCGAAGCCCGCGGCGTCACGATCCTTGAGCAGCAGCGGCGCGCGGCGCATCGATGCGAACAGTGCACATACCCCCTGCACGAGGTCCTGCGGGATCGCCCATCGGTGCATGGTCTTGCCGGCAGCTGCGTCGACGATCATCGCTCCACCTGACACCACGATCGGCGCGACGTTGCGCCCCTTGGATGGGTGGTGAGCGCCGACGGCGTGGACTGCATCCACCGACTCCGGGTAGCCCCGACCCGTACAAAGTACGATTTCGATCCCGGCCCGGCGGGCGTCGGCAAGGGCGGCGATGTTCGCCTCCGACACCTGGCCGGAAGAGTCAAAGAGGGTGCCATCGATGTCGATGGCGATGATGTCGTAGCGTGGTTCGGGCATATGCCAAGAGTAGCGGGCGGTGGTGTCGACGCGCGGCGGCGGGCCCGCTAGTGTGGATCGGAACCTCAGGGAGGAGCGTTTGACCGAACCGCCGGCGCCATCCAATGCCCCCCCGCTGCCCGAGGGCGGCGTGCCGATGCAGCGGGCGGCGCACGACCTGGGGCCGCAGTTGGAGCCGTTGTTGCTCCAGGCGGGCGATGGGAAGCTGACCGACATTCACTGGTTCCGCACGCAGTGGCAACGCGGCGGGGCGGCGACGGCGCATGCCAGTTTCGACGGTGGCGACGGACCGCGCGAGGTGGTGATCAAGTTCCCGGTTGGGCCGCGCGAGTACCGCGTGCTGACCGAATTGTCGGCGGTGGACGAAGCACCGACGCCGGTCGTGGTCATGCATGGCACGGAGCTTGGCGGATTCGACTTCGCCTGGATCGTGATGGAGCAGCTACCGGGCGAGCCGCTCAAGGTGGACCATGGCAAGAAGGACTTCATGCGGATTGCCGAGGCGGCCGCGGGGTTCTATGACCACGCGGCCTCGCACTGGCCCGTCGATGGCAAATTGCGCGAGAGCGACTGGGCGATGTTGATGGAGCGCGGACGCGAAGTGCTGCGCGACAACCCGATCAGTCATGTGCAGCAGTGGAACGAGGCCGTCAAGCACGCACAGAAGGTGTTGCCAAGTTTGCTGACTCGATGGCGCGCCCGTCATGTCGACACGTGGTGTCATGGCGATTTGCACCTGGGCAACGCGATGATGCGGCCCAATGGCTCAGCGTGGTGCAATGGCCAGGCGCATGAGGACGAGGCCGGGCGCTGCATTTTGCTTGACTTTGCAGAGGTGCATGCGGGGCACTGGATCGAAGATGCGCTGTATCTCGAGCGCGTGCATTGGGCAAACCCGGAGCTGCTCAAGAAGGTCAAGCCCGTGCAACTGATCGCCAAGGCGCGCAAAGCACGCGGACTCGAGGTCGAAGAGGATTACGCGGAGCTGGCGCACATTCGACGTGTGCTGATGGCGGCGTGCGCACCGGCATTCCTCGAACGCGAGGGCCACCCGGCGTATATGGAAGCAGCGCTTCAGGTGCTGGAGAAGACGTTGCCGCTTGTTGGGGCGTAGGCAGGAGTTTCAGCACAGAGGCGCAGAGGACGCAGCGAAGCGCCCCTCACCCGATCCGCCTTCGGCGGACCACCCTCTCCCCGCACGCGGGGCGAGGCAGCAAGACTCAGCGTTTGCCCAACACCCGCCACCCCAGCGGCAGCAGGACCATCGCCAGCGCGATCTTGAGGACCGCGCCGGGGAGGAAGATGACCAGGCCGGAGTAGAGCGCGGTTGAGAGGGCGAGCGAACTGTCGTCGGTCAGCAGGTTTGTGAACGCCCAGAGCCACGGCACGCCAAACGCGAAGATGGTGAGTGTGCCGAGCGTCATCGCGAGGGCGGTGGTCCAGATGCGCCGGTCCCAGCCGCGTTCAGCAAGCAGGCCCACGAGCCACGCGCATGCGATGAAGCCAACGATGTAGCCCGCGGTCGGCCCCCACAGGCCCGCACTGAATTGAGCGAAGACGGGCAGGCCCATCGCGCCCTCACATACATAGAGCATCATCGCGAGGGCGCCGCGCTTTGAGCCGAGCAGCGCGCCGACCAGCAGGACGGCAAAGGTTTGTCCGGTGAAGGGCACGGGCCAGTTCGGGATGACGACCTGGGCACTCAGCGCCATGAGCAGCGAGCCGCCGATAATGAGCATCGCGTTGTACGCAAAGCGCGAGATGCCCGCAGGCTGAACGCGATCGGCTAGCGTGGCGTGGACTGTCACTGGAACAAGGGGCGTTGATGCGGCGATACTCATGATTGCTCCTGGGCAAGTGCTGCCAAACCGGCGGCGAACTGTACCAGATCAGGCACGGGGGACTTCGAAGGCATGCACTGGCATCGGACAATCGGCGCAATCATGTTGAGCTTGGCGGCGGCGAGCCCGTTGGCAGCTCAGGACGCCGCGACAGCCGGCGAAGAGCCGCAAGTCGCCTGGCCCACCTTGGAGCCAATTGCTCGGCTTCGGCACGAGGGCGCCGGGCGCTCTGCATACGACCGCGCGAGCAACATGCTGTTCGTCGTGGGCGACAAAGGCATCGCAGTCATCCACATGGGTCGGGGCGACGATGCGGCAATCGTGCGCACGATCAATCCCGCGATCGAGTCAGGCGTCCCCGAACCGGAGCAGGCAACAATCACGAGCGTGGTCTGCGACCCGCGCGGGCGCGGCGTGGCGATGGCAACAGTTGTGCCCAAGGACCATGCGCTTGTGCCCGGGCGAGCCATCTTCTTCGATACGCGGACCGGCAAGGCGCTTGCGAACATCACCGTTGGCTATGAACCCGTGTATGCGCTTTGGAGCTTTGGTGGTGGCAGCATTCATGTCGCCAACAAGGGTTCTGCGGTCAAGGGCCGAAAGGACATCGCGATCGATCCGCCTGGGACACTGAGCTGGATTGACGTGGATGAGTTGTCCAATGCAGCCGCATTTGAATCGCTCGCGCAAGCATCAGTGACCATCATCACACCGGGCGGCGAAGCGCTGGCAAGTGGGCTCCCGGCGTTGCGCATCACGCCTGCCTTGCGTCAGTCGCCCGATTTGGATCTTGAGCCGACGGCACTGGCGGAAGCCGGCAACTGGTTGTTCGTCTCGTTCCAGGCCAATAACGCGGTTGGCATGTTCGATCTGGTCAACGGTGTGTGGCGCAGCATCCTTGGGCTCACACCGATTGAACAGCGCCTCGATGCGTGCGCCACAGATGGACCGAGTGTCGCGCATGAGCTCGCGACGTTGCCCATGCCAAACGAGATTGCCGTCCCCATCCTGCGCGATGGCGATGCCTACATTGTTACCGCCAATGCCGGCGCGATTCGCGGGCGCATGGATCGCAGCTCCGAGGCGCCATATCCCGACGCGGCAGCGCTCATGTGGATGGCAAAATCGAAGCTCATCAGAGATGACCTCTTCCCGCAGCACATGCTGGGCTATGACGGCGTGGGCGCGCTCGAAGTCTGCGCAAGATCGGGCGATGAAGACGGCGATGGCGTTATCGAGCGTCCATGCGCACTTGGCTCACGCAGCCTGTCCCTGTGGAACGTCACAACCGGAGCTTTGGTTGGTGACACTGGGTCAGCGTTTGAAGACGCGATGACGCAGTCACCGCGCGTGTACAACACGATTGGGCCGCGCGTTGACGCCGCCTCAACCGAGCGCGGGCCCGAGCCCAGTGCCATGCGCGTCACCAAAGTGGGCGGCGTGTGGTACGCGTTTGTTGGGCTCGCGCACCCTGGCGCGATCGCGGTGGTGGATCTCACGGACGCGCGCGCGCCGAAGTTGGTCGATCTTCGGGTGTCCGCCATGGAGGGCGACTTCGGCGTCCCGGCACTGACCTTGGTCCCAGCTGCGGTGAATCCCACCGGGAGCGACTTGCTGATCGGCAGCTTTGCCGCGAGCGGGACCGTGGAGGTGTGGCGCATCGTGCCGCCCGTTGGATCTCAGTGAACTAGGGCAGCGGCGTTGTGACGGCATAGCGAATCCGCACCCCGAAGAGCTGAACCGTCGTGTTGGCTACTGTGTCTCTGACCATCCGGATGGCGTAGGAGTATGTGTCGTTGTCCACGACGAGGTTCGTGTTGAGCGTCACAACGTGGTCCACTGCTGAGGATGACGCAGCCGACGTCATCACTTCCGAACCGGGCACTGGCAGGACCGAGAGATTCTGTCGCACGAGCGCATATCGAACGACACCTTCGAGCTCCCTGCATGTGATTCGGACCTCCTCGATCACAGACGCGTCTGGCAGTTCGAGGGGCACAAAGGCAAGGGCTCCATTAAGCGTTGCGCCGCTTCGATCGTCCACGGGGCTCACATTGGCACCCCTCAGCTCTGCATGATGAATCGACTTCCATCGATCCTGCGCCGGCACAACCAGCGAACCCGCGGCGTTGATGCGCAGCCGCTCCTGCCCATTCACGCGAAAGGCCATTTGGTTGTCGCCGGTATAAGCAAGCTGGCCAGGTGTGGCACCAGTAAGGTCGTTGAAGTTGATCGCCCCGAGAAACGCCGGCGTCGTCGCGGTGCGCGTGTTGCGAAGCTCGACGACCGAGCCATTCACCGCATCGGTGGTGTTGAGGCGCACCACCGCTTGCGCAGCTGCGATGTCGACGGGAAAGGCGGGGTTGCTCACGCCGAGACCGATGTTGTAGGGATAGGTGAGCTCTGCGCTGATGGGGTCAATCTCCCATGGCCCCAGAGCGGTGAGTGCAAGTGGTGCGGGCAAGACGGGCTGCTGTGGGGACAGCGCGGTGTATGAGCCGGTTCCAGCGCGCCGAAGGGCGATCTCGAGATAGAAGGCCTCGGGCCCAAAGGCCGGTCCAAAGTCAAGGAACACCGAAAAGACGCCATCCTGAACCTGTACGCCAGGGCGATCCAGTGTTTGGCCAACATGTGCTCCGCCGGCGGTGACCAGATCGAACCGCATGTCATAGGCGCCCTGTGCCGGCAGCCCCCCATCTGTCAATCGACCTTGATATGTGAAACTCGAGTTGAGCAACTGCTGCGCCTGCACGGCCGAGGCGTGCCAATGCAAGGCCATCGCGATCACACAAACGCCCACGAACTGAACAAGTCGGCATACGCGAACGTGCATTGGCTCACCTCCGATTGAAGCCCGTCCCCGTCTTCAAGACTACCTCAGGGTCTGGGCGGTCAGAAGCATGTTCGGGGCGGAAACAGACAGCCAGTACTGCGGGGCCGGTCGATGTGCCCGGTAACACGGCCCGGTTGCCCAGGCTCTGCTTGGACAAGCGTGGCACGGCCCCCGAGCGGAGGGTATGATCCCGACCCCTCAGGGGCGTATAGCTCAGTTGGCTAGAGCGCTGTGTTCACACCGCAGAGGTCACTGGTTCGAGTCCAGTTACGCCCACTTGCACGGCTACGCGCGACCGCGCCGTCGGCCGTTGCGTTGCCTGTTCGGACGGTCCGATTGACTTGGTTGCAACTGGGCCCACCGCTCGAACGCGGGCAGGTGGTTGTTGAGCGATGCTGCACGCAGCCGCTCAAGCGCCGCCCGGATGTCGGCCTGTTGCACATCCTGAAGCAGCCGGTCATACATCACGATGTTGTCGCGCTCCAGGTCCGCCGCCAACGTGCAGCAGCCTGCGAAGGTTGCGGGCACGGGAGGCAGCTCGCGAATCGCCGTCTCGGGCGCTTCGACGCCATACTGCTCCATGAGCGTCGCAACCAAACGCTCATGCCGCGCTTCCGCGCGCACGATGTTCACGAATGGCCGGTGCTGGCCATGCACGGCCAGGACATTGTTGTAAAACGCCTGGGCCCGTTGTTCGTCGAGCAGTGCCGCACGCAATGCATTGGCGGTCTTGACATCCACATCCGTGACAGCCGGATTCGCAGACTCCACAAGGGGGCAGCAGGGTCTGCATCCGGTTGTGCACATTGGCCCTGATCCCAGTGGACCCCAGCCCATCGGGCTTGCCATCACCAGCAGCGGCGCGAGAGCACCGGATGCGACCAAATTCAGTATCGGTTGCATGGGAAACCTCTTTCTCCCAACAAGCGATGGGTCCTGCGTTGAAGCATCCCATCCTGTCTTGGGAAGTGCTCAACGCTATGGCCGCTTTCCTATTGCAAGGAACTAGAGATCTTCGCGCTGCACCACGCCATGACCAGGAACTTTCCTGTAAAGCATCCAATACACCAGTGGGATCACGAAGAGCGTGAACGCTGTTGAAGCAATGAGACCAAAGATGAGGGCCCAGGCAAGGCCTGAAAAGATTGGGTCGATCGTAATCGGGATCGCCGAGAGCATGGCGGCTCCAACAACCAACAGAATCGGCCGCAACCGCACGGCACCTGCCTCGATCACCGCATCCATCAATGGGCGCCCGCGCTTCAAGGAGTGATGAATAAAATCGATCAGGATGATTGACTGCCGCGTCACAATGCCCGAGAGGGCAATCATGCCAATCATCGCAGTGGCCGTGAAGAACACCGGATCGCTGTACCCGCCCGATGTCTTGCCTGTCAGCACACCCAACAGCCAGAATCCCGGCATGATGCCGACCATTGTCAATGGAATCGAGAGCATCACGACGACAGGAATCAAGAATGAGTGCGTCTGGGCCACCAGTAACACGTAGATCATGACGAGTGCTGCGGCGAAGGCTAATCCCAAATCGCGAAAAACATCGAGCGTGATTTTCCATTCGCCCTCGCCAGACCACACAACTGTTGTGCCCGGCGCAACGCCCCATGGAATGCCGCCACCGCGCATGAGGTGTGACCGCCCAACCAGCTTGCGCGGCGATGATGCATCGATCCATCCACCCGGTCCGGTCACGGTTGCACGCGCAGGCGCAACGGTGTGTTGGGCATCGGCCATGACATCCACGATGACATCGGCCGGCGGGCGACCAGCGGTCTCAGCGAAGACATACGCAACGCGATGCAGGTTCTTGTGATAGATCGTTTGTGCAGCAACGCGCTCGACCCATTGCCCAAGCTCACCCAACGAAACAAGGCGGCCTGGTCCGCCCTGTCCGCGCACCTGGATTCGCGACAGATCCGCCAGGGACGAGCGCTCAGCACGAGGCAAGCGCACGTTGATGATTAACGGCTGGCGCTCTCCGGGAGCATGCGCAACGCCGATGGCGGCACCGTCGATGGTCGCCCGCACGGTTTGCGCGAGTTCAATCACGCTCACCCCATTGAGCGCAGCCTTTTCCTGGTCCGGAATGAACACCAACTCACGATGCGGCGCTTCGACCGTATCGTCGGGCTCGACCACGCCAGGCTCCAGCGCAAGGCGCTGCATGACCAACTCCGCGGCCTCGGAAAGCGCTTGATATGGCAAATCATCGCGCCCATACACCTCTGCGGCGATCGTGTCGATCACGGGTGGCCCCGGTGGGATCTCAACAATCTTGAGGCGTGCGCCCGCATGTTCGGCGAGTGCCGTGAGAGCGTCGCGCTCGCGCAAGCCCAACGTATGGCTGGCGGCACCGCGCGACTTCTTGCCAACCAGATTGACGCGAATCTCCGCTTGGTGCGGCATCGTGCGCAGGTAGTAGTGGCGCACCAAGCCATTAAAATCAATCGGCGCCGGCTGCCCAACGTAGGAGGTGTAGTCAGTGACCTCCGGTATGCGCGCAACGGCGGTCTCCAGAGCGCGCACAATTGCATCGGTGCGCTCCAATGTCGTGCCCTCGTCCGCGTTGACCACAAGGAGAATCTCCGCCTTGTTGTCGAAAGGAAGCATCTTCAGGGGCACTTGTCGAAATCCGGCGAGCATCGCCGCGGCGCCTGTGAGCAGCGCCACTGCGCCCAGGAAGACCCAGCCGCGCAGGGGCGATGTCAGGAGCGGCTTCAGGAGCAACTGGAGCATGCGATAGGGCAGCCCCGTCTGTGCGCTCACCACATCGTCGTGCGCACCATGCCCACCACCCAACGTGCTCCAATGCCTGCGTTTTAACAGATGAAACGCGAGCCATGGTGTAATCGTGAAGGCCACCACCATCGACATCACCATCGTCACGGGCACATTGAGCGCCATCGGGCGCATGTATGGCCCCATCATGCCGGTGATAAAGAACAGCGGCAGGAAACTTGCAATCACTGCAAGCGTGGCGGCAATCAGCGGTGGGCGGATCTCGCTCACCGCTTCAAGCGTGATCGCGCGTGTCGCGCGCTTGCGCAGGCTGAAGTGCCTCGCAATGTTTTCGACATCAACGATGGGATCGTCCACGAGCAGACCCAGTGACAGAATGAGCGCAAACAGCGTCACGCGATTGATCGTGTAGCCTGCCATCAAATTAACCGCGAGTGTAAGCCCGAACACCACTGGCACCGCCACTGCGACAACCAACGCCTCGCGCCATCCCAAGCCGATCGTCAGCAGCGCAACAACAATCAAAATGGCGACCCAAAGCCCCTCCACAAGTTCGGAGACCTTTTCGTCGGCGGTCAGCCCGCTATTTCGCGTGATGACGACATCGATGCCGTCCGGCACGACTTCGGCGCGCAGTCGTTCGGCTTCACGGATCACCGCGTCGGCGACATGCACCGCATTGGTGCCCTTCTTCTTGGCGACGGCAATCGTGACCGCCGGCGTGCTCTCGGAAGCTGCCTCGCGCTCAACGCTTTGATGTCCTACATCGCCCACTGTCGTTCCGGCCGCCCGATGATGCGCACCAAAGCCCCGCGCGGCGCCCCATCCATGACGCACGAAGGCGGCCCGCTCCGCAGGCCCGTCGTCAATGCGCGCAACTTCGCGCAAGAACACGGGGCGATCCTTCGACACGCCAATCACAAGGTCGCCCAACTCCTGAGCACTGTGCACAAGCAGCCCCGTGCGCACTGCAATCGATTCGTCTTCGCGCTCGATCGCACCTGCCGGCGCAACCTGGTTCGCGCTCTGGACCGCGCGCTGCACATCCAGCAGCGACAGCCCGCGCCCGGCAAGCGCCTCGCGATCCACATACACGGTCATGGCACGCGGCAACCCGCCCGTGAGCGCCACGCGCGACGTGTCTTGCACTGCTGCGAGCCGGGCGGCAAGCTCTTCTGCAACGCGCCGAAGCATGAACTCGTCCGCGTCGAGCGTCTGTGCCTCACGTCCGCGCAACGTGAGTGTGACGATCGGCACATCGTCGATCTCAACCGGCTTCATCACCCAGCCGGCAACGCCCGGCGGGACGATGTCCTTGCTTTCTTCAAGCCGCTTGAACAGCCGCACAAGCGAACGTTCCCGATCTTCGCCGACGTAGAAGCGCACGGTGACGATCGCCTCGTCTTCGCGCGACATCGAATAGACATACTCGACGCCATCGATCTGATAGAGCACGCGTTCGAGCGGCGTGGTGACGAGCTGTTCGACTTCCTCCGCCGACAGCCCCGGCGCACTGACGAATACATCCGCAAGGGGGACGACAATCTGGGGGTCTTCTTCGCGCGGCGTGATGAGCAGTGCCGCAGCACCGAGCGTCACGGAAATCACAAGCAAGATCAGTGATAGGTTGGAATGCAGAAAGGTGTTGACGATGCCATTGATCCACCCGCCTCGCGCGTGCTCCGCAAGCTCGTGTGCATCTTGATCCGGCGTCGCAGCCATCGATCAATGCCCTTCCGCAGGCGCGTCGATGACGATTTGCTCGCCTGCCGCCAGCCCAGAAAGCACTTCGACTTCATCGCCAAAATCACGCCCCAAACGGACGGCGCGGCGTCGGCGCTGGCCGTCCACCGCAACATCCACACAGTCCACTTGGCCGATCGTCCGCACCGCATGCTTCGCGATGAGCAGCACCTTCTGTTGTCCTACCGGAATCGACAGGCGCCCGAACATCCCCGCGTACACGCCTTCCGGGCACGGTCCTGTGACCTTCACCTGAAAGGTGCGGCTGGACGATTCCGCCTCAGGCACGATCTCGCTGACCAAACCCGTGCATGCGTGTTCGAGCACGTCGATTTGCACCATCACCTGATCACCCACATGCAACGCCCGCGAGAGCGATTCTCGCACACTCGCAACGATCTGCATGCGCGTCGGATCGAGCACAGTCACGACAACTTGTCCGGGCGATACCGTATCACCACTGTTGATGCGCTTGTCAACAACGATGCCGTCAATCGGACTGCGAATGGTCGCATACTCAAGCACGGTCTGCGCTTCAGTCAAGTGTTGCTTCATGCGGCTCAAGTTGGCCTCAGCGCCGCGCGACGCATTCGTCGCACGATTGAGCTCAATGTCGGTGACACCCCCGCCCTCGAAGGCGCTTCGGATGCGGCTTTCTTCGAGCTTCGCCTGATCAAGCTCCGCTTGCGCTTGCGCAACGGCCGAGGTGGCCTGGTCCCGCCGCGCAAGCAGATCGTTGTCTTCCAGGCGCACGAGCACTTCACCCTGCTCGACTCCTTGCCCGGCGATGGCATTGACTTCCATCACCCGCGCGAGCAATCGAGACGCCAACTCAATGCGGCGCACCGGCTGGATCTCCCCCACCGCTGTTTCCTCAAGTGGAATCGTGCGCAGGGCAACGTCCACAACGTGCCCGCTCCCGATTGCGCGCGTCGCGGCGTGGTCGTCCTCAGCACTTCCAACCTTGGGCCGAAATGCGCCCACAAGCCAGGCCATGAGGGCGATCACACCCACGGCGAAGAGCAGCGCGATGATCGTCTTCAAGCCCAAGCGACTCTTCGGCTTTGCATGAACGGTGGCCATCGGTGAGCCTCCATGCTGCTGTGTTCAGGACGAGCACCCGTCTCCGGTGCCCTCGGGCGCTGACCACACCACCTGCTGCGCCTCGTCATAGAACTTCACGACGGGACCACTGGTCTTCATCACGCCAAAGAATGCTCGGGAATTGCCTTGCTCATCCGCAAAGCCAATGCGCAACGACTCTTTCGTAAACCCAAGCCAAGCGCGGGTGTGTCCCTGTTCGTCCGCGAGCGTCAAGCCTGGTCCGTTGGGATCGACGCGCAGCTTCGCCCGCGACACGCCTCGCTCATCGAAGAACTCCAACGTTGGGCCGCCACCTGTAACGCCCAGCACGCCGCGTACACGGCCCACTTCGTCCAGCAGATGGACATGGCGCGTCTCGATCGTGCCCGTGCGCAATCGCGCAAGCTCGGCTTCCAAGGATGCGATGCGATCTTCGATGGTCGTCGGCATGGCGAACCTCCAAGGGTCCAGCCTACCGCGCCGCGCACGGACACGCCTGCTCAGTGCGACCTGTGCATGATCGGCAGGCTCATCTGCACACTCAACTCCCGAACGGGCCGCGCCACCAGGTCATAGCCATCCGACGCGACGACGGCGCAGCGCACCAACTCGCCGGGGCTCAGCGCCTCGCGCGAGACCACATACGTCGCCGCGTCTACATCCGGCGCTTGGAAGTAGGTCCTGCCCTGGTGCAGCTTCGCCCGCCCGCCGGTCCCGCCGTGCTCGGCCAGCCCCGCCAGGCCTGCAATCCCACGTGTTTCTGATTGAAGTGGCTTGTCGATGAGCACGTCGAAGATGCACCCTGAGCTTGCCGGTTGCTTCGCATCCCACTGTTCCGCAACGAATGCCGCCTGCTCGAAGGCAAGCCGCTGCTGCAACGCCATGATCTCATCGCGACGTCGTGCCTTGACCTCTTCCGCCACGGCCAAGGCAGGATCGTCCTCCATCGTGCCCGCAGGTGTGCCTGCTTCGTGCGAATAGGTGAACACCCCTACTGCGTCGAAGCCGGCCTCTTCAACAAATCCGAGCAGCTCCTCGTGGTCATCCTCGGTTTCGCCTGGGAATCCCGAGATGAACGTCGTGCGAATCGCCACGCCCGGGACGCGCTCGCGCAGGCGCTCGACCAGTGCTCGCTGGTGAGCCGCGCTCACGTTCCGCCGCATCGCCTGCAACATGCGTTCTGACGCATGCTGCAACGGGATATCGATGTAGTTGCATACGTGCGGCAGGTTTGCAATCGCGTCGATCATTTCGTCAGCGAAATTGGATGGGTAGGCATACATCAGGCGAAGCCAGCCCTGTCCGCCCCCATGCGTCGCCACGCAGTCATGGAGGCGCTCGAGCAGCATGGGCAACCCGCCACGATGGCCATCACCACTGCGTACGAAACCGCAACCGATGTCATCACCCCAACTCGTGGTGTCCTGACCGATCAAGTTGATCTCGAACGCGCCATCATCGAGCAGCTCGCGTGCTTCTTCCAAGATGCGTTCGATGGGCTTGGAGCGCATCTTGCCGCGAATCGAAGGGATCGTGCAAAACGCACAGCGCTGGTTGCACCCCTCACTGACCTTAAGATACGCGTAGTGCCTTGGCGTCAAGCGCAGCCGCGCCCGATCATCCTCGAAGTAGCTCAGTCCCTTGCCATCTTTGCCCTGAACCGTGAGGCCCACAGACTGCATGCCGCGATCGCGCGCTGCTTGGAGCGCGTTAGCGGCAATCCAATACTTGGGCGCATTTGCAGTGCTTGGCGCAGCTTCGCGCTCGCTGGCCTCGCCGCGCACCGCGCGCACAATGTGGTCGCGGTCAAATACGCCGATCATCGCATCGATCCCCGGCGCCCAGGCGAGCATCTTCGCGCGATGCCGCTGCACCAAACACCCCGCCACCACAACGCGCTTCACTTCGCCGCGCTGCTTGCGCTCCACGGCCTCGCGAATCACTTGCAGCGATTCTTCCTTTGAAGCCTCAAGGAAGCCGCAGGTGTTAATCACCACCGCATCAACTTGCTGCTCGTCCTCCGCGTCGAAGCCCACGGGGCGAATGCCATCCTCCGCCAGAAGGCCCAGCATCTTCTCGGAGTCGACGAGATTCTTCGGACACCCCAAGGAGACAAAGGACACCGTTTCGATGCTCTGCTCCGGGCGCGCACCGGCATCTTGCGGCGATGCCGCTCCAGCCGTCGTCGCGGGTGGTGTCGTTGGTGTGGTCATGATCGATTCCAGGCGAAGGAGCATTGTAGCCGCCCCCCACCGAGCACATCACGCGCCGGGCACGGCTCGATACAGCCCCCGGGCGCCGATGTACTGCAGCACGGGTGATGGGACGAGCTTCCGCAATGCTGCTCGAGCCCCTGGGTCAGTGCCATGGCGCAGCAATGCCCGGACCTGTGTAGACGACACATCAACCGTCGGCACGTTGACAACCCGCCGATGCCACACCGACGCAGGCGCTCCCACCGGTGCCGGCAGCGACGCCAGGCGATCTACGAGGTTCACCTCTGAAGCCCCATGCGAGCGCCGCATCACAAGGGGCTCGGCCAGCTCGACGATCGCCCCGGGCTCACGCCAACGCGGGAGCGCGAGCGCTTGATCCGCCCCGATGAGCAAACGAAACGTCACCGAAGATGGCGCCGCCTGACGCAGCTCGCGCAAAGTGTCGACGGTGTAGCTTGGTCCTGCGCCCACCCGATGCAACTCGAGATCGCTCACAGAGCAGTGAGAGCGTCCCCGTAAGGCGGCCCGCAGCATGCCAAGCCGATCCTCAGCAGACGCCCCAGGCGCCCGGTCCTTGTGCGGCGACTGCGCCGCGGGCATGTACAGCACCCAATCCGCCCCGATCGCCCGCGCCGCATCGAGCGGCAGTTCGATGTGCCCGCGATGCGGGGGATCGAACGAGCCGCCAAACACCACAACCGTTCTGGGCGCCGTCCCCCAGTCCGTCCAAAACGTGCGCTCACCCTGGCGAGACCAAGTCATGCGCGCACAGATTACCGGGCCTTGTCCTTGCCTGGCCCGCACAACCCCTGCAGGAGCACGGGCGCTCTTTCCAGGTTTCCACTCCCCGGGCCACCTCGAATCGAGGGGCGTCGAGGCCAGACCGATGAATCTGTCAGGTCCACATTCGCCTGCGTAGGGGGTTGGCAGTGAGCGAACATCTCAACAACGACAACGTGACAGACTCCCTGCGCATGCCGCAGAAGGAAATCGAACGCCTGCTCTCCGAGATCGACCGCTCGTCGTCATCCGCGGGCTCGTCGCGCAGGCGCATGCGCCGTCGCTCCATGGATGGCCGCAAGATGGTCGTGGTGTTGCTTGGCGCCAACAACGAGCGCAAGAGCATCACAGCTGTGGGACGCAATCTTTCCGCAACGGGCGTGGGCTTCCTCTGCGGGGGATTCCTGCATCCGGGCATCCGCTGTGTTGTTGCGCTGCGCGACCTGCAGGGCAAGGCCCATGGCGTCCCGGGCAGCATCACGCGTTGCGGCCACGTTAAGGGCCACCTGCACGACATTGGTGTGCGATTTGATGACGCAATCAAGCCGCACGAATTCATCCAGATGAAGAGCGACGATGTCTTCAATATCGAAAACGTGAGTCCCGACGAGCTCGAAGGCCGCCTGCTGGTCATCGAGGACAGCCGCGCGGACCAGCGCCTCCTGGCCCATCACCTCAAGGGCTCGAAGCTCGAACTCGACTTCGTGGGCGATGGCGAGGGTGGCCTGCAATCGCTTGGCGATCAGCCCGACCTGGTCTTGATCGACTACCACCTGCCCGACATGACCGGCGCCGATTGGGTGGTCAAGGCGCGCGAGAACGGGCTCACGCGACCAGTCATTCTTGTCACTGCAGACAAGTCGGCCGCTGTTCACGCCTCAGCGCGCACTGCGGGCTGTGACGCGGTCATTACAAAGCCCTTCACGCGCCAAGGTCTCATGCAAGCCATCGCGGAGTTCCTGGTGGGCGAGCGCTCGTCGCGCCCGCAAATCTCCAACGCCTCGCTTGGCCTGAACCGGGACCTGCTGCAGCAGTATGTCAACGACCTCCACAAGTACGCCGACGACATCGCCAACTCCATCGAGAAGCAGGACATCGAGGTGCTGCGCTCACTGCTTCTGGAAATCCGCGGCACGGCGGCGGGCCATGGCTTCGCCTCCGTGAGTGAACTGGCGGAGGACGCTGCCACCTCACTCTCCGCGTCAATGGACATCAACGAGGCGATGACCGACATCCAGCGCCTCCTTTCGGCGTGCCAGTGCGCTCGATTGCCCAAGTCCGAAGAGAACGCGGAATCCGACGCCGCCGAGAGCGCAACGAAAGGCTAGCGCCTCCGCCCGCCGCTCAACATTCTCATCCATCCCCAGTACCGGGGGCGGTCGCATCCGCATGCCCCCCCGATGTGCGCTTCCTGCTGAGCCCTTGCTACAAAACGCCCGAAGCAAGAGCTGGGCGCAGCGCTGGCTGCCGCCACCCTTCCGCCTCGAGTCAACAGGGAGCCATGATGCCCACCGCTCGACGCCCTGTGCATTTCTTGCTGGTCGAAGATGATCCCGATCATGCCGAGTTGGTGCGCATGTCGCTTGACGTCAATCGCGTTTCCAACACGTTCACGCATGTATCCGACGGGGCTGAGGCGATCGCGTACTTGCACCGAGAAGGCGAGTATGCAGACGCACCGCGCCCTGATGTCATCCTCCTGGATCTGAACCTGCCCAAGGTCAACGGGCACGAAGTTCTGCAACACATCCGAAGCGACCCGGCCCTTCGCAGACTTCCGGTCGTGATGCTGACCACGTCAGATTACGACCCGGATCGAACTACGGCCTACGACCTTGGCGTCAACAGCTATATGACCAAACCGATCGACTACGAGCGCTTCCAAAACATGGTGCGCGAGCTCGATCTGTATTGGTCTGTGTGGAATGAACCACCGGTGGACACGCCGCCGAGCCAGGCGGCCTAGCACGCTCGAGTCCCGGATCGAACCATGACCACGACACCGCAACATGCGCAACAGGCCGAGCGCCCTGTCGAACCGCCGGATCAGTCAATACAAGCCGATCCTGGTGCTGCAGTCGCTGAACTCGCGATGTTCAAATTCGCACTCGATGAACATGCCATCGTCGCAATCACTGACCCCAAGGGTGTGATCACCTATGTGAACGGCAAGTTTTGCGCCATTTCCGGCTTTGCGCGCGACGAACTGCTCGGGCAAACCCACCGCATCATCAACTCAAAGCACCATCCCAAAGAGTTTTTCGTCGACATGTGGAAGACCATCGCCAAGGGACGCGTCTGGCGTGGTGAAGTCTGCAACCGCGCCAAGGGCGGCAGCCTCTATTGGGTCGACACAACCATCGTGCCTTTCAAGGACGCACAAAACAAGATCACGCAGTACGTCGCCATTCGCGCAGACATCACGAGCCGAAAGAACGCAGAGGAAGAGCTGCGCCGCGTGAACGAGGAGTTGCAGCAGTTCGTCTACACCGCGTCACACGACCTCAAGTCGCCGCTCTTGACTATCCAAGGATTCATCAGTCTGCTTCAGCGCGACATCGCATCGGGCCAATTGGATAACATCGCCGAACACGCCAATCGCATCGAACGCGCTGCCCTGCGCCAGCGCCGGAACATCGACGACTTGCTGGCCATCAGCCGCGTAGGCCGCAGCATGGACGATCTTCAGTACGTCAATATCGCCGGCGTCGTGCAAACGCTGATCGATGAAATGCGACCACAGTTCGATCAGGCCGGCGTGATGGTGCAGGTCATCGAGCCACTGCCCATCATCCAGTGCGATGCGGGCCGCGTGCAGCAGGCACTGCAAAACCTGCTGACCAACGCCCTGAAGTACGGACGACGCGAGGGTGTGCAGCCCTGTGTGACCATTTCAAGCGACACAGTCAATGGCGAGGTGCGGCTGCTCGTGGCGGACAATGGGCCCGGCATCGACGAAAAATATCACGATCGTGCGTTCGGCCTGTTCCAAAGGCTGAGCAAGGAAGGCGAGGGCACCGGCGTCGGATTGGCGATCGTCAAGCGCGTTGCCGAAGTGCATCGAGGACGCGTTTGGATCGAGCAAACGCCAGGTGGCGGCGCAACATTCTGCATGTCCTTTCCCAATGCCGCCGCCGAAGCGCTGCCCCAAGCCGCCTAATCAGCACGGCGTCCCAAAGTAGAACAGCAACAGCTGCAAGTCGTCGAGGTCGACATCGCTGTCCCCATCGGCATCGCCGCCAGTGAACGGGACCACGAACCGCCCGAAGTTGAACAGCAGAAGCTGCAGATCGTCGAGATCGCGATCACCATCACCATCGAAATCCGCAACGCACGGCCCGGCGCCCTGGCCTTCAAAACAGCCCATGTCGACGATGGGCGCATCACCAAAGCCAACGTCGATGACATCCGGATCATCGAAGAACCGCACGTTGCCATCGAGGTCGGTCATGACCTTGGGTGGCACATCTTCGTTGTTGCCAGCATCGATCAAGGGCGAGCCTGGTCCTGGGCGATAGTCATCGTCAAGCGTGCCCGGAACGTCGTCCGCGCCATCCGGGTCCGCGAACATCGGGTCTTCCGCGATGTTGCCAGCGCCGGGCACAGGCGTCCGGCCGGGCGTATCCGAATAGGTGAAGCTCGGCGCGTTGGTCCCCGGCGCCGCAGCGATCTCGCTCGGTTGGCCACCCCAGCACACGCTGTTCGACACAAGGATCGTCCCGCCGCCTTGGAAGATGCCCCCACCCCCGCCGGCGTTGCTCACGACATTGTCCACAATCGTGACGTTCAGCATGTTGAGATTGCCAAAGTTTGCAATGCCGCCACCATCACCACCGGAGCCTGCAGTTGCGTCATTCGAGGCGACCAGACTGTTCAGCAAGTTGACCGTCCCGGAGTTGTAGATCCCGCCGCCATTGGCTGCCGACGCGTGCGTCGCGTGATTGTCCAAGATCCGTGCGTTGCGGATGGTCACCGTGCCGCCAAGCGCCGCGATGCCACCGCCATCTTTTGCCGTGTTGTTGAAGAATGTGCAATCGACGATCTCAACTGGTCCGGATGGCGCCTGGATCAGCAAGGCGCCGCCGAAGGTGGCTGAAACATTTTCCGTGAAACGGTTGCCGCGGAGCGTTGGCGCGGCATCGAAGATGTGCATACCGCCGCCACGCCCAGTCGTGTGGTTGCTCCGAAAGAGATTGTTCTCAACGAGTACGTTCGCGCCATTCAGCGTCAACCCGCCACCAAACAGCCCGTCACCATTGCGGAAGGTCAAGCCACGAACGGTAGATGTGTCGGGCCCCGTGATGTAGAGCACGGTGCCCGCGCCCTGCCCATCCAGAATGGTTGCATCGACGACTGCGGGATCGTTTGGATCGGTGCTCTGGATCGTGATGTTCTTGTTGGCGAAGGTGGTCGTCCCGTTGTAAGTACCAGGGCGAATGATCACCGTGTCCCCCGGGCTTGTGGCATTCACCGCGGCTTGCAGCGTTGGAAACTGGTCAGGAACAAAAACCGTGTTGGCGGCACGGGTCTGCGCACCTGCAAGACAGATCGTCACAAAGCAAAACGCCGGGCGAAATCGCATCAGGGCACCTCCATTGCCCATGTTGTACGGGACCGAGGCGTGGGCACCAAGAAGCAAATTCAGGATTGGCCCGGCTGGGCGGTTTGGCCGCACTCCGGACAGATATCGGAAGCAAGGCCCGTGAGGTGATAGCCGCAGTTGGGGCAGCGGCCACTGGTGGCCCAGCGACTGCGGCGGAGGACGCGGAATGCTGGGACCGCCGTGATGCAGAGCCCGGCAAGAATGATCAGCGGGGAGATCAAGCGGATGATTTGCCACCAAAGGATGCGCGAGTAACTACTGCCGGGACCTGCTTGGATGGCACGACGAAGATCGGCACGCTCGCGCGCGGAGATAGGAAGAGCACGCCTACCGTAGTTGGGCCGCACCGTTTGCAAAGATGCGACGCGTTCTATTGCCTCATTCGGGCGAGCTTGAACACGGCCATCAATGTCGCCCAACGCGTAGCTGCGGGTCACATCAACCGAGCCCATCCGAAACTCACAGAGAATCGGCCAGTGCTTGACCCACCGCGTGCGGGACCAAGGCGACGTGAATTGCGCAACGACGCTCGTTCGCAGGATGCCCGCGCAGCTTTCAGGCCACTCGCAGTCCTCCAACGAACCATCGCTCGCTTCGCGAAAGTAAGAGGAAACGCTGTAAGAGGTACCGCCCCCAACTTTCGCGCGTTCAATGATGAACCCTGCATCAAGCCCCAGTACGACAACGAACAAACCGATGGCCGTCCAGCACCACGTCGTTTGCCGAGTGCGCGGTGCCATCGCTTATCCGTCCCGGCCCTCCTTGCCGGCACGCCGCGGCGGGAGATCGACATCGCCATTCTTCGAGCCGTCGAGCTCCTCCGCCTTCGCGGTGCCGAGATAGCTTGGCAGTTCGACGCCGGCTTGTTTGGCGAGTTCATGTACCGGTGGGAGCGCGCCGATCAGGCTGGAGAGAAAGTTGGCAGTAGTGCCGCCCTTGTTCTCGATGAGGCGATTGCTCCCCGAATCCCACACCGTGATCTTGTCGATCTGCAGGTTTTGGATCGCCTTGACCTGTTCCGCGACGAGCTTGGGGAGCTGTTCGATGAGCAAGAGTGTCGGCGCGACGGCAGGGTTGTTGGCCGCGGCCAGCATGAGCTGGCGATAGCCCTCGGCCTTCGCCTCCAGCACCTTTCGCACGCCCTCCGCTTCAGCTTCGTACTTCGCGAGGATCGCATCCGCCTGACCACGTGCCTCGCGGCGCTGCTTCTCGGCCTCTGCCTCAGCAGCGATCTCGACGCGCTGCTTTTCGATTTCCTGCGGTGCAAGCTGTTCCTTGGCGAGCCGCGCCAATTCACGCTCGCGCTCTGCAAGCATGATCGCTTCAGTCGCCTTCGCCGTCGCAACATCTGCGCGGCGCTTCGCCTCGGCGCGGATCTCAGCAAGCTTGGCGTTCGACTCTGCAATCTGTGCGGAAGAAACGTTCTCGCCCGAGACTGCAGTTGCTTCAGCTTCCGCAACTTTGATGCGCTGCTCCTGCTCGGCCCGTTTCGACGCCGCGATCGTCTCGGCGTTGCGTTCAGCAATGGCAATGTCCTGGTTCCGCTTGCTCTCTGCTTCACCTGAGATTGCAGTCGCTTCCAGCTGTGCCACTGCGACGCGCTGGGCCTGCTCGGCCTGCTTCTGCCCTTCCGTCGCCGCCGCCTGTTCCTTCGCGACGCTCACGGTCTGCTCGCGCTGCGCGGTTGCCGAGCCCGTAGCGCCATCGCGATCGGCCTGGGCAACTTCGACGCGAGCCGTGTTGATCGCTTCAGCCGCAGCGCGCTGACCAATGGCCTTGATGTAGCCCGACTCATCCGTGATGTCGCGGATATTCACGTTGATCAGCTCGAGGCCGATCTTGTTGATCTCCTGCGTGACGTTCTCGTTGATGAGCCCCATGAATTTTTCGCGGTCTTTGTTGATCTCCTCGATCGACAACGTCGCGATGACCAAACGCAACTGGCCAAGAATGATGTCCTGGGCCTGCTCCCGCACTTGATCCGCACGCAAGCCAAGCAAACGCTCTGCTGCATTCGCCATGAGCACCGCGTCTGTTGCAATGCCCACGGTAAACGTCGAGGGCACGTTCACACGGATGTTGTTGAGCGACAGCGCGCCTTCGAGCGGAATGTCGATAACAAGCGGTTCGAGCGAGAGATAGGCGTAGTCTTCGATCACCGGCCAGACGAACTGTCCACCACCGTGATAGCAGCGCGCGCTTTGCTTGCCCGAGCGCCCCCAGATCACAAGCACTCGGTTGGAGGGGCAGCGCCGATACCGGCTGGCAAAGAACAGGATCGCCGCGAACAGCACAAAGAGCGCGACGCCCGCTGCAATCAACATGAGCAGCCCGGAGCCGGACGGACTGGCCTGGGCCAAGGTGGTGGGCAAGGTTGTGTTCATGAGTCCCCCGAGATCAGACGGCGTCCACCGTCAATGTATTCGTCTGCACGTCCACGTGCGTCACGCGCACTGATGTATTGCTCGCCAATGGCGCCTCGCCAAGTTGCACCGCATCGAACTCGCGCTTGCGCCCGCTGATCACGAGGGACACACGGCCACTCCCCCCGTTGTGCCGCGGGATCTGGATGTATACCTGCCCGTGCAGCCCCATGGCATCCTTGATGTTCACATTGCCTGACGCCTGCAGTTTCAACAGCTTCCGCGTGATCGACGTGAACAGCCACGCCATCGCCACGCCGGCCAGCACCGCAACGCCCGAAGCGCCCACGAAGCCCATTTCTGTGAGCTTCAGCGCGCTCAGCCCCAACCAGCCACCCCCCATGAGGAACGCTGAGATGCTCTGAATCGAGAGGAACCGAATATCCCCGGAGTGATGCCCCACATTGCCGCCATCAACATCAAAGTCGACGTCGGCATCGCCAATGTCCATGAGCAGCGTGATCAGCAGATATCCCGTGCCAATGATCGCGGGCACTGTAAACCACGCAGCGCCGTTGGCGAACAAACCATCGAGCATCAGTTGGACTCCTTCCCGACGTAAGCCCCAACTCCGGGCATCATAGGCTCGTTTGACCTTAGAGGCGGTGTTCTGCCATCCGAGCCATCGCCGCGGGCAGCCCCCGCGCCCGACGCCAAGCCGCCAACTGGCCCAGGTGCAACATCTCATGCACCGCCTGGAACATCACGATGTCCGCGATCGTTGGCAGGTGATGCGCGAGCTTCCACGCCCGCCGCTGCGTCAGCACCTCGTCAGGCGTCATCCGCAGCTGCGCCTCGATCCGGTCATGCTGCCGATGCAACTCCGCGAGCAGCGCCGCGCTCCCGGGCCCAATGGGCGTGGCGCTTGGCGCCCGCCGGTCCCCCGGCCCCATGCGCTGGAACAGCTCGCAATACTCTGCGGGCACGTCAAGTTTGAGCTCCCCATAGCCCGCCGACGGATGCTGCAAGACCCAAACCGTCAGCGCCGACGCCACACAAAGGTGCCCCAGCGTAAAGCGCGGCGTGTTCTCGAGGCCCGGCCCCATAGCAAGATCCATTGCATCCTCATCAAGGTCATGCACGAGCTGCGCTGCATAGGACTCTTGCATGCGAAGCAATGGCATGGACCGCGCAAGCACACTCTGCTGCAGGGACTGGCTCGCCAGCATCGGGGCCCTCCTCATGCACACGCACGATGCAGCCCTAGAATACACGCACGAGGAATCTCCATGCCAAAGCACCCGGCCGATTCGACCCGCGACCTCTCTCGTCGTGAATTCATGATCGCAACCGCAGGCGCTGCAGCCGCAGCCGGCGTCGCAGCGTCCGGCGTGCGCGCACAGCCCACCGATGGCGCGTTCGACTATGGCTTTCCCTATTCCTCGCAGCGCATGCCCGTACTCGCACGCAACTGCGTCGCCACAAGCCAGCCGCTTGCAGCGCAGGCCGGCCTCGAGATGCTGCGTAAGGGCGGCAATGCGATCGACGCTGCGGTCGCAACCGCCGCCGCCCTCACAGTGGTCGAGCCATGCAGCAACGGCATCGGCTCGGACAACTTCGCGCTCATTTGGACGAAGGGGAAGCTGCACGGGCTGAACGCGTCGGGGCGCGCGCCCAGGGCGTTGAAACGCGAGCGGTACGACGGCATGGACAGCATCCCGCTGTATGGATGGGACGCGGTGACGACACCCGGCGCGGTATCGGGCTGGGCCGCGGCGTTGGAGGACCATGGCACGTTGCCCATGACGACGGTGCTGGAGCCGGCGATTCGGTATGCCCGCGAGGGGTACTTGGTATCGCCGCAGGTGGGCCAGTCGTGGGAGCTCTCTGCTCGGCGCTATCAGGGCGATGCCGAATTTGACGCCTGGCAGCAAACCTTCTGCCCAAACGGCCGAGCACCGCGCATCGGCGAACTCTGGCGCAGCGAAGACCACGCACGCACGCTCGAACAAATCGCCCAAACGAAGGGCGCCGCCTTCTACCAAGGCGAGCTGGCCGAAAGAATTGATGCTGAGGCGCGCAAGTTTGGAGGCGAACTCCGCCAGGAAGACCTCGCAGCACACGCACCCGACTGGGTCGAACCGATCGCCATCGACTATCACGGCGTGCGCTTACACGAGATTCCGCCAAATGGCCAGGGCATCGCGGCCCTCATGATGCTTGGCATCCTGCGGCACTTTGACATGGCGTCGCTGCCGCCCGACTCCGTCGAGAGCCTGCACCTGCAGATCGAGGCGATGAAGCTCGCGTTCCGCGATGCGCACCGATACGTCGCCGACCCTGCATATATGGATCGCTCGGTTGAGTCGCTGCTCGATGCCGACTACCTCAAATCGCGCGCGGCGCTCATTGATCGCTCGAAGGCAATCGACTTCAAGCACGGCGCGCCCAAGGAAGGTGGCACTGTGTTGCTGACCACTGCTGATGCGCAGGGCAACATGGTCTCCTGGATTCAATCGAACTACACGGGGTTTGGCTCAGGCATGGTCATTCCAGGCACGGGCATCGCGCTCCACAACCGCGGCGGCTGTTTCAACTTGGAACCGGGTCACCCCAACGAGATCGGCCCCAATAAGCGACCCTATCACACGATCATCCCCGGGTTCGTCACGCGCAACGACGAACCACTGATGACCTTTGGCGTCATGGGCGGCTACATGCAGCCGCAGGGGCACGCGCAGGTGATGACGCGCTTGGTCGACGCCAAGCAAAACCCCCAGGCTGCCCTCGACGCGCCGCGTTGGCAAATCACCGAAGGCTTGCACGTCGATTTCGAGCCTGGCTTCGAATCCGCAACCTATGACGCACTCCGTGCGATGGGGCACGACCTCGCGGTCCAATCCACACGCAACGCCTATTTCGGGCGAGGACAAGCCATCTACAAGCTGCAAGATGGCTACCTCGCGGCCAGTGATCTGCGCGCCGACGGACAGGCGGTTGGGTACTAGTGTGGCAGCGGGTACTTCTCCCCAGCCTCCACTGGAATCGCGAGCGTGTTCCCGTCGGGCGGCAGCGGACAAGTCGCATATGCCGTGAACGCACACATCGGATTCGTCGCGCGATTGAAATCAAGCATGACTGTGCCGTCATCGCTAATCGCATCCGCATCCAAGAAACGCCCCGCCGGGTATGTGCCCGCGCCATTCGTCGGATCGCCAAAGACAAAAAACAGCGAGCCATCACTGTTCAATGTCGGCGCAAGCTGACACGCCTGCCCAGCAAGCTCAAAGGCGAGCACACCTGGCGAGTCCGACGCTTCCACCTGCCCAAGCACATTCGGAACGCCGATTTTGCTTGCAGTCCCAGGCAGTAGTCTCGCCTGCACGCGCCATCGGTCCTCAACCGGGTAGCGATCAATGCCCTTGAAAGTCGTCAAGGTTGTAGCGTGTTCGTCCTTCACGCGGAGATAGAGGTCGCCGCCGCGATCGATGACATAGAAGCGGACGCCCCCCGCGACGAGAACAGTTGGTGCACCTTCGGCATCGGTGGTCATCTGTTCGCGGAGGATGCGCTGGCCATCATGCTCGACCGTCGCGAGGCGGTCGGCCACGAACGTGACCGAGTTACCGACAACTTCGAGCGTACCGATGCGCGGCGCGGGGGCACCCTCAATCGAGATGTCGCTGCCCGACGCGCTGCCAACGGTGTGCGCGCCTTGGCCCAGCTTGTGCAGGCCCACGAGCGTCAGCCAGCCGGTGTCGCTCTTCAGGCGCTCGATGCGCTGGGCGTGCCAGGCGTCGACATCTTTCCTATACGCGCCATCCTGCACCGCACACCCTCCGAGACCGAGCATCATCGCTGCCATTGCCAGAGCCATTCTGCACATGGTTTCGCCCTCGATTCGCGCCAAGAGTACCCCGATTCAGCCCCCGGTATCATGTTCGGCCCGTCACAGTCCGGGGACTGAGAGCGAGGCCATGGCAAGACTTCACGAATATCAGGGCAAGGCACTTCTGGAAAAGCACGGCATCGCCGTCCCGCGGGGTGGCGTCGCATCATCACCCGCGGATGCCGAGCGCATCGCGCGCGAACTGGGCGGGCCCGTCGTGCTCAAGATCCAGGCGTGGACCACGGGCCGCAAAGCCATCGGCGGCGTGAAGTTTGCCGACACCCCCGAAGAGGCCGCAATGCTCACGAAGGAATTGCTCAATATCAAAGTCGGCGCGTTCCCCGTCGAACAGGTGCTCGTCGAAGAGAAGATCAAGATCGCCCACGAACTGTTTGCATCCCTCACGGTGGACGATGCCGCCCGCGCGCCGATGGTCCTGCTGTCGCTCGAGGGTGGCTCGGGCATTGAAGACCGTGCGGCCGCCGTCGCGCGATTGCCCGTGCATGTCAAGAACGGCATCGACACCGCCGCACTCGACAAGGCAATCGAGGGCTCATCGCTTCCCAAGGACAAGCACGCGCCGATTGCCGAAGCCGTGTCGACGATCGCAAAGGTCGCCAAAGCAGTCGAGGCGCGGTCGGTCGAAGTAAACCCGCTGGTCGTCACGGAAGATGGTCGGGTGATGGCGGCGGATTGTCGCATGACCGTCGACGATTACGCCGTGTTCCGACATCCCGAACTTGGGATTGATATCGCCCGCGAGCTCGACCATCCTCCCACTGCGCTCGAGCGCATCGCCTATCGCGTCGAAGAAGCGGACCATCGCGGCACGTTCTATTTCGCGCAGCTCAACACCAAGCCCGATGCGGGAAGCCGTGGCCTTGTTGGTTTCCACGGCGCGGGCGGTGGCGGCAGCATGATGTCCATGGACGCGATCACCAACGAAGGCTTCACCATCGCCAACTTCACCGACACGTCGGGCAATCCGTCGGCGGCGAAGGTGTATCGCGCGGCACGCATCATCTTGAGCCAGCCAAACCTTTGCGGCTATTTCGGCTCGGGCTCGGGCGTCGCAAGCCAGGAACAATTCTGGAGCGCGTATGGCCTTGCCAAAGCGTTCTGGGAACTTGAACTCTCTATCCCCGCTGTCATTCGCTTGGGCGGCAACTCCGAAGACCGCGCCGTCGACATTCTGCAAGACGCTTGCAAAGATCTGCCCGCAACCATCGAGGGCTATCGCAAAGATGATTCGCCCGGCGTGATCGGCAAGCGCTTCGCCTCGCTCGTGAACGACTCGGGCGCAACATGGACGCCACGCGCGCCGCGCAAACCAAAGTTCGCTGGTGGCGCCAACGCCACGTCCTTCGCGATCACGGGCGGCACAGTCTGGATCGATACACCGCGCTGGAAGGACGCGCTGCCAACCATTCAGCAGTTCGCCGCCGGTCTCTTTACCGACGATGCAACCGCACCGAGGCTCGCGATCGATGCCGAGGCGTTCGCTGGCAAAGACAGCGAGTTGATCGCAAGCGAAGTCGAATGTCGACGTCGCGGGTGCGATGCGATCTTTGTTGACCTTGACATTCCGGGCCTCGATGAAGAGATGGGAGGAGCGTGCTAATGTCCATCATCATCGACGAAACAAAACGCGTCTGCATCCAAGGCATCACCGGGCGCGAAGGCCGCGCGCGGGCAGCCCTCATGGTCGGCTATGGCACCAACGTCGTCGCCGGCGTCACCCCTGGAAAAGAAGGCGAAGAAGTGCTGGGCGTGCCCGTCTTTGATTCG
>JAGQOH010000032.1 GCA_020427635.1 Phycisphaerales bacterium
CCCAACCTGAAGACGTTCGGGAAAGTCGTAGGCGCGCTGTTTTGCATCACCCTGTTGGTGTCGAGTATCACGGGCGGCAACATGTTCCAGGCCTGGAACGTCGCCGACATCACCTACACCTATCACGAGGTGCCGCAGGTGTTCACGGGTGTCATCCTCGCGGTGCTCGTTGGGCTCGTAATCATTGGGGGCATCAAGCGCATCGGGAGCGTGGCGGGGCGCATCGTGCCCTTAATGTGCGCGATTTACATCGTCGCTGCGGTTGCGGTGTTGATCGCCAACATCGCAGAAGTCCCGCACATGATCGTGCTCATCTTCAAGAGTGGCTTGCCGAGCCAACTTGGTGGCGAGGCGCCGAATGCCACAGGCGCATTCCTTGGCGGGACGTTTGGATACGCCGCCATGTGGGGCATCAAGCGAGCGCTGTTCAGCTCTGAAGCAGGCCAAGGTTCTTCACCCATCGCGCACTCAGCAGCGAAGACTGATGAGCCGGTTCGCGAGGGTGTCGTCGCGGGACTCGAGCCTTTCATCGACACGATCGTCGTGTGCACGCTGACCGCGCTGGTGATTCTGTCGTCGGGCGCCTACAACCGCGATTCTGAAGCAGACTTCGTGCTCCCAGGCGACATTCGCATCATTCAAGCGACCGATGCGAATGACGCGCCGATCGAACACACCTGGACCCTTGAGACCTCTTTCCTGCCCGACATGAAGCCCGATTCACGGAAGACGCGCCAAACGCCGCAAGGCCAGGCGGGTTGGCGCTCAGGTGAGACCGTGTTCGTCGTCGTCGAGGCGGACGTGGACACCAACACCGGGCGCGATCTGCGGAAAATCACTGGGTCGGTATCGCGCAACGATGCGGACATGTGGGTGGTGAGGTGGAACACGCTGTATTCGGAATCCACGCCCAAGTTGCGACCGGCAGCCAATGGGGAGACCGATCGGGGCATTTACGGCGACTACGCGGGCGCGTCGATGACTGCCTATGCCTTTGACCGCACATTCCCGGGGCTTGGCAAGTGGGTCGTCACGATTGCGGCATGGCTCTTTGCGATCTCAACGATGATCTCGTGGTCGTACTACGGCGAGCAGGGCATCTACTTCTTCTTTGGTACGCACGGTGAAAAGAACGCCAAGCCCGCGGTCATGCTCTACAAAATCGTGTACTGCGCGCTCATTCTGCTGACGTGCGTCGCCATGATGCCCATCGTGACTGCATCGGATGGATCCAAGCGTGCCCTGATTGGCACCGACGCCGAGCTGGACATGTGGACCACGCTCGGTCTGGGCGTCATGCTGGTGGCGAATATTCCGATCATGCTCATCTTTGGCTCGATCGCGATGAAGCACTATCACGAGTACATGGGCAAGCTGAAGCGCGGCGAGATGGAGTCTCACGACGCGCCGCCCATCACGGATGTCGTCGAGGGGCACGATCACGATTAGCCGCTGCCTTTAGGCGGACGGCGTGGTCGATCGCACCGGTGCGCCATCGATGACTCTGCGCGCGGGCAGTTGTGCGACTTCCTCGATCGCGTCGGCCGCTTCGCGCGCTGCTTCGATGCCGTCGAACTTGCTTGTGATCTCGCGCAGCGCCTGTGATTGCTCATTGCGCAGCGCTTCACTTGCAATGAGCTTCTCCGCGGCCTCGATGAGCTGCCCCTGGTCTTTGAAATAGGGCACCAGTTCGGGGATCGCCTCGCGCCCGGCGATCAGGTTTGGCAATGCGAAGTGCTCCGTGGTGAGCACGCGCGACGCAACGAGCTTGAACATGAGCTCGTTGGTCTTGTACATGATCACCATGGGCTTGGCCTGTTTGGCGATTTGCAAGGTGACCGTCCCCGACACAACGAGCGCCAGGTCGCACCAGCGGATCACCGCGTCGGTCTCACCCACGACCACGTCCATGTCTTTGGGCCAGCCGCCATGCAGATTCGCCCTCGCGTACAGGTCTTCCCGCGCGGTCTCGGTGACCGCGGCGACGACCGCGTGTGCGCCGGGATGGCGCTCGCGCAGTGCATTGAAGGCGTTGAGCATGACCGGGAAGTTGCGCCGAATCTCCGCGGGACGCGAGCCTGGCAGGATCGCGATGTTTGGCGCGTCATTCTTTGCGCGCGGCATTTCGGACGCACGCTGATCGAGTGCGCCATGGTCAAGTGCTTCATCAAACAACGGATGCCCGATGAACCGTGCGGGCACATCGCGCGCTGCGAACCACTCCTGTTCGAAGGGCAGCAGGCACAGCACGAGATCGGTGCATCGCTTGAGCTTCTTGATGCGCCAGGGCCCCCACGCCCAGAGTTGCGGCGCGACAAGATGGACCACGCGCCGCCCCTGCGTCTTGGCGATCTTGCAGATCGGAAAGTTTGCCGCCGGGGAATCGACCGGCACATGCAACACGACCTCGGGATGCGCCGCGAGCCAGTGCGCGATGTTCTTATTGATCTGGCGATGTTCGCGGATCTTTGCGAGACCGGGCACACCCATGACGGCATCTGCGCCAGTGCGGGCCACCAGCTCGGCTCCCGCGGCTTGCATCTTGGGCCCGCCCCAAGCGTGGATCGCCAACCCCGGGCGGCGGCGGCGCAGCTCCGCAATGACCGCGGCGGCGTGGTCGTCGCCCGAGGGCTCAAACGCCGTGAAGAGCACCGCCTTGTTGGCCTGCGTGGTGGGCATTTCTGGTGCAACTCAACACCCCTTGAGGCCGGTTGTCAACGCGCACGCGATGGGCGGATGACCTGTCAAGCCTTGGCGGGGGCTATACTCGCCGCCCGCATCGGCACGTTTTGCCGATGCGCTCGAAGGAAACCGCTTTTTCGGATACCCGCCATGCCCGCCACCGCCACCCGTCGCAGTCCCCTGGCCACCGCCTACCGCACCCATACCTGCGGCGAGCTGCGCGACGCCCACGCGGGCGAGCGCGTGAAGCTCGCGGGCTGGGTCCACGCCTACCGCCACCAGGGCAAGGGACTGGTGTTCGTCGACCTGCGCGACCGAGCAGGGCTTACACAGGTCACGTTTGACATGGAGGATTCGCCCGCGGACGTGCTGGAAGCGGGCAGCAAACTGCGCCAGGAGGATGCGGTCAGCGTCGAGGGCATTGTGCGCATCAAGGAGTCGCCCAATCCCAAGCTGCCGACCGGCAAGATCGAAGTCGTCGTCGAATCGGTTGAGGTGCTTGCGAAGACGGCGCCGCCCCCGCTGTTGCCATCGGATGATGACACGTTGCCCAGTGAAGAGGGCCGGCTGACCAATCGCTATCTCGATCTGCGTCGTCCAGCAATGCAGCGCATCTTGCAGGTGCGCCACGAGGTCGGCGCGATCGCGCGCGAGTACTTCCACAGCATTGGCTTCCTCGAGGTCGAGACGCCCATTCTTTGCAAGAGCACACCCGAAGGCGCGCTCGACTTCCTGGTGCCATCGCGCATGAACCCGGGGCAGTGGTATGCCCTGCCACAGAGCCCGCAGCTGTTTAAGCAGATTCTGATGGTGGCGGGTTGCGACCGCTACTTCCAAATCACCAAGTGCTTTCGCGACGAAGATCTTCGTGCCGATCGCCAGCCCGAGTTCACGCAGATCGATCTCGAGATGAGCTTTGTGACGCGTGAAGATGTGATGCGCGCGATGGAGGGATTTGCGCGCAAGCTCTGGAAGAATGTGCTTGACGTCGATGTGCCCGAGCTGCGCCGCATGACCTATCGCGAGGCGATGGACACCTACGGCATCGACCGCCCGGACCTGCGCTACGGGCTTGAATTGGTCGATGTTTCGGACATTGCGCGCCGAACTGATTTCAAGGTCTTCACCGGCGCGCTCGAGAAGCCGCGCGGCGTCGTCAAGGCCATCCGCGTCCCGGGCGGCAGCCACGTGCTTACGCGCAAGATCACCGATGGGTACACCGAATTCGTCAAGACCTTTGGCGCTGGTGGCGTACCGGTCACCAAGGTGGTCGAAGGTGGCAAGCTAGAGGGTGGCGTGGCGAAGTTCCTGGAGCCCCTCGCGACGGATCTCATCGCGCGCATGGGCGCAGCGCCGGGCGACACGATCCTCTTCGGCGCCGACACGTACAGCGTCGTCACGAAGTCGCTTGGCGAGTTGCGCCAAAAGGTCGCGCGCGACATGAAGCTCTTGGATGCGCCCAGCGCCCCGAAGTGGTCGTTCCTTTGGGTCGTCGACTTCCCGATGTTTGAGTGGGATGCGGAGACCAGCCGCTTTTTTGCGATGCATCACCCATTCACAGCCCCGAGCCCCGAGGATGTCGGGCGCTTCATGGCGGCTGACCCACGTGAGCACGACACGGTTGAGTCGATCGTCTCTGCGGGCTATGACATGGTCGTGAATGGTTCTGAAATCGGTGGCGGCTCGATCCGTATCCACCAACAGGACGTGCAGAAAAAGGTCTTCCACTTGCTTGGCATCTCGGAGGAAGAAGCGCAGGCGAAGTTCAGCTTCTTGCTCGAGGCGCTGCGCTTCGGCGCACCGCCGCACGGCGGCATCGCATTTGGGCTCGATCGTCTGGTCATGCACCTGGCGGGCGTGGACAACATCCGCGATGTCATTGCGTTCCCCAAGACGCAAACCGGCGCCGACCTGATGTGCGATTGCCCGAGCCCCGTTGACAAGGCCCAGTTGGACGAACTGTACATCAAGAGCACGTTTGCCGGCTAAGCCTACTGGGCCTCAGCAGCGGCACGGTTGGCCTCGGTGGTGATGAGCACGTCCTCGAGCTCTTGCGCCATTTCGCCTTCCGCGCTTGCCTTGAGCGCCTTGACCTTCTCCAGGATCTCGTCGTTCATTGCGCAGACCGCAGCGAGCGAGGCCTTGGCGTTTGCAGCTGCACTTTGCTCGGAAACCGCCTGCAAGGGGATGTTGGAAGGCGTGCCAAGTTCGATGGTCGAAATGACGCGCGCCAGGTGCGCATCGTCGCCGCTCGCCACGAGCGCACCGATCAGCCGGTGGGCATCCAGTTGTGAAATCACGGCGCCATCGAGCATGAACCACTTGGGCTGACGCACCATTTCGCGAATGAAGTTCCGCGCAGAGTCGTCTTTTGCCTCCTCGGCGTATGCGCGCAGCACGTCTTCGGTCCCTTCCACATTGGCATTCCAGATCCCGCGCCACACCGCAGCGCAATTTTCGAGCGGAATGTCTCGCTCTGCGGCATCGATCCATGCCCGCATCGATTCCGGATAGCGCTCCGCGTTGACGGACACAAACCCGCTGACCTGTGCCGACACATAGCCTTGCCGCATCCAGCCGCGCGCTGCGAGCACCTTGATCAGCTTCGAAACATCGTCCGGGCTTGGGTCTTGATGGAAGCAGTAGAACCGACGCTGAATCACGGCAACCGGCGCCAGGGGATCGTCAATCGGACGATCCGCCGCCGGTCCCTTGGGCATTGGCGCAACATCTGGAACGGGTTCACTCTCTGGTCGAATGCGCGACCGATTGGTCGGCTGCGCCCCATGCGGCGGAACTTGAGACGTCGGCGCGGGGGGAGCAAAGGTATCCGCCGGCAATTCCTGGTTCTGTTGTGTGGTCGGCGTCGAGGGCTTTGATGCCTGTGGCTCGGCCTTCTGCTCACAACCCAGGGCCATCAACATGACCAACACACCGCTCAACACACCAACACAGCGCATATGCATCTCTCACTACCCCAGCTATGCGAGCGCTTGTGCGCGCTCATCATCAGTATCCGGCGCGAGGCGTGTGATGAGCCGCGCCCCAACCGCATCGCCCCATACATTCACCGCCGTGCGGCACATGTCAAGAATCCGATCAACACCGAGAATGATCATGATGGTCCAGAGCGGCATCGGCTCGAGCCCTTGACGCACCAAGCTCTGGTTCACCGCCCCAATCACGATCGCCATTGTCACCAACCCTGCCGAGGGAATGCCGGCGGCTCCGACTGCCGCCAGTACCGCCGTGATCAGGATCGACATCTGTTGCGTCAGCGTGAGGTCGACCCCGAACATCTGAAACAGGAACGTCACCGCCACCGCTTGATACAGGGCGGTCCCGTCCATGTTGACCGTCGCGCCGAGCGGGAGCACGAAATTTGCCGCCCGTTTCGAGCAGCCACCCTTTTTCTGGCATTCTTCGATGGTGACGGGCAAGGTGGCGGAGCTGGAGGCGGTCGAGAAGGCCATGAGCAGCGGTTTCCGCACCGCGACAAGGAAGCCATAGGGGTTCGTCCGCCCAAGCAGCCACAGAATCAGAGGAAGGGTAATCAGCATGTGGATGAGCAGCCCAAGGACAACGGTCAGCCCGTACAGCCCGATGGGTCCCGCCAGCTTCTGAAATCCCGTTTGCCCCACCTTGGCCGAGACGATGAAGAAGATCCCGATCGGCGCCAACCAGATGATCCAGGTCACCAGCTTGATCATCGCCTGAAACATGCCCTCGAACACGACGATCACCGGGCGCGCCGGATCGCGCGTCATGACGAGCGCGATGCCAAAGACGATGCCGACGGTCACCATGCCGAGCGTGCTGCCGTTGGCCGCCGCGGCGATCGGGTTTGTCGGGATCATGTCTTGCAGCAAGCTTTGGAATGCGCCGCCCACGCCGCCGGTCTGCCCCGCTTCGATACTGACCTGTTTCGTGGCATAGGCTTGCACCGCGGCGGTCTCATACTGGGTCGGATCGGCGCCAACGCCGGGTTTCGTGATGTTCACGAGCACTTGGCCCAAGATCACCGCGGCCGCCATGGTCGTGAAATAGTACGCCAGTGTCGCGCCGCCCAAGAGTCCGAGTCGCTCGGGATCACCAATTGCGCACACGCCAACCACGACCGACACGAATACGAGCGGGATGATCATCATCCGCAGCGGGCGAATGAACACCAGGTCACCAATCTCTTGATAGGGCTGCACCGTTTGTGCGATGACTTCGTCGGAGACTGACGCATCAAACAACCCGAATTGCCCCCAGAGCACGCCGAGCAACAAGGAGAGCAGAATCAGAATGGTCAGGATCGTGTCTTTGTTCATGGTTCTTCGCTGCTGTGCGCCGCGGTCGGCGCTCGCCCGCGCTACAGACGGTTTGCGTACTGCGCCATCGCTGTCCTGAACGGGCCCGGTACAAATCCCAGATGCGCCCGCACCTTGTCCAATTCGCATGTGCTGTCTTCGCCCGCCATGCCAGGCTCTGACTCGCCAAAGGGCAACGCCGACGACAAGCCCACATGCTTGGCCACCGTGGCCATGGCCAGCCCTGCGCCAACCGGCATCGGCACGATGCGTTTCTTGCGATCCGCCATTGGTACATGGTCGCGGACATGGCGCAGCAGCTCTGGCCACGTGAGGCGCTCCGAGCCACCCAGTGCATACACCTCTTCGACTGTCTCGTTGTTGCCAAGACACGCGACCACGGCGCGCGCCACGTCATCCACCGCGATCGGCTGGACGAGTGCTGACACGCACCGGGGCAAGCTGGGCGGGAATCCTCGGGGCGGCTCGACCTGCGCAAAGTATGGGATGACGACCCAGGGCGCGGCGCGCCCGATCGCCCAGTCCCTGCACATCTGCATGAACTCGCCATCGGGGCCGTGAATGATTGAGGGCCGCAGAATCGTCCAATGCAGTGCGCTGGCGTGCAGCATCTGCTCGGCCATGTACTTGGTGCGCCAGTACTGCGTCGGCGCATTGGCGCGCGTCCCCAGGGCCGAGATGTGAATGAACCGCGACATCCCGGTGCGCTCGCAGCCCTCGATGACCTCGCGCGTCGCCCCGGGGTGCATCCGCTCGAACGTTGCCCCGGGCGCTTCGCGCCGAATCCCGATCGTGTGCACGACCGCATCGGCCCCGTCCAAGAGTTCGTCAATCGCATCTTCTTCGAAGACATCGCCCAGGACGGTGCGCACGCGATCGTCCTGGGGCAACACATGGGCACACTTGGCGGCGTCGCGCCCGAGCGCCCGGACCTCAGTGGCGCCCCCCTCGAGCAGCGCCGTGATCGTGTGCCGACCGACAAAGCCCGAAGCCCCGGTCACTGCAACACACTTGAGACCCGCCAAAGCACTGGATGCGACCATAGGACACGCCAAAGGCTCAAACCAGGTGCGCGCAACAGCACCACCACAGTGCGCCCATGCTACGCCCCGATGGGCAGCCCAGCAACGCAGCATCCCCAGCGCATGGGTCTGGCCCCAAGCGCCCTCGCGCATGACGTAGCATTCTGCATATGGCACTGGACGCCCAAACACTCACCACACTCGCTGCGGGCGAGCCCATTTCCGCTTTCTCTGCCGCGCTGGTCGCAATTCTGACCGGCGCCGGCCTCGTCGCGCTGCTTGCACAACGACTTCGCTTGCCAACTATCCCGGCTTACTTGATCACGGGCGTGGTGCTTGGGCCATCGGCGATCAATGTCATGGGCCGCGCCGAACAAGTGCATGGCGGTTCCACCGGTGCGCTCGACTTCGTGGGCGATCTCGCGGTGGTCCTGCTCATGTTTGGCATTGGACTGCATCTGGATCTTTCGACCTTGCGCCGAGGCATGGCGCCGATGCTCGTCGCAGCCGCATTCAGCACGTTGCTTAGTACGCTCCTGCTCTGGCCTGCTGCGACGTTGCTCGGCGCCAGCGCAACGACAGCGCTCGTGCTCGCGATGGCAGGTGCGCTGTCATCGACCGCGGTGGTATTGCGTCTGTTGCAAGAACGACGCGAGTTGCATCGTCAACATGGGCGCGTGGCGCTGGCCATTCTGCTCGTGCAAGACATGGTCGTGCCCGCGATGCTCATCGTGGTGCCTCTGCTCGCGCCGCAGTCGGCCACCGACGCAGCCCTCGACACCAGTCCATCGTCAAACATGTTTGTGCGGGCGGGCCTGACGGTTGTGGCGATCCTCGGCATCGTCGTGCTCGGGCGCTATGCCTTGCCGCTTGTGCTTGACTTCGCGTCCAAGTGCGGCGCCCGCTCGATGGAAGTGCTCACTATTCTTTCGCTTGCGTTCGCCATGGGCGCGGCGAGCATCACCCAACTGCTTGGGTTGAGCCCGGCGCTCGGCGCTTTTCTGGGTGGCTTCCTGCTGAGCGGTACGCTATTCCGCCATGCGCTTGCGGGCCAGATCGGCACGCTTCGCGATGTCGCGCTCGCCATCTTCTTCACGGTCATTGGCATGCGACTCGATTTGGCGGCGGCGGCGGATCACCTTCCCACAATCCTCTTGGGGCTTGCAGGGCTCATCGTGCTCAAGACGATCGCGCTCACACTCAGCATCTGGTTCGTTGGCTCGACGCTGCGCATCGCGCTCACGGTCGCACTCGCGCTTGCAGGTGGAGGAGAGTTTGCGTTGGTCATCTTCAACGTTGCGGAAGACGCAGGCGCGCTCCCCAAGACCCTCACGACCACCGCCACCACGATCATCGTGCTGTCGATGTTGCTCATCGCGCCATCCATGGCCTTTGCGCGCATGATCGCTTCGAAATGGAGACTCGCCGCGGTCCCACCTTGGGGCAAGCGCGCCACGGCTCTGCTGGACACGCATGCACATGACGACCCGAACGCCCATCCCTTGCGTCACGTCATCGTCGCGGGGTTTGGTCTTGTCGGGCGCGCCGTCTCCGATCGCCTTATCAACGCAGGTGATCGCGTGACGGTCATCGAAATGAACATGCAAACGGTGCAACGCCAGCAACGCCTCGGGCGGGCATTTGTCTTTGGCGATGTCTCGGACCCCGCGGTGCTCGAAAGCGCGGGCCTGCTCGAAGCGGATGCGCTGATCCTCACGATTCCGGATGAGCACGCGGTTGCCGCCGCCTGCACCACGGCCCGCGCGCTCCGCCCAGACCTCTTTATTGTCGCGCGCGCGAGCTATATGAGCCGCGGCGTGCTTGCCAAGTCACTCGGCGCAAACGCGGTCGTTGTCGAAGAGATCGTGACAGCCGAGGCCATGGAGAAGATCGTCGAACACGAGTTGCAAGTGCGCGCGGGTGAGGTGCCCGTTACACCAGCCCCTTCGCCCCAAGCCAGCGCTCCGCATCCAACGCCGCCTGACAGCCCATCCCCGCAGCCGTGATGGCCTGGCGATATTCCGCATCGGCGACATCGCCTGCTGCGAACACGCCATCGATGTTCGTCGCGCTGTGGCGTGTCTTCAGTTCGACATAGCCCTTCTGTGTCAGTGCGATGCCGCTGTCTTTGAGAAACCCTGTCGCGGGCGTGTGCCCAATCGCGATGAAGAGCCCGCCAACTTCGATCGTTGAATGTTCGCCCGTCTGCGTGTCCTTCAGTTCCAGCGCTTCGATATAGCCATCGCCCTTTACATCGACGACAACCTTGTTCCACAAGACTTCGGCATTGGGCTTGCCCAAGAAGCGCTGCTGCATCACCTTCGAGGCGCGCAGCTCATCGCGGCGGTGGATCACGCTGACCGTGCTCGCAAACTTCGTGAGATAGGTCGCTTCTTCCATGGCCGTATCGCCACCACCGACGACCGCCAGACGCTTGCCGCGAAAGTTAGGCAGTGCGCCATCGCACACCGCGCACGCCGAGACGCCGCCACCTGCGCGGGCCAAGCGCATCTCGTTGTCGAGACCGATCCAGTTCGCGGTCGCGCCCGTGGCGATGACGACCGCGTGCGCCTGGATCGTCTGCCCGTCGGCCAATTCCAACTCAAATGGCTTGCGATCGAAGTGGCACTTCACGACATCGTCTTCGATCACCTGCGTGCCGAAGCGTTCGGCCTGCTTGCGGAACTTGTCCATCATGTCCGGGCCGGTCACACCATCGGGAAAGCCCGGATAGTTCTCGACCTCCGTCGTCAGCATCAACTGTCCGCCGGGAAGCACCGGGGCGGGATTGCTCTTGGGTACACCGATCACGCAGACCGGATCGAGATTCGCGCGCGCCGCATAGATCGACGCGGTCCATCCCGCAGGCCCCGAACCAATGATCACCACCTTGTGCGGCTCAGCCATCCATCCCCCACTGTTTCCGTGTGCCCTAGGAGAAACTACTCATGCGCCCCGCGCCCGCGCTGCATGCTGAACAGCGGCGGCCAGAAGATCATGTCGTCGTCATACGACCTCGCGCCGTTGTCCACGCCGTCCGGACCAACCGAATAGAGCACGAAGGTATTCCGATCGACTTCGACGGTGGGGCCGGCGGCGCCGGATGCACTCCCGGAACCTGCAGTCAATTCCGCGAGCATGGCATCGCGGTTGAGCGAGCCATCCGCGTTGAGCACGCCCGAGCCCTTCAACATTTCACGGATCAGGTCGCCATTGGGCCCGTCCAATTGTGTTGCGATCTCGTCAACGACCTGCCCCGGCTCGATATCTTGCTCATCAAACTGGGCCAGCTGCTCTTCGGTTGCGCCCATGTTCTTGAGCGCCTCGCGTGCCGCAGCCATCCCTTGCTGCATCGCTGATGGCCCATCGCTCCCTTCGTCTCCACCCTCCCCCGGCAGCGCAATGTCCCACACACCGGGGCGACCGGCGATCTCCACGCGCTGTCCCGTGCCGGGCACGAAGTACAGGAGCTCATCGAGCCCCTTCTCCCAATCGTTGTACTTGTACGCGTCAAGGTTCTGCTTGAGCGACGGCACATAGGTCGGCTGCAGGCGCACGATCTCGCGCGCCGGGTGCTCGAAGTCGAGCGTGTATCCCGCGCCGCCCATGGCGCAACGCGTGCCCGCAAGTTCGACGACGAGCTTCTGCCGCAGCGGCAAGAGCGCCCCGGCATCACCCGCGAGCGCCACGATGGCGGCGTAGTGGCGATGATCCATCTTCTGAAAATCCGTGGGCAGCTTGAGCAACGGATCCCACCACTCGAAGGTCCAGCGCGTGGCGTAGTCGCCCAGCACGACGTCGACCTGCTTGAGCGTTTCGATCACGCCCGCGTGGCCGCTTGCCACTTCGCGCCACTTTGCGGATTCATTGAAGAGCATGATCGGGCGCTCGGCGGTCGTGGCACGCGCCATGGCGACCGCGAAGGCGTCAACACCGTCTGGGCCACCCAGCGTCGATTCGATCAATTGCTCGACGAACAGTTTCGTGAGGTCGGGCGGGCGGACGCGCATGATGTAGAGCTCGCGCTCTTCCATCGATGCGACGACCTTGGCGATGCCTTTGCCCGTCATTTGCTTGGCGCGCTGCCCGCGGTAGGCCAAGTCGCGCATCTGCCCGCACAACTGGATCATCAGATCCATCGCAGTGCGTTTCTCGACGATGGTCTCGCGATCGGCGAGGTAGCGATAGAACCACAGCAGATCCTCATAGCGCTCAAGGCCCTCGTCGCCTTTGCCCTCCGCAAGCAAGCGATTCGCCTCGACGGTCACCAGCAGGTGCATTTGGGCGACACCATTAAAATATGTGTACTCCGCACCCGCGAGCATGCCCTCCGCGCCGAGGGTGATGCACAGCCCGCGCTCTGCCCACGCGCTCTCCACCGCGTCGCGCCCGAATGGCAGGGCGAACATCCATCGCTTGGTCGCATCGCCAACTTGCTCGAGCGCCTCGAGCACCTTCACCTGCGCGTCACCCTGCGCCCAGGTTGCCAGTGCATCCCACTCCGCATCGTCCGGCGACAAGAAGCTGCATCGCTTGAACGCCAGCGTGCGCAGCCCCCGCTCGGACACGGGCGGCTCATCCATGGCGGCGAGCGCCGGGAACAGCTCGGCTTCGATCGCCTTGTTGCCCGGGACCAGGCCCGCCTGCCGATTCGCGCGATCGACCCAATCGTCGCCCTGGGCAGCTGCACTGAGCCCCACCACCACACTCGCCATCACTGCCCATCGCGCCAGGATCGTCACGTTCGTACCCCCTGCAGGTGCTTCGCTTGCCTCGAGTCGCCCGCGCCCCCATCCGAGGGCCCGGGCCCCGATTCTAAGAACTCCGCCACGCCGTACTCATCCATCCGACGATCAACCAGGTCTCGCGTTCCCTGGTCCATCGCAATGACCGGGGGCCACTGCCGCACCGCCAGGCCGCGGCGGTGCCCGGGCGACTTGGTGGTCGCATCAAAGATCAGGCTCCCCGCGGCCGCGGGGACCGCGTCGCGCGAGGGATCCATGTTCGCCAGCCAGAAGAACAGGGCCTCGTCTACCCGTCCGGTGTCGACCCATGCGTCCAGGAGCACCACCCACGCGGGAAGCCCACTGACTTGGGCCAGGGCACTCTGGATCGCCTCACTGCCCGCTTCGGGCGCGATCGTGGCGAATAGCCAGCCGGGGGCGGCAGGCGGAATCGATGCCCGACCAATCCCCTCGATCGCCTCGACCCGCTCCAGCACGCCCTCTTCACCTCGCCAGTCGCGTCCAACGCCCCCCACCGCGACGCCGTGGACCTCTTCGCCCTTGATGGTGCGCGTGCAGTCGAAGCCGATCTTGCCGCCTGCGCCAAGGGCAGGCGCTGCATGGTCGAGAATGTCCAGGGGCCCGTGCGCGCGCTCGAGGTCACGGCGCGGATCGCAATGCTCAGCCATCGCCCGCAAGACGGCGCGCAGATCATGCACATCGACGTCGGCATCGACCACGATCACGCACTTCGTCCAGGCCATCTGGCCCGCGCCCCACACTGCGTGCATCACGCGCCGCGCCTGCATCGGATACTGCTTGTTGATCGCAATAATTGCACAATTGTGGAACGCGCCGAACATGGGCAGGTCGTAGTCGACGATGTCAGGGATCAGTGTGCGCAACAACGGCAGGAAGATGCGCTCCGTCGCCTTGCCCAGGTAGTAGTCTTCCTGGGGCGGCATGCCGACGATGGTGGTCGGGTAGATCGCATCGCGCCGATGCGTCATCGCGGTGACTTCGACGATCGGGTAGCGATCGGGCAGCGAATAGAACCCGGTGTGATCGCCAAAAGGACCCTCGAATACCGCGCCGGGGCCCAATTCGCCCCCATCATCAGGGTTAAACCCGGGTGGGTCAGCCTCGGTCGATACGTACCCCTCGATCACGATTTCCGCGTTTGCAGGCACGTACACGGGCACCGTGCGCGCCTTGACCATCGGAATTCCCGAGCCGTTCAGGAACCCGGCCATAAGCAGTTCGCTCATGCCGGGCGGCAATGGCGCGGTCGCGGCATACGGCAACACACTCTCGCCACCCAAAACGATGGCAACCGGCATTGGCTTGCCAAGCCTCTTCCAGCTTCGCCAGTGTGCCGCGCCGTCGTGGTGCATGTGCCAATGCATTGCCAGTCGACGCTTGCCAAGCAGCTGCAGGCGGTACATGCCTATGTTGTGCGAACGCGGACGCTCGGCGCGCGCATCGTCCGCGTGAATGCTGTGAACGCCTGCAAAGGTGATGTATCGACCGCGGATGTGGGCGTCGTCCCAGTCGACACCTGCGATCGCGCGGTTGATGTCTCGCGGCGCGCCGACTGCCTGCAAATCGCCATCCAGGGGCCAGCAGCGAATCATGGGCAGCTTGGTGAGATCGACCTTGTCGCCCAGGTACATGATCTGTTGACACACGCCGGTGCGCACGCGCTTCGGACCGACCCGCGCGAGTGGACTGAGTTTGCTCAACAGCTTGAGCCCTTCGCGCCAGCCGCGCGGCGGATCGGGCTTTGCGAAGAAACCGATCCGATCGGCAAGCTGGGCAAAGGTCGCGCCCAAGGCCAGTTCCATGCGGCGATAGCTTCCGTAGGCGTTGATGAGCAACGGGAAGTCCGAGCCCTCGACATTCTCAAAGAGCATGGCATAGCCGCCGCGGTCGAAATGCAGCGGGTCGGCATCGCGGGCGGTGTCACTTGGCGGGTTGGCGCACCGCGACTTGCTCATGCGGTCGGCAAGCTCAGCAACCTCGAGCAACGGCGAGACGGGCGCCTTGATGCGCACCAGCTCGCCCCGGGCTTCGAGGTCCTGGGCAAAGTCGCGCAATGTGGGGAAGGTCGGCGGCATGGGTCGAGCATGGTATTGTCCCGGACTGATTCCGCGCGTCCGAGGCCCGTTTTTCTCGATTGGGCCGCAATGAAAGCCCCCGGGCTCCCAAAGAACCCATTGCCATGACCACCACGGCGAGCCCGACGATGACCACCACGCGAAGCCGGGGCGAGGATGCCTACGCGATCGACCTGCGCAATGTGCACAAGGTGTACCGGGGCAAGGTGCATGCCTTGCGCGGGATCGACATGCGCGTGGGCAAGGGCGAGGTGTTCGGGCTGTTGGGCCCCAACGGCGCGGGCAAGAGCACGCTCGTGAAGATCCTGATGACCGTGATTCGCCCGACGAAGCAGGAAGGGCATGTGCTGGGCCAGCCCGTGGGGCACAAGGCGACGCTCAGCAAAGTGGGCTATTTGCCTGAGCATCACACGTTCCCGGGGTATCTGACCGGCGCACAGATTCTCGATTTCTATGGCGCTATATCGGGCGTGGAGCGGAGCGCGCGCAAGCAGCGCGCGCCGGCGCTGCTCGAACTCGTCGGCATGCGGGATTGGGCGAACAAGAAGGTCAAGGGCTATTCAAAGGGCATGCGCCAGCGCGTCGGCATCGCGCAGGCGCTGATGAACGATCCACAGTTGGTGCTGCTCGATGAGCCAACGGATGGCGTTGACCCGGAGGGTCGGCGTGACATTCGCAACCTGGTGAGCCAGCTGCGCGATGAAGGGCGCACGGTATTCATCAACAGCCACTTGTTGACTGAGCTCGAGGCGGTGTGCGATCGCGTGGCGATCCTCGTGCAGGGCGTTGTCGAGCGACAAGGCACAATTGACTTGCTGACACAGGACAAGCGGCGGTATGAGATCGAGCTCGCGGGGCTCAAGGAGCCCAACATGGCGTTGGGCGCGTTGCGCACGCTGCCGCAGGTTGCGCTGGATGAGAAGGAATCGTTGGATTCAGCATCACTTGCGAAGCGCGTTGGCGCGACGGGTGTGCTTGCAACGGGCGAAACCATCGAGTTCGATCGCAACATCATTCGCGTGGCGACAGATGATGCGGATGTTGTGCAGCCTGTGTTGGACGTGCTGCGTCGGGCGGGGCTGACGATCAAGAGCATGCGCCCACTTCGACCATCGCTCGAAGACCTCTTCATGGAAGCGGTGCGTGACAAGCAAACGGGCGAAGTGCTCAAGCCCGGGGCGGCACGCAATCCCAAGAAGCGCGGAGGTGGCGCATGAAAATGGCGCAAACCAAAGCGTTGTTTGTAGACGCGTATCGCGAGCTGAACGCGAAGAAAATGTTCTGGCTCGTGCTGTTGCTGTCGGGCCTCGTCGTTGCGGCGTTTGCGATGGTGACCATCAACGACCGCGGCATCCAAGTGCTGTTCTGGACACTCGATATGCCGGTCTTTTCGACGAAGACCATGAGCGTGGAGTTGTTCTATAAGCAACTCTTCCTGGCTTGGGGCATTGGCTTTTGGCTCACCTGGATCGCGGCAATCCTGGCACTGGTTTCGACATCAGGCATGATTCCGGACTTCGTGTCAGGTGGCGCCATCGAACTGACCCTGAGCAAGCCCATCGGGCGAGCGCGGCTGTTTCTGACCAAGTATGTGACTGGCTTGGTGTTCGTTGCGCTGCAGGTGGCGGTGTTCTCATTCGCCTGCATCTTGGTGTTTGGACTCCGCGCGGGGTATTGGGAACCTCGGATCTTGCTGGCGATTCCGATCGTCGTACTCTTCTACAGCTACATCTATTGCGTGTGCGCGTTGGTTGGACTGCTGTCTCGCTCGGCGTTGACAGCGTTGCTGGTGACGATTCTGTTCTGGTTCGTCGTGTTTTTGTTCAACGCCGCGGATGCCGCTTTGCTGCAGTTTCAGAAGCAGTCCGAGGCTGAAACGCGCCAAAGCGAGACGCGGATCGCAGCCATCGACGTGCAGATCGATGCCTTGAAGGCTCGGTTAGAAAAGGAAACGACCGACGAGGGTCGCGATGCGATGCAGGGCCGCATCGATCGGCGCATCACGGAACGCGACACGGAAGCGGAGAAAGCGGCCGGCAGCCGCGGCACGGCGGGCACCATTTCCAAGTGGCATCGGGGCGTATACATCGCAAAGACTGTGCTTCCCAAGACGGGCGAGACGACCGGACTGCTCAGTCGCTATCTCGTCTCCGAAGAAGAAGAGGCTTCGCGAGCAGAAGCCCATGCCGACGAGGGTTCCTCGGGTGGCGGCGCGAAGGTCACCATTGAGGCTGGCGAGAGCGATAGTGGCATCACAGGCGATCGCACTCCGCCGCGCCAGGGTGACACGGAGGCGGAGGCTGCCAAGGCGTTGCAAGCAGAGTTTCGCGGGCGCTCACTCTTCTGGATCATCGGGACATCTGTGATCTTCGAGTTCGTCGTCCTCGGTGCAGCGACACTGATCTTCGTTCGTCGCGACTTCTAGCCTCAGCAGGACTGCCCAAAGAAGAACAGCACCTGCGAGATGTCTGCGAGGTCGGTCTGCCCATCACCCGTGACGTCGCCGCCTGCGCCCGTGCCAAAGTTGAAGAGCACCTGCGTCAGGTCGCCCAGGTCGATCACGCCGGAGCCATCGAGATCTTCCGGGCACGGTGGAACGGGGATCTGCGGGAAGACCCAGTTCGCAAAGATCGCGTGCGCGACGGCGGTCGGGTGAATCTCATCCCAGAAGAGATAGGTGTTCGGGTCGCCAACCAGCGAGAGGTCATCCTGCACGATGCGGTTGGTGACGTTCGTGAAGCCGAACGATGCGGGGTTTGCGAGGATCTGGTCGAAGAGGCTCAGCGTGTTGACGTTCACGATGTCGATGCCGAGCGAGCTTTCGAGGCCCGGCAGTGTGCTTGCGAGCCCATTGTTGAAGTCGTCTGTGAAGATGCCGGCGAAGAACTCCGCGAGGAAGCCCGCTTCCATGACGCCGGGCGTTGCGGTGAGGTCGGGCAGGTTGGGCACGACGATGGTCGTTGCGCCGGCGTTTGCGAGCAGCGTGATCGCGTCGGCGAGGTTGGTCACCGCGGCGCTCGCGGCGGAGCCCGGCGTCAGCGGCGCATCGAGAAAGTCGTTCGCGCCGCCCCAGAGGATGTAGAGGTTGTTCGGGCTGATCGCGCCCGCGTGAGCGTTGATGTACGGGACGATCTGCAGGTCGATGATGTCGGCGGTCGGGGCGCCGGAGAACGCGAGGTCGGTCATCGCGGTGTCGGCAACGCCCAGGAGCGGCGCGAGCGTTTCGACCCAGACCGGGCCATTGGACAGCCGCCCACCCCAATAGGGCGGCACGGGGGGATCGGTGAAGCCCGAGGCGGCCCAGGCGTTGCCATTGTCGGACAGCGAATCGCCAAAGGTGACGACGTCGGCGTAGCCCGCGGCGAGGGCTGCCTCGGCCGTGGTAAGGCTCAGGAGTGCGAGCGCGGCCAGGGCACAACTGATGGACGACGGGCGCGACGGCATGGGGCGGGCTCCTCAAGGGGAGCCGCCACCCTACCGCGCGGGGGGTGGATGGGGAAGGGAAATGCCTGGCCGATGGCGGGGTCAGGGGCTGGGTCGACGTCTGCGGGGGAGAGCACCGGCGGTTGAGAGGAGGAGGATGCCAAACGCCCCCGGCGCGGGGATGGCGGTCAAGCCGGCGAAAAACCTGGCTTGGCTGAGCGTAGCAACGAGGGTTGCACCTCCCGTCGTTGGGTCGATGGAATAGAGACCATCGGTCGGTACGCTGCCAGAGGTCCCCAGACCAAAAAGAACATCTCCACCTGCATTCCAGGCCATGCCGCTGAAACGCAGAGAATTGCCGAGAATGGACTGGGCCCCGGTGTCGGGATTCCACGCCCCCAATTGTTCCGGGAATGGGCTGGAAAACAGCAACGTGTCTGCGTTTGCAGAATAGACCAGTGAGGTCGCCGCGCCGCCTACCGCCCCCACTGGGTCATACGCACCGCTGGTTCTATCAACACGATAGAGTTGCGACATCAGCACCCCACTGTTTCTGGCGGCGTACAGCTCATCACGCACCGGATCATAGGCGAGCGCAGTTGTCGAAGGCGTGTTGGGCGCGCCGCGCGGGGTTACTGCTGCAGTTGTTGGCTCGATCTCATAGAGAAGCCCACTACCGAATCCAACGCCGAAGAGCACATCGTTGGTCGAGTCCCATGCGAGTGGACCGAGCCCGAGCCCAACTCCCAGGCTGCCAATCTCGGAGACCTGGCCAGTCGACGTGTCAACGGTAGCGAGGTAATCACTGCCGTCCCTCGGATACGTGGTATAGAAGAGTTCTGCGCTCGCACTCGATGAAACCACCCCGAAAACGAGGCTAGCCCATACAGTTCTCATTTTCACTCTCCCCAGATGAGATACGACGCGAGGACTTCCGCGCAATGCAATCCGCGATTGGTCTCACCCAAACTCTGAACGTATTGCGTGTACGACTTGACGCTTGTGAAACCGAGTTCCGCGGCGGGTGGCCGGGGTTGCTTGCAACCCCGGAATCCGGTTGGGTGGGCCAGCGTGCTTGCCAAGTCGGGTGTATCGAGTCTCATCGCGCTGCCTCCTACAAGCCTTGTGACCAGCGCAGCGTGTTGCCCTGTCTCTGTCTTCATCGAGACACGCGGCCTCCGGGCTTGACAAGCAAGCCCGGCCACCCGGAAGAGGACATACCCCCGCGCTTGCGCTTGGGCTTGTACAGACGTGGCTTTCGCGGACGCAGGCCACGGCACCCTGGCAAAAAAACCGACGGCCCCGGGAATCCGAAGCCGTCGGCAATTCATATGGCTCTTGTTGTTCGGCTCCGAGTTTCCCTGCGGAGAGGCTCGGAGGCCCATACACAGCAAGGTAGCCGCTTTGGCTGCGCGATTGGCAGCCTCGTCAAGCTGCGTTAGCCGCGCAGCCACCTTGAAAGGTCACACTTGTTCACTGGATCACCTCCTTCGGTACGGGCCTCCCGAACGACGCGCGGTGTGAATGCGCGGCGCCCGGCTTGCCTTCCCCGGGCCGTCACCCGGGGCTCATCGCGCTGCGGGCCTGTTCGATGACGGGGCACACGCAGCTCGTCGAACTTGTCGCTCCGGGCTCGCTGACGGGTTCTCCGTGGCTCGCCAGGCGGGGCGCGAAGCTCGATGGATGAATTATCGACGGGCGACGGGCGGAATCAATAGGAAAGTGGACAATGGGCAATAGGCAGTGGGAGATGGGACGGAGTCAGTCCTCAAACTCCTCGAACGCCCCCCGGGCCTCCTGGTCCTTGAGGTAGGCCTGGAAATCGCCCATCTTGAAGCTGACGAAGCGGAAGACGTGCTCGAGGGTGAGCCATTCGAGGTCGGCGGGGTCCTTGTCGATGTCCTGGCGGAGGCGGTTGAGCTCGGCGAGCATGGTCTCGGCTTTCATGGGGGCTCCTGGCAGGGTCTGCGGGGCCAAGGATAGGCCGGTTTGATCGCTTCCGGCGGGATGACTACGCTAGTCGGCCCGCAAGGGAGACATCTTGGGGCGGTAGCTCAATTGGGAGAGCGCCTCGGTCGCATCGAGGAGGTTGTGAGTTCGACCCTCATCCGCTCCACTTTCCTATGGGGTTTGCCCCCGTCAATACGCACTCGACCCGTCCTTGTGGCGGGTCGTGTCGTTTTTGTGGCAAGGCTGACGGCGCGGGGTAAGGGGCGCCGCGCGGCTTTACACTTTGCGTGCTGATGGGAGCCGCAACGAAAGAGCCCAATCGCGACACGCCGGCGATGCGCCAGTATCGCGCGTTCAAAGCGCAGCACCCTGGGTGCGTGCTGCTCTTTCGTATGGGCGATTTCTATGAACTATTTGATGAAGATGCGGTGACGATTTCCAAGGCGCTGGGGCTCACGCTCACGGAGCGCAGTGCTGGGATTCCCATGGCGGGGATGCCGCACCACTCGGCGGAGGGGTATATCCGTCGACTCGTCGAACAAGGCTTTCGCGTGGTGGTGGCGGATCAGATCGAAGATCCGAAGCAGGCGAAAGGCATTGTCGAGCGCGCGGTGACGCGGGTGATTACGCCGGGCACGTTGATTGATGAGCCGTTGCTTGATGACACGATGCCGAGCGTCTTGGGGTGCGTCGCGTTTTTGGATGCGGGCGATGCGCCGGATGCGCGGGCGTCAGCGGCGGTGATTGAGCTATCGACGGGGCGCTTTGGCGTCTTTGCATGCAAAGCCAGCGACCTGGTTGATGAACTCACTCGGCGCGGCGTGCGCGAGTTGTTGTGTGCGCAGAATGGCGATGGCGAACTGCCCGCGCGGGCGCAGAAGTTGGGTGAGGCGCTTGGTGTGCCGATGACCGGCAAGGCGATGTGGCAGTATCGGCGCGATGAAGCGCTCGAGGCGCTCAAGGCACACTTTGGCGTGACGACGCTCGCGGGGTTTGGGCTTCAAGATGATGACGAGGTGGTGCTGGCAGCGGGTGTCATCCTGCGGCACCTGCGCGAGACGTATCTGCATGCGCACCAGAGCAAACTGGCGGAACGCAATGGAAGCGGTGGCGGCAATGAAGCGGCGCAGGCACTGGCGCGGCGCTCCTTGGCGCACATTGGCCCGCCCATGCGTGAGGATGCGGCGCCGGTGTTGCGACTTGATGCGACGAGCTTGCGGGCGCTGGAAGTCGAGCGCACGGTGCGCGGCGGGGCGAGCGAAGGATCATTGCTCGGACTGTTCTTGCATGGGCGAGGCGTGGCGCCAAAGACGGCGATGGGGCGCCGATTACTGCGGGAGTGGTTGTGCGCGCCGCCGGTGGAATTGCAGGTGATTGAGGCGCGGCATGCTGCGGTCTCGACATTGCTCGAGGATCATCGCGCGGCGCGGGAGCTTGGCGAGGCGCTGAATCAGGTGCAGGACTTGCCGCGGATTGGCGCGCGAGTGAGTCTGGGGCGGGCGACTCCTCGGGACATTGTTGCCATGGGCCGATCGCTAGGTGCGATCGGGGCCGTGGCGCAGGCGATTGAGGGCGCACCGGCGCTGACAGCGTTACGCGATGCGATTGAACAGGTGCGCACGGCGCTGGAGCCGATTGCGGAGCGGGTGCAGGCGGTGTGTGTGGATACGCCGCCTGCGCACATGCGCGAGGGCGGACTGATCCGCGATGGGATCGATCAAGACCTTGATGAGGCTCGATCGCTGCGCACGAAGGCGGGCGAGTGGCTGAGTGACTATCAGGCGAAACTCGTTGAAGAACATGACCTGCCAAGCTTGAAGGTGGGTTACAACAAGGTCTTTGGGTACTACATCGAATTGCCTGCGGCCCAGGCGAAGCGCGCGCCGAGTGTGTTCACGCGGAAGCAGACGCTCAAGAATGCTGAGCGGTATATCACGCCGGAGTTGAAAGGCTTTGAAGACAAGGTGCTGCACGCGGAGGACCGTGCGGTGGCACGGGAGCTTGCGCTGTTTTTGGAGCTGTGCGATGCGATTGGCGCACAGACCGCAGCGATTCGTGCGCTATCAGAGGCGCTGGCGGCCCTCGATGTGCTGCTGACGTTCGCGATGCAGGCACGGAAGGCGAACTGGACGCGCCCGACGATAACCGAGGACTCGGCGCTGGCGATCGAGCAGGGTCGGCATCCGGTGTTGGAGGCGGCGCTCGGCGGCAAGTTCGTGCCAAATGATTTGGCGCTCGGAGCAGCGGATGCGCCGCGACTCGCGCTGATCACGGGTCCGAACATGGCGGGCAAGAGCACATACATCCGGCAGGTGGCGCTGATCGTGATTCTGGCACACGCAGGGAGCTTTGTGCCCGCGGCGAGCGCGACGGTTGGATTGACCGATCGCTTGTTCACGCGCATCGGCGCCGATGATGCGCTGCATCAGGGCCAGTCGACCTTTATGGTTGAGATGATCGAAACGGCCCGCATCCTGCATGGCGCGACGGCGCGGTCGCTGATCGTGCTTGATGAAGTGGGCCGGGGGACGAGCACGCTGGATGGGCTATCACTTGCGTGGGCGATCACGGAGCATCTGTCGGGGATTGATGTGAGCGAAGATGCGCAGATACCTCGCGCGCTGTTTGCGACGCACTATCACGAGTTGACGGAGCTTGCCGATCAACATCCGGCGCGGATCCAGAACCTGCATGTCGCGGTGAAGGAATGGACGGGACCGAGCGGCGAGCCGGAGTTGGTGTTTCTGCACCGGATCGAACCTGGGCGGAGCAATCGCAGCTTTGGTGTGCATGTCGCGCGGCTGGCCGGCATTCCCCGAAACGTGGTGGATCGGGCAGCAACGTTGCTGGACTCGCTTTCCGTGAGTCATGACACGGCGGCGGTGCGCATTGCAGTACCGGCATCGCCGGGGCGCGGGCGTGAGCAGATGAGTTTGTTTACGGAGTTTGTGCCGCATCCGGTGATTGAGGAGATCAAGCAGCTCGATCTCGCTCGCCTCAGCCCGATGGAAGCGTTTGATCGCCTGCGAGCGATGGCGAAGCAGATCGAACGGTAGACTGCACGGCATAGGAGGCCCAACCATGACGCAGATGCAAGCCGCCCCCACGACGAAGCTCAATGATTGCCCCGGGCTGCGTGAGTATGTGACCTTGGGCCGAAGCGGCCTGCGCGTGAGCCCGTTGTGTCTCGGCGCAATGACCTTTGGGCAGGAATGGGGCATTGGCGAAGACGAGGCGACGAGCGTCAAGGTCATCGATCGCTATCTGGAACTGGGCGGTAACTTCATCGACACCGCCAACGGCTACAACAAGGGCCACTCCGAAGCGATTCTGGGGTCGCATCTCTCTGGCGTGCCAAGCAAGCGCGATCGCGTCGTCATTGCGACGAAATGGATGAGCAACCTCTATCGCAACGATCCGAACGGCGGCGGCGGGCATCGCAAAGCAATCACGGAATCCGTCGAGCAATCGCTGCGTCGGCTCAAGACCGATTACATCGATTTGCTGTGGATGCACTTCTGGGACAAGTGGACGCCGATTGAAGAGACGATGCGCACGCTGGACGATCTTGTGCGTGCCGGGAAGGTGCGGTATCTGGGGTTCAGCGATACGCCGGCGTGGGTGTGCGCGCAGGCGCAGATGATTGCGCAGTTCCGGGCGTGGTCGCCGTTGATCGCGCTGCAGATTGAATACTCGCTTGTGGAGCGCACGGTCGAGGCGGATCTGATCGCGATGGCGCAATCGCTTGGCATGGGCGTGACGCCTTGGTCGCCGCTGAAGGGCGGCATTCTGACGGGCAAGTACACGCGCTCAAGCGCGCCGGCAGGAGCGCGCTACAAAGCGGACTCCAAGCACCTGAATGAGCGCACGTTCCGGATTGTCGACGAACTCAAGAACATCGCTGCCGGGCACAAGACGCAACAGGGGCAGGCGACGGTGGCCCAGGTGGCACTCGCGTGGGTGCGCCAGCGCGCGGGCGTGGCGTCGACGATCATCGGCGCCCGGAACACCGGACAGCTCGAAGCGAACCTGGCGTCGCTCGAAGTAACGCTCAATGCGCGAGAAATGGCGTCGCTCGATGAGACCTCGGAGCCCGCGCTGCCGTTCCCGCACGGCTTCCTGAGCTTTGTGAAGGATGCGATCCAGAACGGAGCGTCGGTCAATGGATTGGCGTCGAACGTGTGGCCCAACAGCCCGGCGGACGATGACGAGCGCTGGTAGCGCGCCTACGCTTGGGGTCCAAGGCAAGGAGACCCGATGAGCACACTCACCACGCCGCGACTCAGCGTTGACTACCTCAAGGCGAAGTTTGATGGCGCGCAAGACTATGCGACGTATGTCGCCAGGGGTAACGACAAGCAGCGCGCAGCCTGGGCGGAGATCTACGAACGGGCCAGCCTGACATCAGACCAACAAGCGCTGGTCGGTGGATTCACGCGGCAGATGCATGTCCTTGCCGTGTCTGGCGTCTGGTGTGGGGATTGCGTGCAGCAGATGCCGTTCCTGCAGCGCATCGCGGAAGCAAACTCAGCAACACTTCACTTTCGGCTGGCGGATCGCGATGAACACATGGATCTTGCACAGCAGGTGCAGATTAACCAGGGCGCGCGGGTGCCCGTGGTGCTGTTCATGGCGGAAGATTTCGAGTTGGTGAGTGTGTTTGGCGATCGGACGCTGTCGCGCTATCGAGCGATCGCGGCGCGGCAGCTTGGGGCGTCTTGCCCGATTCCGGGCGCCCCGCTCGCGGAAGACGAGCTGCGCGCAGGGCTACAAGATTGGCTCAACGAGGTCGAACGCAATCAGTTGCTGTTGCGTTTGAGCGCCCGCTTGCGCGGCAAGCACAGCGACTAGCTGGCTTCACTGTGTTTCGAGTGTGCGCCCAAGTAGCACGTCGCCATCGCCATTGACGATGCGAATGAGCTTGCTCATGACGGGCACACTGAGCGCCTGCTCGGAACCGCTGGGCGTTACTGCGAAGACCGCAGCGCCATCGCCATTGCCATCGATCGTCAGCGTGCCGATGACATCGGCCCCGACCATGACGTCGTAGTCGCCCTGTTCCAGTGCTTCGGCAGTGATGACCATGTCATCGACAGCGTCAGGCGATGCGCCGTGCACGGCGATGCGTGCCTCGGCGTCGGTGTCGATGCCGGTCGTTGCCATGAGCCAGTGCAATCCGTTGATGCGCTCGAGGTTGCCCCCCGCTGCTGCCCCCGTGAGGCGTCCTTCCATGACGGGCGTTGTCTCGCCTTCCTTGGTGAGCAAGTAGTCCGCTTCAGTTGGATCGAAGTTCAGAATGAAGTCGCCCTGCAACGGCTGCGTGGTGAAGAACACACTCGCTCGCCCTGAGCTGTCGGAGTCGAAGCTCGCAAGCGGCCAGCCGTTCGCGGAGAGTTCGTATGCCACCTCGCGCTCGAGCTTCTTGAATTGCAGGACCAATATCGCGTCGGTGTACTTTTTGTCTGGCTTGACTTTGTTGACGGTCTTGAAGACTGCCTTGGCTCGGGCCTTCGCCGAGCCGGCGAGCTTCGCCTTGCCCTTGGACTTCTCGAGCAATCCTTGCCCAGCAGAGACGGCATCGACCGGCCCAACGCCGATCGTGCGCAACAACACAGTGTCGCTTTGGCTAATAGTGATGAGCCGTCCGCTCGTGCCCACATTGACGTTCTCGCGCGCGAAGACGGTCTCGGCACCCGCGCCAACTTCGATCACGAACGCATGCGTGCCGATGTCAAGGTCATAATTCCCTGCGGGCAACCCCGACAAGATGACCTGGAAGTCGTGCTTGCCCTGATTGCCAACGAGTTGTGAGGTGTCGACGAACCTGCCGCGCGCAGTCGCCGGCGCATCGAGCGTGGGCACGAGTTCGCGGACGCTCTCGTAGACAGGTTGGAAGGTCTGCGCGAGGCCCCAGCGTCCCAGTGACAAAACCGCGATGAGGGCGATCGCCGCCCGCCAGATGTGCATTGTGTGCTGCTTCATGCTTCTCCCACCATAGCCCCTCTTCCTGTACGGGCCAACAAGAGCGCCGGTTTCGCGGCGGCGTGATCTGCTGGACCTCAGCTACTATGTGCCCCATGAGCAACACGACAATCGACCGCGAATACGTCCTCGGGACCGATGAGCAGGAGCACGCGCGGCTGAGTTTGCAGCATGCGCTGTGGGCGGACGCGGCGATCGGGCAGTGGGCGCGGGCGGGGTTTGGCCCGGGCGACACAGTGATCGACGTCGGCTGCGGGCCGGGGTTTGGCTCGCGTGATCTGGCTCGGCTGCTCGGACCGAGCGGCAAGGTCATCGCGGTCGACGAGTCGCAACGATTCCTGGATTACATCGATGCGACGCCGACGGAGCCGGGGTGTGCGCCGATCGAGACAAGCAATCAAGATGTGCAACGGTTGAACCTGCCTGGCGATGGCGCCGATGGAGCGTACTGCCGGTGGGTGCTGCATTTCACGCCCGATCCGCAGGCGGTGATTCGGAGTGTGCATCGCGCGCTCAAGCCGGGGGGGGTGTTTGCGATTCAGGATTATTGCCGCTGGCAAAGCATCTTCTGGGCGCCAAACAAGGGCGGCGTGGAAACATTGCGCAAATGCATCCTGGCGTCTTATGCATCGCACAAGGCAAACAGTGATGTTGGGCAGATGCTGCCGACGTGGATGGAGGAAGTTGGCTTTGATGTCGTGGAGATTCGTCCGTTGCAGCGGATTGCGCGGCCGGGCGATGCGCTGTGGCAATGGCCGACAACGTATTTCGATAGCTTCCTGCCGCGATTGGTGAAGACGGGGTTCATGACGCAGGATGAGTTTGAGACTGTGATGACCGAGTGGCGCGAATTGGGCGAGCAGCCCGGTGCGTTTTTCTTTTCGCCGCCGCAGGTCGAGGTGATTGGCGTAAGGCGATAGGTCCGGGATCTTAGATTGGGCTTGATTGAGGCCACCCGCGCGGTAGACTGGCCCCCCGATGGGAGGGCTTTCGCCATGACCCTGACCTCGCGGATGCTGGCGTGCTTATGTGGCTCGGCGATCGCAGCTTCGGCTGCAATGGCCCAGGTCCAACCTGCAACAACCTTTCTCGATGACGCCCCGATCGTGAAGCCGAAGCGTGAAGCACCGCTCACGCCGCGCGTCGGCACGCCGTCGGCGGGCGAAGTGTGTCTCGACGCCACGCCGATCGCCTGCAACACGAGCTTCAACTACGACAACGCGCTGACCACCGGCGGCTGGGACGAGATCGATCTCAACGATTCCAGTCAGAACTTCTGCATCGGCACGCGGTTTGGCGCAGGTCCCGAGCGCAACACCTACTGGTTCAGCTTCATTGCTTCAGACACAACCGCGCAGGTCCACACCTGTGACAGTGTCGCAACCGACTCCTCTATGCAGGTCTACTCCGGCGCCTGCGGCAGCCTCGTCGAAGTCGGCTGCGCAGAAGACAACTGCGGCAACTCAACGTTCAACGGCTACATCTATCTCGAAGGATTGACCATCGGCGCGACCTACTTCATCCAGGTCGGCAGTTACAACGCAGCGGCGGCAGGCCCGTACACGCTCACGATCGTTTGTCCTGCCGAGGATTGCGCGGACATTCCCACGGGCCCCTATGTCGTCTTCGACAATGATGGTCCAGCGGCAGACATCGACTTCGTGCAGAATGGCAACCCCCTGGACACACCCTCAGTACCCCCGGGCAACAACAATAACTATGGATGTGTCTGGCCTGATGTTGGTGTAGGACCAGGTGGTACGGAGTACGACTCAGATCGAGTCCAACTGATGGGGCCGATCACAGAGGCCACAATATACGGCACGACATTCATGAGCTTGCGCTCTGATGCACCAGACGAGTTCTTTCGCGACTACGACTGCTACGGGTTCTACGCGCCAGTTGATGCAAGCGACGGCCCAAGCGCCACGCTGCGGTATGACCTCAGAGCAAACACACAGAAGGCGTTCTTTATATTACGGACAGTTCCATGTGTCGGCATTGATTTCACGTGCATTCGGGTTTTGATTTGCGACGATATCTACTACGCCGCCATTAGCTACTACCCCTATCGCACGAACGATGGAGGTGTCGAGGATTGCAACGTGCATAACATCAACAATTCAGTCGTTCTCGACGATGGCGAGGACTACATGCTCTACATCCGCCCAGACCGCGACTTCGACGGTGCGATGCTGCCCTCACAGAACTCCGTCGCGCACGAGTATGTCGTCCACCTCAACTTTGGCTGCAACAACTGCCCCGATGTCGACCACAGTGGCACAGTCGACCTTGCCGACCTGAACCTCGTGCTCTTCGCCTTTGGCAATAGCGTCTCGCCCGGCCTCGATGGCGATGCCGACTGCGATGGCGATGTCGACCTCGCCGACTTGAATGCGGTCCTCTTCGCCTTCGGCACAACGCCGGGGTGCTAGGGCAGCCCCTCACCCGGCTCGCTGCACTCGCCAACCTCTCCCCGCAGGCGGGGCGAGGGAGCGATGTCGTACCATGTCTTTATGACCACAGCAGCACCAAGACAGGCATCGGGCGGGGCGTCGGCCCCCGGGGCAAGGCACGCCGTCACGCTCATCGCGGGCGACGGGATCGGGCCCGAGGTGGCCCAGGCGACGAAGGCGATTCTGGAGGCCGCGGGAGCGCGGATCGACTGGGAAGACGCAGTCGCGGGCAAAGAGGCGTTCGACAAGGGCATTGGCAATGGCGTGGCGCCCGAGACCTTGGAGTCTTTGGCGCGGACGCGGGTGGCTCTCAAGGGGCCGCTGGAGACGCCGGTGGGCCATGGCGGCAAGAGCGCGAACGTCACGCTCCGCAAGCTCTTTGAGATGTACGGCAACATTCGCCCCTGCAAGGAACTGCCCAATGTGCAGGGGCCCTTTGCGGGGCGGGGCATCGACCTGATCGTGGTGCGGGAGAACGTCGAGGATGTGTATGCGGGCATCGAGCACATGCAGACGCCGGGCGTGGCGCAGTGCCTGAAACTGATCTCGCAGAAAGGTTGCGAGAAGATCGTTCGCCTGACGTATGAGCTTGCGCGGGCCCAGGGCCGCAAGATGGTGCATACGGCAACCAAGGCGAACATCATGAAGATGACCGAAGGGTACCTTAAGCGCGTCGCCGAGCAGGTGTCGCAGGAATACCCGGACATCAAGAGCGAGCACATCATCATCGACAACTGCTGCCACAAGCTGGTGATGAGCCCGGAGAAGTTCGACGTCATCGTGTCGACGAACATGAATGGCGACATCGTGAGCGACCTGACCAGCGGCCTGGTCGGCGGGCTTGGCCTGGCGCCCTCGATGAACATCGGCGATGACGCGATCATGTTCGAAGCGGTGCACGGCACGGCGCCGGACATCGCCGGTCAGGACAAGGCGAACCCGACCGCCCTGCTGCTCGCGGCGGTGATGATGCTGCGCCACTTCGGCATGTTCGACACTGCCATGGCAATCGAGCATGCGTTGTGGGTGACACTCGAAGGCGGGACGTTTACTGGGGACATCGCGCTGGGCCGTCCGGCAGTGGGCACGAAGAAGTTCACCGAGACGATCATGAGCAATCTTGGCAAGACAAGCGCGGGGTTAGGAACGCGGGAATACAAGCCGATCAAGATGCCGCAGGTGGCGAAGGCGCCGGATCTGGTGAAGGCTGCGCAGCGCCAGGACGTGGGCGTCGATGTGTTCATCGAGTCGGGGCTGCTGCCCGATGCCTTTGGCAAGGCGGTCGAGAAAGCGACCTGGGGCTGTGCACTCAAGCTCAAGAACGTCTCCAACCGGGGCGTGCAGGTGTGGCCAACTGCGGCGTCGGCGTTTGATGGGGTGGACCACTATGGCTGCCGGTTCTTCCCGGCAGAACCCAAGGCCAAGGTCACGGACAAGCAGGTGACCGACTTGCTCACCAAGCTGACAACCGCCGGGCTGCGATGGATGCACATTGAGAAACTGATCGAAATCGATGGGAAGCCCGGCTTTGCAAAGTCGCAGGGCGAGAGCTGAACCTGCGGAACGTGTTGCACACCTGACCGGTATCCCCCTGAACACACCAACGGAACACCAAGGAGGACACAATGAACATGATGCTGAGCACAGTGGCGGGGATCGCCCTGGCCGCTTCGACGAGCGGGCTCGCGCTTGCCGAACAAGAAGGCGCCCCGAAGTATGACGCAAGGACATTCTTCGAGACCACTTCGTTTGGCGGCGGATCATTCAACCACAACGCCACCAAGTTGCTGATCCACAGCGACGAAACGGGTGTGTTCAACTGCTATGAGGTGGATCTCAAGACGGGTGAGCGCACTGCCGTCACCCACTCGCAGGACACGCCCAACATGGCGGTGACCTATTTCCCCAAGGATGACCGATTCATCTACACAGCGGACGGTGGCGGCGATGAGCTGAACCACTTGTATGTCCGGGAGATGGATGGCTCGGTCAAGGACATCACGCCGGGCCAGAACTTGAAGGCCGCGTTTTTTGGGTGGGGTCAAGATGACAATACGTTCTGGGTGATGAGCAACGAGCGCAACCCGCAATCGTTTGACATTTACCAGTACGACGCGACGACCTATGAGCGCACGCTCGTCTTTGAGAACGAAGGCGGCTACTCGCCCGCTGACATTTCGCGGGACGGGCGCTGGCTTGCGCTGGGCAAGGTGCGCAACAACGCCGACGACGACATCTATCTGTTCGATACGACGAATGCAAAGGCGGGCCCGGCACTCGTGACGCGACACTCAGGCAACGTGTCGCACCAGGTCGAGACCTTCGATCCGACCAGCACCGTGCTGTACTACTCCAGCAACGAGGGCAGTGAGTTCCAGCGCACCTGGACCTATGACCTCAAGAGCGGCAAGAAGGACATCGCGATCGAAGCACCGTGGGACGTGATGTACGTCGGGTTCAGCTGGGACGGGCGTTACCGCGTGCAAGGCATCAACGCCGATGCACGGACGGAAGTGACCATCTGGAGCACGTCAACGAACAGCAAGGTCGATCTGCCGGCGCTGCCTGCGGGCGACATTGTGGGTGTTCGCTTCTCGCGCGATGGCTCCAAGATGGCGTTCTATCACAATGGTGATCGCGCGCCTTCGAACCTGTATGTCATGGACATGGCGACCAAGAAGTATCGTCGCCTGACCGATGCGCTGAATCCGTCGATCGATCCGAAGTACCTGGTCGATGCGGACGTGATCCGCTTCAAGAGCTTCGACGGCATGGAGATCCCCTGCACGCTTTACAAGCCCGTCGGCGCGTCGCCTACCAACCCGGCCCCGGCGCTCGTATGGGTGCACGGCGGGCCGGGCGGGCAGACGCGTCTCGGCTACAGCGCGAACATTCAGTTCCTTGTGAACCATGGCTACGCGGTGCTCGGCATCAACAACCGTGGTTCGTCGGGCTATGGCAAGACGTTCAATCACGCGGACGACCTGCGCCACGGTGAAGACGATCTCATGGACTGCGTGTACGGACGCAAGTATCTCGAATCGCTCGGCTGGGTCGACAAGAACGCCATCGGCATTATGGGCGGCAGCTACGGCGGCTTCATGGTCGCCGCGGCGCTCACCTTCCAGCCGGAAGTGTTCGATTGCGGCGTCGACATCTTTGGCGTCACCAACTGGGTGCGCACGCTCGAAGAAATTCCGCCGTGGTGGGAAGATTTCCGCGAAGCGCTGTACGCGGAGCTTGGCGATCCGAACGATCCCGAGCAGCTCGAGCGGCTGAATCGCATCAGCCCGCTGTTCCACGCTGAGAACATCGTGCGCCCGCTCATGGTCATCCAGGGCAAGAACGACCCGCGTGTGAAGCAGGTCGAGAGCGATGAACTTGTGGCGGCGGCGAAGCAGAACGGCACGCCTGTCGAGTATGTCGTGTTCCCCGACGAGGGCCACGGCTTCCGCAGCAAGGAAAACCGCATCACCTTCGCGGAGCAGAGCCTGAAGTTCCTGGATAGGTATTTGAAGAAGGCGAACTAAGTCGCCCGGCGGCGGGGTAGACTTGCGTCATCATGGCGCTGGCCTTCCCGCTGCTGATCCTGCTCGGCCTCGTTGGCCTTGTGCTGTTGATCAAGGGGCTTCGCGGACGGATCGTCGGCGACGCCCCTTTTTGCCGCGCGTGTGGTTTTGAGCTGACGGGGCTGGTGGGAACTGCGGCACGTTGTCCGGAGTGCGGGCAAGAACTGTACGGCATCCGGACCGTTCGGCGCGGTAGGCGCAAGCGACGACCGCGGCTTGCGATGATTGGCCTTTGCTTGGTGTTGCCAGGCGCAGGCGCCATAGGCATGCAAAGCTGGTTGCGCGCGAACGGATACAACTGGTATCGATTTGTGCCGACGGGTTGGTTGCTTTCGAGTGCAGAGGGCGTATCGAACTCGCGGAGCAACTGGTCTCCTGCAAGGGCAGAGCTCGCTCGGCGGGTACTTGATGGGTCCCTCTCGAATACCGAACGCAGTCGCTTTGTGGCTGTGCTTCTTGTGGATGCGGAGAGGGCATGGTGGAGCAACTGGTCAATGAGCAAAGACATGCTCGCGTGGCTGTTGTTAAGAGGCTTCCTATCACCAAAGGAGAGCGACTCTTTCATCAATCTCATGCTCACCGACCTAGAAGAGTCTTCACCAAACGGTTCCTTCATGTGTCAGAATGTGCTTGAGAATCTCCAGCGCTCCGGGAGCCTGGCAACCGACCAGACACACAGACTGGTCACCATTCTCATTGACCGCTGGCGTCGCGTACCAAATGTGAATCAGAATCTCATTGAGGAAGCCGCCAAGGGTGGGTGGATCGCCGGGACTGATTGGCTCATGCTTAGGGAGGCCCTCGAGTCGATAATGAAGAACCCGCAGTGGTGGGGCTACGGTGCGGACCGATTGCTCTCAACGCTACCTGCCGAGCATCAGCGACATCTTGTCGACCTGCTCCTCCAATTGCACGGCGATCGAAGCAGACCCAACCCCTACTTCTGGTTGCACACCGCGCACTCATTAGGACTAGTCGTTGACGAGAATTTTCGAAAGTACATCGAGCAGGTCGTCGAGCTAAAGCCTGTCATCGGGCAACCGGTCGATCTCACGCAAGGCCTGAGCATCGCACTCATCGGAAGCGACCTTCGGCTGGTCAGCGATGAGTGGTTCTTCCGCGCCGCGATTGAGTCGATCTCGATTGACGCTATCGAAGTGTACAACGCGACAGGAAGATCGAACGATCGTATCGAGTCGCCGCAGTGGCAATGGATCACTGACGCATGGGGACGGAGTTTCTCGTGCCGCTTTCCAGCCTTCATCGAGTCGTCGCTCTTGGACACTCAAGCGGTTAGGCATGAGCTTGCTAGAGACATTGAGCTAACCATCATCTGGCGGATCAAGGCGGTTGCAGATCCCGATTACGAGCTGCGCATTGCGAACCTGCGCAACGGAATCACTGCAGGTCCCCTCGACGATCTCACTGTGCATGAGTGGACATATACCTGGTCCCATGCTGTCCGCCTTGGATCGAACCGCGCCATCGTACAGCCGCTCGATACACCTGAGGTGAAAGTGCGCTCCATGAACTGCTGTGCAGAGCCCACCGCAGAGGGAAACTGGCTCATGGTCGGCGTGCGCTTCACGCGCATTCCCTGTGATCTTGCATTCGAGGTCTACGCCATTGCTGATGACACCGAGTACTACGTCGGCGATGTAGCGTTCCCGGAGGGTCTCGAATACCTGGGTCTGTCGGTCAGCGCACTGGTGCCGCCCCTGAAGAGCGGCGTCATCGAGGTCGAACTCCGCCCAAGCGACCGCGTGGCAAAGCAATCCGCGGGCTTGACCAGCTACTGGCCGCATGTAATCCGTCAGGAAGACATCAGAGTTCACTGGCACGGCACGAACCCGCCGCCGGGCGCTCGGTAGCTTACTCCTCCCCCCTGATCTCTCCCACTACCTCCGCATTGCTAAACGGGTTTGCAACATCCGGAATATGCAGCACGAACGCCTCGCCGGTGCGCACGTGGCGCATGGCTGCGTAGTCGCCGCCGGGCCCCAGCGTAAGCAGTGCGAGCAGATGTTCGAGCGTCGGGTTGTGTCCGACGATGAGCGGGCGCACGTTGGCGGGGTCGGCATGGCATGCTTCGAGGGCGACCTCCAGCACGACCGACGCTGCCGCGCCGGAGGCGAGCGCTTCATCAAACTGCAGGGGCACCTCGAGGCCTTGTTGAATGAGCTCGGCGGTTTGCCTTGCGCGCGTGACCGGTGAAGCGATGATGATCGTTGGAGGCGCATCGAGCGTTGCAAAGACTTCGCCCAGGTACTTCGCCTGGCGTTCGCCGCGCGGCATGAGCAGACGATCGCGATCGCGCCCGGTGGCGGAGCCCGGATGGGTCTTGCCGTGGCGCGCGAAGGCGATGGTGACAGGGATTGGTCGATCAGCAGACATGCGCGCAGGGTACCGCGCCGGGTGCGCAACGGTCGGGTACGCTGTGCGGCCCATGAAGCCAAAGCCGCCCAGCAAGGTGCCCGCGATTCGCCAGGTCATGATGCCGGGCCACACGAATCCGCAGGGGTCTGTATTTGGCGGTGTGCTACTGAGCCTGATTGACCAAGCGGCATGGGTGGAAGCATTGCGACAAAGCAATCGGCGCTGGGTGACCGTGGCGTTCGAGAAGGTCGAGTTTCATGATCCCGTGTGCGTTGGCGACATATTGAGCCTGTTTGGCGAGACGTTGAAGATCGGCCGGACGTCGCTGCGCGTGCATGTGCGGGTCGAGGCGTTCCGTCCGAGCACGGGCAAGCAGATCTCGGTGACCAGTGGCGAAGTGGTGCTAGTGAGCATTACCGACAGCGGAAAGCCCACCCCGATTGATGATGCCGCCACGACAACCACGGGCAAGCATTGAGGTGAACGAAAACGCACCATGCGCAACATCGAACTCATCACGACGGGCGGCACGATCGAGAAGACCTATGACGAGCGATCGGGCGAACTGACCAATCGCAAGTCGATTGTCGCGCGCATGCTTTCACGCTTGCGCCTGGAAGATACACGTGTGCACATTCGCGAGTTGATGAGTAAGGATTCGTTGCTTCTGACCGACGACGATCGTGATGTGATTGTGCGTGCCGTTCGTTCGGCATGCGACCTTTCTGATGGCATCATCATCCTGCACGGCACGGACACGCTCGAAAAGACGGGCGAGGAACTCCACGCGGAACTTGGCCCGGAGCTGCAGCGTCTCAAGCGTGCCGTGGTGCTCACGGGTGCGATGCGACCCTATGAGATGAAGCGATCGGATGCCCTGCAGAATCTCACTGAGGCGATCCTGGCGACGCAACTGGTGCCGCCCGGCGTATGGTGCGTGGCGCACGGGCGCGTGCTGCAGTTCCCGGGGGTCGTGAAGAACCGCGAAACGGGGACGTTTGAGAAAGCGGCACCGTAGAGCGCAGCGAAAAGCCCCGCCAGGATGACGGGGCTTGGTTCGTCTGATCTGATGATCTCGTTGCTCAGTTTTCCTGCGGCGTCGGATTGCGATCGCCAATGAGCATGTCGCCGATCTCGATCGAGTAGGACTGCTGCTGATTTGCGGGTCCACGTGTTTCGCCAATCTCGGCGCCGTGCGCCTCGGCGGCCATGGCGGCCTCCTCCAGCATCATTTCCTCGTCGGATTCGGTGAGCATTGGCGGCTCGGCGAGGTACTTCACGCGCAGCGCCTGATAGGGACGGAAGCCCGTACCCGCAGGGATCAAGTGACCCAGCAGCACGTTCTCCTTCAAGCCGACGAGATCGTCGGTCGCGCCCTTGAGTGACGCCTCGGTGAGCACCTTGGTCGTTTCCTGGAACGAGGCGCCCGAGAGGAATGACTCTGACTGCAGTGACGCTTTGGTAACTCCAAGCAGCAGCGTGCGACCCGTTGCGGGGCGGCCCTTGCGCGCCTTGGCGGGCGTCTTGCCCTCGGCTTCGGCCTTGGCATTGGCCTCGCGCAGTTCGGCGCGCGTGACCAAGTCATCGATCTTCAAGTCCGTTTCGCCCGCATCGCTCACGCGACCCATGTCGGCGATCTGCGCATTCATCTGGCGGAAATGCACCTTGTCAACGACATCATGCGGTAGGAAGTCTGAATCGCCCGGCGCTTCGATGCGCACCTTGCGGAGCATCTGTCCGAGAATCACCTCGATGTGCTTGTCATTGATCGTCACGCCCTGCGCGCGATACACATTCTGCACTTCGCCCAGCATGTACTCCCACAGCGCTTCTTCGCCCTTGATCTTCAAGATCTGGTGCGGATCGAGCGGACCATCGATCAGTGCGTCGCCGGCGTTCACAAAGTCGCCCGAGTGGACGAGCAAGTGGCGGTCCTGCGGCACGTGATGGTCCTTCTCGAGGCCGGTGTCCGAGACCACGCGAATCGTCATCTTGCCCTTGCGCTTGTCAGAGTGAATCTCGACGCGCCCGGAGATCTCCGCCATGACTGCAGGATCCTTGGGCTTGCGTGCTTCGAAGATCTCAGTCACGCGCGGCAGACCACCCGTAATGTCGGAAGCAGCGGCAGAACCGCGCGGCTGACGCGCGAGCATCTGGCCAGCCTTGATCTCAGAGCCGTCCTTCACTTCGATACGGGCCTTCGCGGGCAGGTAGTGGAAGTCGAGGATGTGGCCATCCTTGTCGACGACGTTGATCGCCGGGTGCTTTTCACCCTTGTGCTCGATGACGACGAGGGCGGTCTGGCCCTGACCCGCGTCTTCCTCGCGCACCGTCTCGTTCAACTCAACATCAACGAACTGCACCAAGCCGCCCTTCTCAGCAAGAATCGGTGTGCGGTGCGGGTCCCAGCGGACGATCTGGTCACCCTTCTTCACGCTGTCGCCATTCTTCTTGACGATTTCAGCGCCGTAGGGCACCTTGTGCTTCTCCAGCTCGCGGCCGCGTGCGTCAAGCACGGCGACCTGCCCGTTGCGCTTCAGTGCGACGAGCACGCGTTCGCCATCCTGGTTCTCGACCTCCACTTCATTACAGTCGCGAATCTCGATGGCGCCGGCCTGGCCCGCGCGCGTCTCCGTGTCAACAAGTTCGTTCGACGCGACGCCACCCGTGTGGAATGTACGCATCGTGAGCTGCGTGCCCGGTTCACCAATTGACTGCGCGGCGATGATGCCGACCGCCATGCCGGGTTCGACCGTCTGGCCTGTGGACATGTCCATGCCATAGTCGAGCACCGAGCAGCCATAGCGCGACTCAGTGG
>JAGQOH010000033.1 GCA_020427635.1 Phycisphaerales bacterium
CCATCAACGCAACCAATACCCCCGGCGATGCTGACAGCATCTTCAACATCTCCGCCCCCGGCTCCTACTACCTCACCGCAAACATCCAAGCGCAGGTCTTCTCGAACAAGCACGGCATCGAGATCACCACAAGCGGAGTCTCCATCGATCTCAACGGCTTTGAGCTGCGCGGCGGCGCGGGCATGGGCGCATTCGACGCCATCAGGGCCAACGGCGCCGATCTCACCAACATCACCATTCGCAACGGTTCGATCCGCGACTGGGGCGCCTACGGCATTCAGACGATCGCACCCGTACGCATCTCGGACATCGTCGTGAGTGGTTGCTCTGAGTACGGCATATTTGTTGGTTCAGACAGCAGCATTGCAAACTGCATCGCGCGAAACAACGATGGCGATGGTATTCATGGCACCACATGCACCGTGACCGACTGCGTTGCGTCCGACAACGGTGGCTATGGCATCTACCTGTCTCAGGGAACGATTCTGAACTGCGTCACCCGTGGCAATACCACGAGCGGAATCCGCACTGGGGGCGGAACGATCTCCGGATGCTATGCGAGCCAGAACCTGCAGCACGGCATTGAAGGCAACTCTTGCGTCATCACTGATTGCGTCGCAGCCTCGAACACTGGTGACGGGATTGAGGTTTCTTCCTTCAGCATCGTTCGCGGCAACACATGCACATTCAATGGCCTCAATAGCGGCGATGGCGCGGGAATCCGCGTGTCCTTCAACGACAATCGCATCGAAGGCAACAACTGCACCCAGGCAGACCGCGGCATCGATGTCAACGGCTCAGGCAATGTCATCTTCCGCAACACCTGCGCTGACAACACCGTCAACTGGGACATTGCCGCCAACAATATCTTCGGCGCGATTGTCGATCGAAGGACCCCGGCTAACGCTGCCGTCTCAGGCAACTCAGCCCCCAGCAGCGCCGGCACCACCGACCCCAACGCGAACTTCAGCTATTGACCTCGGATCCTCCACGCCCGATTGAGTGCTACCCTGCGCGCATGAACCCCGCCCCACACATCGCTTCCCTCGCGCGCTTCCCCGCCATCCTCGAACCACTCATCCGCCCGCTCCCCATTGACGACCTGCGCTACAAGCCCGACGCGCAGCACTGGTCCATCCTCGAAGTCCTCGCCCACCTCGCCGACGAAGAGTGCGAGGACTTCCGCGTGCGCATCAAATCGACACTCGACGACCCCGCCGCCAAATGGCCGCCGCTCGACTTCGACAACATCGCTGAGCGCCGCGGCTACAACGCGCTTGACCCCAACGAAACCCTCGACCGCTTCCTCCGCGAGCGCGCCGCCTCCCTCGGCTGGCTGCGCTCGCTCGACAACCCCGACTGGTCGCGCGCGTTCGTCCACGAGAAGTTCGGCCCGATGCACGCCGGCATGCTTCTCGCCAACTGGGCCGCGCACGACCTCCTCCATCTGCGCCAAATCACCAAGCGCCTTTTCGAGCTCACCGCCCGCAACGCGCAGCCCTACACCACCCAGTACGCAGGCGAGTGGACCGCCTAATGCCTACACCCGCTCCCCCCGGGAGAGGGTGGTTGGGCGCCGGCCGCGTGTGCGTTCTTCTTCCGCGTCGCGCAAAACACGCCGCCCATTTGTCCGAATAATCACCCGGCATGAACGGTCCTGCTTGCTCACCTTGAACCCCCAAGCCCGCCGGGCCGATAGCGAAAGGGAAGGAACCCGTCGCCTCGGCGGGACTCTGCTCTCAGGGGGAAGCCAATGAACGCCGCCGAACACGTCAACCGTCGCCGCTTTGATCGCTACCTGCTCCCTTCGATGTACACACAGGTTGCGGTGCGCCTGCTCGACGAAGAGCGATTCCACTACGAAGGTCACGCCTATGACATCTCCAAAGGCGGCCTGCGCTTCGAGCTTGATCGCCCCATCGCCCCGGGCACCCAGATTGCCCTCCGTATCAGCTTGCCGGGCGCCTCATCACTGCGCGTGACCGAACGCAAGCCCGTCTTCGCCATGGGCAACGTCGTTTGGCTGCATGAAGACGACCTCGAGCAGCCCGGCCCCGTCCGCATGGCATGCGTCTTCCGCAACTTCTGCCAGCCCGGCGACGAAGAACGCCTCATGCGCCGCCTCAAGAGCGGCCAATTCTCACTCGCCGCCTAATCGGTACAAGCCCCAAGCGCAAGCGCGGGGGTACTTCTTGCTCCCTCGCCCCGCTTGCGGGGAGAGGGTGGCGCATTTGCCCCCACGCAAGTGGGCGCCGGGTGAGGGGTTCCTGGCTCTGGTGCCGTGGTCTGCGTCTGCAAAGGCCACGTCATGAACAAGAGCACGCGCACGCCCAGTGCCTAGTGCCTGATTCCTCGTCACCACGCGCTCATCACACCCTGCACTGTCGCATCCATGGATGCCGCGGCGTCGACCACCACATCCGCAAGCGCGCAATACCGCTCATCGCGCGCCGCAAGCACCTCGCCAACCTCTTCAATCGCCCCTTTGCCGGTGAGGCTCGGACGATCCGCGACCTGACCCTGCAACCGCTGCGCAAGCACATCGGCGCTTGTCCGCAGGTAGACAACGCGTGCACCATGACGCCGCCACTGACCAAGCAACTCCTCAGCCCCGGGCGCCATGGGCGTGCCACCCCCCAACGCAAGCACCATCGCACGTTGGCTGCGATTCGCTTCACCGATCACCGCGCGCAACGCCCGCACCTCCGCCACGCGAAAGCCCGCCTCGCCCTGCTCTCGAAACGCCTCCGAGATCGTCTGGGCGCCCAGCTCGATGCGCGTGCGATCATCCAAGTCGACAAAGACTGCGCCCGTCTGGTCCGCAAGCGCCCGCCCGATCGTTGACTTGCCGCTTCCGCGCAAGCCGATCAGCACCACCACGCCACGCGGCTTGTTGTCCGGTTGCACCGTCACGGCGTCATCATATGCGCACGCGCTTCACAGTCGTCTGGGCAGCTTGAAGAACCGCAACCCGGCGGCGCAACCAAGCGCGTTGGCGCCGTCGCCCACAATGTGAGCATGCATCACCTCGACGCCAAGCAGGGCGCGCCTGCCATCGCTACGCGTCATGGGAAGCACCGCGCGCATCCCGGGCCGCAGTGTCGCGCGCGTCACGACGCCCAATCCTGAGCGCGAGACATCCATCGCGCGCACCTTGACCCGATGCGCGGGCGTCGCCTCATCCGCGAGCACCGTCATCTCGATCGGACGGTTCAGAGGCATGCGCCGCGCCGTCCGACGCTCGGACGCCGAAGCCCAGGGCCGGATGGTCCTGCGTGACGTGTGGTCTGGTCCTGGCATGCCGATCCCCTATGGAGTGCCCGCGCCCATCCCGAGCTTTTGCTCGAGCGCCGAGAGCGTCGCGAGGTCCCGCTCCAGATAATGCTCGGCGGTCGACCACGTCCGCTTGAGCGCTTCCGCACCACGATCGAGCGCAGAAGGGCAAATCAAGAGCGCCACCGGCTCCACGCCGAGTTCCTGCGCCATCCGCCGCAGCACCTTCACCTCGCCATGCCCCACGCCAAGCCCCTTGGCCAGGGAGCCAAAGGCCCGCTCGCACTGCTCCGGATCGCTCGGCATGCGCCACGTGGGCCAGGTCACCGTGAACCCCGCCCACCCGCGCTTCCGCGCAATCACGATCAGCGCGACCAACGCCGCGATCGCCAATAGTCCAAGCCCCGAGCCCCACGAGAATCCGCCGCCGCTCGCCGCGCCCGACGCCGCCGGCGACGGCGACGGCGCATCAGCCTGCTGCAGCACAAGTGTCGGCGCACCCTGCATGGTGGGGTGGGCACTCATGCCGCCAGCTCCCGATCCATCGTCGACAACAATCGGCGTACGCAGCGCACCGCCCGCGCGCGCAGCACGGGCTCAGGTTCGCGCTGCGCAAGCTCGGCAATCAACCCCGAAAGCGCAAGGGGGCGGGCGCGCTCAACCACCCACAGCGCCGTCCGCCGGTGCGGCATGCGCTGATCACGCAACATCGCGCGCAGTTCATCGATCGCGTCGGGCCGCGCCTTCACCAGCACCGCGTGCCGGATCGCGTTGCCGCGCACCCGCGGGATGTCGTCGTGCATGAATGCGCGCACCGCGGCGTCGCGCCCGCACAAGCGCCCCACCGCTTCGACGGCATCTGCGCGGATGCGCCCATCGGCGTCGCTCAAACCATGCGCCAGCGCCGACGCCGCGCGCTCGGCCTGGTCGCCTGTCACTGCGCCCAGCAGCAGCATCGCCTTCGCCCGCTCCTGCACCGACACGCGATCCGCAACGCCCAGCGCGACGGCGATCAGGTCATCGACGAAGTCGTTGGCCAGGTCGAGGTGCTGGATGAGCCAGAGCGCGCTGCGTCGGGTCTCGCTGCCAGATTCATTGAGGCGAACCTGAAGTTCCACGTGGAACTGCTCGGGCTCTTTGGCCATGAGCAGGCGGGCCGCGACGGGGGCGTGCCAACGTGCGGAGGCGCTGGCGGGCCAAGCGAATGCATCGAAGCATGGACGCAATCTGCGTGCGCGCGTGCGCACGCGTGGATGGGCGGAGCGCTGCGCGGTGGCGATGGCGCTGGTGAGCGCGCGCCGGCGGCCCGCGCCACGGGCGCGCCCCAGTGCGGCCAGCGCTGCATCTGCAACACGTGCATCGGCATCGTGTGTGAAGTCGATGATGGCGGCGTCGAGTTCGGCGCTTGCGGGGCGTTGCGCCAGCGCGCGCACGGCGGCGTGGCGCGCGCGCGCCGAGGACGCACCGAGGTGCCAACTGAGGCGCACGCGCCGATCGTGTTCGCGCATGTGCGCGAGGGCGGTCCAGGCGACGGCGCCGCGCTGGGCGGCTTCGGGCAGAGCGCGCCAGTGGGCGGGGTTGAGCATGCCCTCACCCAGGCGGCGGAGTTTGGCCAACTTGCGCGCGCGCTCTGAGTCGATGAGCAGGGGCCAGTGTGCGAGGGCGATCTCCCAGGCGACCTTGCCAGTGGCGCCCAGCGCGGTTTGGGCGAGGCCTGCGAGGGCGGGGCGTCCGAGCCAGGCGGTTGTGTACTGGGCGCGGGCTGCGGGGCGCAGGAGTTTGGCGACACGGCGGAGGGCCATATGCCCCACGTCGTCTCGCCTGGCGAGCCATGCGCGGATGGCGGGTCCCGGGGAGGCGGATTGGAGGAGTGCGGCCTCGAGGACGGCGTCGTCGCGGTGGTCGTCGTAGGTCTGGGCCAGGTGTGCGAGGGTGGCGTCGACCGAGTTGCGGAGGACCTCGGCGTGGGGATCGAGCCCCACAGCGGTGCGGGATGGGTAGGCGGCGGCGAGGGTGGCAATCGCGGCTCGCGCGGCGCGGGGGAGCTGTTCGGAATCGGCGGCGAGATGGGTCGCGGCGGCGTCGACGAGGTCGAGCAGGGCGGCAGGATGGGCAATCGAACGATGCACGAGCGGCTCGATCGGGAACGCCTCAGCATCAGGGGCGAGCAGGTCGGCCCACGCTTGGAGCGTGGAGGCAGCGCGGTCGGTTCGTCGGACGCCCTGGGCGAGCAGCTGCGGGAGCGATTCGGCGATTGCCAGGAGGACCGTGTGGCGTTGCGGGGCCGAGAGTGCGGGCCAGGTAGTGAGGAGCGCGGCCCTGGCGGCCTCGGCATGCGGGGCCCGGCGGGCGGAAACCCCCTCAAGCAACTCGGAGATCAAACGATCGCGTTCGTCGTCTGATGCGGCGCTGATGGCGGCGGCGATGGCGGGCGCGCGCACCGGCAGTGGCGATCTTCGGAGGCGGTGGAGACGACGATCAAGGTCCGACATAACTCCCCATGTTGTCGGCCGACACGGGGGTTGGGGGGTGAGAAGTTGTGCGCGGAAGGGCGAACCGGCGCGGGCGTGCGAAGTAGAAGTGGTATGGCGAAAACGCACGGGTGGAGGTGCTTTTGTGCCTTATTTGGTCGGACCTAGGGGGAAGCACTGTTTTTGTCGGTGGAAGCTTGAGTTTGCGCGTTCCAGACCTAGACTGGCGTTCGCGACGGGCTTCACGGGACCGGCGCCAGGAGCCACAACGTTGTCAGGACAAGTGTCAGGAAGACAAGCGTCAGGAAGACAGATGAACACCGCGACGAAGTCCATTTCGCTGCAGGCGTATCGATTGCTGCTGTACAAGCGAGCGCTGCACCCCGAACTGTTTCCGATCAAGGATCGGACGACGATTTCCTATGGCGACTATGAGTTCGAGGGTTGGATCATGCCCGGGGCGCACCTGATGCGGTTCGTGTATGGCGAGACCTGCGCGACGGAGTTGATCACGGCGGATGAGGCTGCGTTCCCCGAGCGTGGCATGATCGTCGAGCTTCCCTGCGCGGGTGAGCGTGATCATGAGGAGGCGTTCGGCGAGCACGTGAAGTATGTGTCGACGGTGCAGACAGAGCAGTTGCCCGAGAGCCTATATCGGGACACGTACAACGAGCTGACGGAGTTCGGCAAGGAGAACAACGCCATCGTGCATTCGTGGCGGGACGAGGATGGCGGGCGTTGCGCCTCGATTCTTGACGTGCAGCGTTTCCGTCGTGAAGTGCATGCCCAGAGCTATCACCTGATTGCCCAGGGCGGGATCGTGCTGCGGACGCAGGCGATTTTCGAGCACACGGTGTAGCGCGGGCGAGCAGGCAATCTGGGAAGATGCGGCCGGCCCCCGCGTGGGGCCGGTTTTGTTTTTGGGAAGGAAGCAGATTCACCACAGAGAGCACAAAGGACGAGGACTGGGGAAAGCGCGCCTTCGGCGCGAGGGAACCCCTCACCCGGCGAAGCGCCACCCTCTCCCCGCAAGCGGGGCGAGGGAGCGGACGGACAAGGGTTGTGCGGGGCTAGGTAGGATTGCGGGCGAATGGTTTGGTAATGAGGGCAATGCGGCGGCAGGCCGATGAGGGATGTGATGAGCCAGGCAGCGGCACAGCAAGAAGGCGGGAAAGGGAGCGGTGCGAGCGCGGAGAAGTCGCGCTATCGGCAAACGCTCAATCTGCCCAAGACGAGCTTCCCGATGAAGGCGAACCTGGTGCAGAACGAGCCGGCGAGCCTGAAGCGTTGGGACGGGGCGAAGCTGTACGAGCAGGTGACAGGCGATGCGACGCGGACGGAGCCGTTCGTGTTTCACGACGGGCCGCCGTATGCCAATGCGTCATTACACCTCGGGCACATGCTCAACAAGACGCTGAAGGATTTTGTGTTTCGCAGCGCGCTGATGGAGGGGAAGAAGACGAGCTATGTGCCGGGGTGGGATTGCCATGGCCTGCCGATCGAGCACAAGGTGATGCAGGAGCTTGCGCAGGGGGGGAAGCTGCAGAAGCTGGCGACGCTGGATGACGACACGCGGCGGATGGCGATTCGGCGCGAGTGTCAGAAGCACGCGGAGAAGTGGAGCAAGCACCAAGCGGGACAGATGCAACGGCTCTTGACGCTTGCGGACTATGCGCATCCGTATCTGACGATGCTGCCGGCGTATGAGGGCGCGGTGATCGAGGTGTTTGCGGGGCTTGTGGAACAGGGGTTGGTGTATCGGCAGTTGAAGGCGGTGCATTGGTCAATCGCGAACGAGACGGCGCTCGCGGAAGCGGAGTTGGAGTACGAGGATCGCGAAGACATCTCGGTGTATGTGGATTTCGAAGCGGCGGATGCACAGGCGGTGTATGAGGCATTTGGCCTGAGCCCCGACGAAGCGCCGGGGCAGCGCCCGAGCTTCATGATCTGGACGACGACGCCTTGGACATTGCCTGCGAACCTGGCGATCGCGATCAATCCGCGGTTCGAGTATGCGCTGGTGCGCGTGGATGGCAACGTGACGGTGCTGGCGGCCGAACTCGTCGAGCAGGTGACGAAGGCGGCGAAGGCGGACCAGGTTGAGGTGCTCGCGAAGACGAGCGGCCAGAAGCTGCTTGGGCTGCGCTACAACCATCCGTTCGTTGAGAATCTCGGCGGAACGCCCGGGCCTGATTTCTCCAATGCGCCGGACGCCGCGGTGCGGCACGCCGATCCGATGGGTGTGTACCGGATTGTCGAGGCGGAGTATGTTCGGCTCGAGGATGGCACGGGCCTGGTGCATACGGCGCCGGGGCACGGGGCGGATGACTATCACACGGGATTGAAGGAGAAGCTGCCGATCTATTGCCCGGTGCGCGAGAACGGGACATATGACGAGAGCGTGCCCGAGTGGCTGCGCGGCATGAGCGTGTGGGACGCGAATGAAGCGGTGGTGAAGTCATTGCGCGAGAGCGGGCATTTGTTTTGTGACCATCGGTTCATGCACAGCTATCCGCATGATTGGCGGAGCAAGACGCCGGTGATCTTCCGGGCGACGGAGCAGTGGTTTGTGGCGGTGGATGAGGGGACGAAGCGCGAGGGGAAGACTTTGCGCGAGATGGCGATGAGCGCGACGGAGCGCGGGGTGCGGTTCATCCCGGAGTGGGGACGAAATCGGATGCGCGGCATGCTCGAGAGCAGGCCTGATTGGTGCATCAGCAGGCAGCGTTCGTGGGGCTTGCCGATCCCGGCGTTCTACACGGCGGATGGGGAGGTCGTGCTGACGGCATCGAGCGTGCGCGCGATCGCGAAGCGCTTCCGCGAGAAGGGGTCGGACGCGTGGTTTACGGAAGATCCGCCGACATTGCTGCAGCATTGGGACAACCCGGACGGTGTTGAGTTGCAATCGTTGCGCAAGGGGCAGGACATCTTCGATGTGTGGTTTGAGAGCGGCAGCAGTTGGAATGCGGTGATGCGGGAGCGCTCGGGTGGGAGGGATTTCCCGATCGATCTGTATTTGGAGGGAAGCGATCAGCATCGTGGGTGGTTCCAGTTGAGTTTGCTGCCCGGGTTGGGTGTGATGGGCGAGCCGCCATTCAAGAGTGTGTTGACGCACGGGTTCATGGTGGACAAAGACGGGCGGAAGATGAGCAAGAGCGGCGGGAATGCGCTCGACGTTGATGAGCTTGTGAAGACGTTTGGGGCGGATGTCTGCCGATGGTGGATCGGGACGATCAGCTATGAGAACGACATCAAGGCGGATTTGGACTTTTTCAAGACCGCGGGGGAGGCGTATCGGAAGGTGCGGAATACGCTGCGGTTCATGCTGAGCAATCTGGATGACTTCACGGCGTGCTCATCGAGTCAACCGGATGGGCAGTGTGTGTCGCTGAAGGATTTTGGCGTGACGTCGATCGATGCATGGGTGCTCGGCGCGTTTGACAAGCTGAGCAAGGACGTGCGTGCGGCATATGCGGCGTACCACTTCCAGAAGGCGACGAGCCTCTTGTACAACTTCTGCAATGACACATTGAGCGCGATCTACTTGGCGGCGGTAAAGGACCGGTTGTATTGCGACAAGGTGGATTCGGCGCGGCGGCGGCGGACGCAGACAACGCTGTGGGACTTGACGGATGGATTGTGCAGGTTGCTTGCACCGGTGATGCCGCACACGGCGGATGAGGCGTGGCGCGCACTGCATCGGCTTGATGCGAAGGACCCCAAGAGCGTGCATGGTGAGCGATTCCCTGGTGCGTTCGGTGTGCAGGTTGATGCGGCGTGGGCCCATGTGCTCGAGCAGCGCGACGACGCGTTGCAAGAGCTCGAGCGTGTGCGGGCGCAGGGCGCACTGGAGAATCCGCTGGACGCTGGGATGAAGTGGCCCGATGCGGATGGCAAGCTCAAGGGGTTTGACCCGGTGGACTTGGCAGACTTGTTGGGCGTAAGCAAGGTGACCCTCACCACGAGCGGCGGGTTTGAAGTGGTTGACTTGCGCGATGAGCCGCGGTGTGAGCGGAGCTGGAAGCGGGATGGGACGGTGAAGGCGCGGAGCGATGGCGGGATGTTGAGTGATCGGGATGCGGAGGCTGTGGGAGTTTAGGAATCACCGCAGAGGCGCAGAGAACGCAGAGAAGCAGACACCAGAGGACAGGCAACCGGCCGAGCTAGGTCGATCGTCTGCTCCGCACAGTGATCCAGAGTGCATCGATTGCAATGCAGATCGCCAGCGCACTGAGATTCACCCGCCAGCCCAGGCCAGATGCGGCGTGCGGCCAGGTCGCTGAAGAGATCCAAAACGGGAACGCCCAGGTGGGCGCAAGGATCGCAGGGATGAGCAGCCAGCCAGCCTCATCGTAATCAAACGAATTGATGTACGAGACAAGCAGCAGCGCCGGGGTGTAGTACACAAGCGTTGCTGGAGCAAAGAGCAGTGCTTTGAGTAATCGCGCGCGAAGAGAAGGGGCGATTGGCTCGTTGTTCTCGCAATCACACTTCTTCATCAACAGGTCCCTTGATCGGTCTCACTGGGAGCGGTGGGACTGTGTGTAGAGCTTGCGCGCGCAGAGGGCGCGGAGGGATTCGATCTCGGTGCGCAGGCGTTCAAGCGCATCGTCGGAGGCAAGTAGTTCCTCAGGCTGGATCACCTTGCCAGCGGCCATGGCGAGTCGTTGCCCGAACAATCTTGGAAACGTGCGCGTGCGGGGCCAGGCGTCGAAGGCGCCATCGATGGCGATGGGGAGGACGGGGCACCTGGCGCGACGGAGGAGGAGGAGCACGCCGCGCTGGAACTCCTGCAACTCGCCATCAAACGTGCGCGAGCCCTCGGCGAAGATGAGGACGGGCGCGCCGGATTCGAGGCGCACGAGTGCTTCGCGGATGGCGGCGGTGTCGGGCTCGCCCTGGCGGATGGGAATGGAGTTGAGCGATTTGATGAGCCAACCAAAGGGCTTGAACTTGAAAAGGCCAATGCGCGCGATTGGATGTGTGGCGCGCGGGGCGAGGAGAGCGCCGACGGCGATGGGGTCGAGGTGTGACTGGTGGTTGGAGACGATGATGAGTGGGCCTGTGGCGGGAATGTTGTGCAGGCCAAAGCGGCGGAAGCGATAGAGGACTGTGAAGAGCAAGTGGCAGGCGCCGCGACAGCATTCGAAGAAGATCGCACTGGCGAGTGACCGGCCCGGGTGGTTGCGGCGCCAATGAAGGATGCGATCGGGCAGGGCGCTCATGCGGAGGCGGCGGCGTGTGCCAGTTCGCGCAGCGCGGGGACGCGCCGCATGGCCTCTTCGACGAGGCGTTCGACGACGCCTTCTTGGTCGAGGAGATCGGTATCGATGCGCACGGCATCGGATGGGCAACGCAGTGGGCCCACGGCACGGTTGGCGTCGCGGCGATCGCGCTCGATCAACTCGGCTTCGATGCGCGCAACCGCGTTTGGCGCGGTTTCGCCAATCTGGTCGGCGCGGCGCTGGGCGCGCACGGCGGCGGAGGCATCCATGTAGAACTTCACGCAGGCGTCCGGGAAGACGACGGAGCCCTGGTCGCGGCCTTCGGAAACGAGGCGCGGATGGGCTTCGCCAATGCGGCGCTGACGCGAGACCAGCTCGCGGCGAACCGCGGCGAGACCCGCGACGGGGGAGACGGCTTGGGAGACATCCTGATCGCGCAGGCGCGCTGTGAGCGCACGGGACCCCGCGAGCAAGGTGGGCGGATCGTCGTGCCAATTGAAGCGGATGTCGGCCTCGCGGACGAGTTGGGCGATGGCAGATTCGTCGTTGAGTGGAATGTTGTTTTCGAGGGCGAGTACGGCAGCGGCGCGATACATGGCGCCGGTGTCTAGGAAATCGAGGCCAAGGCGGCTCGCGAGTGCGCGTCCAACGGAACTCTTGCCCGTGCCGGCCGGCCCATCGATGGTGATGATCGTGCGAGCGAAGAGGTCCGTGGCGTGCATCGTGGTCATCATGCGTCCTGAGCCTCGAGGAAGGCGGCCTCGATGGCTTCCTTTGCAGTGAGAATTCGCTTGGCGACATCCTTGCCTGGCGCGGGGTCAATGGCGAGCGTGCCATCGAAGCCAACTGCGCGAATGGCCTCGACACACTTGGCGATGACTGGGGCGTCGAGCTCGCCCGACGCGGAGATTGCGGTGGCGTAGGGCGCAACCTGGCGGAGATATTCGGAAGGATCGCCCGACGCGTGGGCGGCGGCGAAGGTCGGGAAGGAGCCGATCCGGAAGCCTCCGACTCTGCGGACCAGGTCGGTGAGGGCCTGAGCGGTTGGGGCGAGACCTGGGCACTCGCCAACGAGCAGATTGATCTCGGCGCGTTCGGCCTGGCGGACGATGTCGCGGAGGTGATCGCACGCGACTTCGAAGGCATCGTCATCGCCTGGATCGTCGACCCGGATGGCAACACTGGCGCACCCGAGGCGATGGGCAACTTTGAGGATCTTGCTGACGCGGTCGGCGGCGGCGTCTGCAACCATGCCATCGTGATCGGCAAGCTTGAGGGGGGTCGGCTCGGTCATCACCAGGCAAGGGCAGCCGGCCTTGTCGCAACGGTCGCGGAATTTGTCGATGTCGCCTATGGCCCAGCCGGCGAAGAGCGTTGTGGAGACATGGAGGCCCCGGAGTTCAAACTCCCGGACCACGAAGTCAGGCATGTCGAGGGGCGCAAGCGAGCCCTTGCCGACCGACTTGAGCTGGTCGCGCAACGCGTCGACCGCGAGGGTAAGCAGCATGCCGTCTCCCCTGCGTGATGAGCGCCGGTGTGGTGCGCTCTGGAACCCCAGGACGACTTCACTGTACCGAGGGGCGGAGCGCGATTCCAGCGCGGTGTTGCTTGGGTTGGCGAAGGGGTTGGGGAGGAGAAAAAGAAGAGACGGCCGGGCTGTGAGGCCAGGCCGTCTGGGGGGAGAAAGCAGTTCGGTGGCCGACCAGGGGGCGACCCCGATCGACCGAACTCTGATCGGAGTCTAGCAAGTGAGGTCGGGGCATTACAAGGATTTGCACGCTGAAAGGACGGGGGGCGGAGCCGGAAGAAGCCTGAGGGCCGTCCGATTACCATGCGTGGCAGGCGCAACTGGGCGCCGCAGGGAGAATCGACGCATGACCGTGCCGACAGACCGGAGTTTCACGTCTTCCCACGAGTGGCTGAAGATTGAGGGCGATGTCGCGACGCTGGGGATCACGCATTTTGCGGTGAATGAGCTGACGGACATCACGTTTGTGGAGATGAAGCCTGCGGGGGAGTCGGTGTCGGCGGGCGACCCGGTGGGCGAGGTGGAGTCGGTGAAGGCGACGAGCGATGTGTATGCACCGGTGGGCGGAGAGATCATCGAAGTGAATGATGCGTTGTCGGATGATCCGTCGCTGCTGAATAGTGACCCCTATGGCAAGGGGTGGTTGATCAAGATCAAGATGAGCGGTGGGCAGGGCGATGGGTTGATGGACGCCGCCGCATATTCCGCGGCCTACGACGGGTAAGCACATGGGCGACGGGCGTGCGGGACCTTTGCCGCGTCGTGCGCTGGGGGAGGCGAGGCAAGGGTGTCGATTGTTCGCTGCGTGGATGTGAAGAAGGCGTACACGCTCGGCGAGCGCCGGGTGGAGGCATTGCGCGGCATTGACCTGACGATCGACGAAGCGGGCTTCTATGCGATCATGGGATCGAGCGGGTCGGGCAAGAGCACACTGTTGCACTTGCTTGCGGCGTTGGATGTACCGGACGAGGGGGAAGTGCATGTCGGCGGGCGGCGGATTGACGGACTCAATGACAAGGAATTGACTGCGTTTCGTCGGAGCGAAGTCGGCGTTGTGTTTCAGCAGTTCAATCTGCTGGCGACGATGACGGCGGCGGAGAACGTGGAGTTGCCTGCGCTCTTGGCGGGTGAATCGCCTCGCGCAGCGCGTGAGCGCGCGATGGAGTTGCTGGAGCGGCTTGGGCTCAAGGAGCGGGCGAGCCATCGGCCCGAGGCGTTGTCGGGTGGGGAGCAGCAGCGCGTGGCGATTGCGCGGGCATTGTATTTTTCGCCGCCCGTGATTCTGGCGGATGAGCCGACGGGAAACCTGGATTCGCGTTCGGCGGAGGGGCTTTGGACGCTGTTGGGTGAGCTTTCGGAGCGTCAGGGTGTCACGGTGATCATGGTGACGCACGAACCGGCGGCGGCGGCGCATTGTCGCGCGACGTACATGCTGCAAGACGGCCGCGTCGTCGGTCACATAGATTCGGATGGTTTGGATGCGTCTGCTTTGGCATCTGAGTATCAACGTCTTCACCGCTCGGCGTAATCGGACGCTGCTGCTGGCGACGAGCGTGGCGCTTTCGGCAGCGCTTGTGGCAGCGGTGGGCTGCGCACTGGCGTCGCTACACGCGGGGCTGCGCTTTCAATTGGATCAGCGGGTCGGCGCGGCGGACATTCGGGTGCAGGAGGTAAGCGAGGGGCGCTTCGATGCGAATGCGCTCGCGACGGTCGAGCGCGATCCGGATGTGGCGCTCGCGGCACCACGGCTGCGTGATGCGTTGCCCATGCGCAATCCGGCGACTGGCGCGAAGACTATTGCGATCGGGTTCGGTGTCGACATTGAGCGCGAGCGGGCTCTGCGCTCAACCAAGCCACATCATGGGCGGTTCATTGCCAGCGACGATGAGGTTGTGCTCGAGCAGGTTGTGGCGGAGTCGCTTGGTGTGGGGCTTGGGGACTCGGTGGAGGCGCTGGATGCTGCGGAGCGGGCGGTGCGCACGCTGCGCGTGGTGGGGATCGACAAATCGCAAATGCATGAGTTGGTGATCAAGCCACAGGCGGTGGTGACCATTGGTGCGCTGGGGGCGATTGGTGGGCACGGGGATGAACTGAACGAGATTGGCGTGATCCTGCGGGAGGGGCGCGATGCGCAGCGTGTCTCGGCACGCTTGGGCGTAGAGCTGCCAACGGCGCTGCTGGTTGAGCCCACGGAGCGCATCACGAGCGGGCTTGAGCAGAACGTGCGGGCGAACAATCTGGCGCTGGTGCTGGCCTCGGCGCTGGCGTTTCTGTCAGCGGCGTTCATCGTGCTAACGGGGCTCACCACGAATGTGCAGGAGCGCCAGCGCGAGCTTGGTGTGATGCGATGCATAGGCGGACGGCCCGGGCAGCTCGCGGGCGCGCAGGTGCTGATGGGCGGTTTGCTTGGCGTGATGGGCGCGGTGGTGGGCGTGCCGATGGGGATCGGGTTGGCGTGGGTGTTGACCGTACTGTTTCCTGATCGTTTGCCTGCGGGGCTGCGCGTAACCATGTGGGGGCTGTCGACCGCGGTGATCGGGGCGATTGGCGCGGGCGTGATCGGCGCGCTCTGGCCTGCGTGGCGTGCGGGTCGAGCACGGCCTATCGAAGTATTGGCGGCGCACGCGCGCCCGACACCGAGGCGCGCGGTTGTGGTCGCCGGCGCTGTCGGTGTGGTGTGTATCGCGACGCAGTTGACGCTTATTTCGACGAGTGCAAATGGGCAGTGGGTGTTTTGGTCATATGTGCTGTTCGGACTGCCCGTGATGTTTGTGGGGTATTTCATGCTGGGTGTGCCGATGGCGGCGCTGGTGGGGCGCGCGCTGACGGGGGCGGCGGCGCGGGCGTTTGGATTGCCGCGCGCGGCGCTGGCGGCGTCGGTGCGGGCGGCGCCATTTCGGCGCGGGTTCACGACGGCGGCGCTGGCGCTTGGGATTGCGATTCTGGTGCCTATCTGGACGAATGGGAATGCGTTGCTGCGCGATTGGCTTGGGGCGATTCAGTTTCCGGAGGCATTTGCGCGCGGGTGGCTTGGGTTGAGCGAGACGGAGCGCGAGAAGATCGAGGCGCTGCCGTTCGTGCAGGGGACGTGTGCGATCACGGACCAGAAGGTGGCGTCGGGGACGTTTGGGGTGAAAGGGTTTCGCGACATTCGGACGAACTTCATTGCGTTCGAGCCCGACCGGTTCTTTGACCTGGTGCAGTTGCAATGGACGAGCGGGGACGAGGCTTATGCGAAGCGCAGGCTACTTGAGGGCGGCGCGGTGATCGTGGCCAAGGAGTTTCTGCAATATCGGCCTGAATATGCGATCGGCAAGCCGTTTGTCATTCAGCACAATGGGCAGGCCTACGACTTTGAGATCGTGGGGGCGGTGACGGCACCGGGGCTTGAGTGGATCAGCAAGTATTTCGATGTGGGCAAGGAGGCGACGGAGGCTTCGATTCACGCGGTGTTCGGGTCGCGTGCTGACTTGAAGCGCGTGTTTGGTTCGGAAGCCATTGATTTTCTGCAGATCAAACTGTCTGACGATGTGTCAGATGCAGATGCGATTGCGGGAATTCGGCAGGCGCTTGGGGCGAATGCGTTTGTGGTGGGTTCGGGCAAGGAGATTCGGGACGGTATTTTGGAGATCGGGCAGCGCTCGATGCGCATCGCGTCGTTGGTGGCGATCGCGGCGATGCTGATCGGGAGCGTGGGTGTCGGGCAGATCGTAGTAGCGAGTATTGATGCGCGGCGGTTTGAGTTTGGCGTGTTGCGTGCGGTGGGCGCGGAGCGCGGTGTGCTTGCGCGGCTGGTGCTGGCGGAGGTGGCGCTATTGATTGTTGGGGCGTGCATCCTAGGCACGCTGCTTGGGCTGCAAGGCAGTTGGGCGGGGATACGGCTGTATCAGGTGTTGCTGGGGCTGAAGGTGCACTTTGTGCCGGCGTGGGGCCCGATTGCGCTGGGATGGGTTGCGCTGGTGATGATCACGGGCGCGATCGTGTGGCCCATTGCGCGGCTTGTGTCGCGCGTTTCGCCACGGGCGTTGCTGGCGGCGACGCGGGGCTAGCTCGCTTCGGGCAATGGTGCGGGCGCACTCTTCGGCGCTTTGATGCAGAGTTCGTTGCCGATCCAGATGAGGATGATGCCGACGAACTCGCCAATGTAGAGGGCTTCGGTGATGCCGCCCTTGGCCATGCCGCCGCCGATGCCGGGGAGGAGCGCACCGACGGCGATGAAGCCGGTGCCGAGTGCGCGTTGTGAGTTGCGCGGCGTTTTTTGGCCCGTGTTGGGATCGCGCTCTGGGAAGGCGAAACGGAACGAAGAATACGCGGCGCCACCAATGAGGAAGATTGCGGCATAGATGTTGATGGGAATCGACATCAGGCGAACCCATTGCCAGTCCTCAACGATGAAGGAGCCACTTGGGCGGACGGCTTCGGCAGCAGCTGGCTCGACGGGGGCGATGAAGACGAGCACGCTTGTGACGACGATGAAGGCCATGCTGATGGCGGTGAGGATGTGCGCTGTTTTCTTTGGCGCGAGCAGATAGAGGCTGCCGGTGGCGAGGGGGTAGCCACCCAGAACGGCGCCGGCCCAGAGCCATAGCGTGTTCATCAGCTGCGAGTTGCCATTGAGGGTGATGATGGACTCGAAGAGTGTGCCCAGGCCATAGGTGGCGACGCCGATGCCCCACCAGATCATGTGCGGGGCCCAGCCACGCTTGGACGCTCGCTTGGTGAGCACAATCAGGAAGGCGATGCAGATCAGCGTCGAGGCGATCGGCAGGTAATGCACAAGGTGCGGGGCGGGATGCGGCGCGGCGGTGGCGGCGAACATAGTCATCCTCCTTGCGGACCACACAGCGTATCGCGAACGAGCCCGGTGCGTCTATGCTTTGGTTATGGGTCGAGCGGACGGCAGGTTTGAACTGACGACTGATCTGAAGCCAACGGGTGATCAGCCCGAGGCGATTGAGGGCCTCGTGCGCGCGGTGGATGCGGGGCGGCCGCACGTGTGTCTGCTTGGAGCGACGGGGACGGGCAAGACGTTCACGATGGCGCACCTGATTCAGCGTGTGCAGCGGCCGACGCTGGTGCTGAGTCACAACAAGACGCTGGCGGCGCAGTTGTATGAGGAATTGAAGGAGCTGTTCCCGCGAAATGCGGTGAGCTATTTCGTCAGCTACTACGACTACTACCAGCCCGAGGCGTATATCCCTGCGCGGGATATCTACATCGAAAAGGATGCATCACGAAATGACGATCTGGATCGGTTGCGGTTGGCGGCGACGAGTCAGCTGTTGAGCCGAAAGGATGCGATTGTGGTCGCAAGCGTGTCGTGCATCTTTGGCCTCGGTTCGCCCGAGGCGTATTCGAACAAGGTGATCACGATTCAGGTGGGGCAGACGATCGATCGGCGGCAGTTCTTGCTTGGACTCGCGGACATGCAGTACCAGCGAGCGGACATTGACTTCAAACGCGGGACGTTCCGGGTGCGGGGGGACGTCATCGACCTTTACCCCGCCTACGAGCAGTTCGCGGTGCGGATTGAGCTGTTTGGCGATGACATTGAGTCCATCACGTTGATTGATGCGACGAGTGGTGAAGTGCTGGCGGAGGAGAAGCTGTTCCACATTTTCCCTGCGGTGCACTATGTGATGCCCGAGGACACGCGCAACCAGGCCATCGAGCAGATCAAGGCCGATCTCGACACGCGTGTGATGCAGCTGCGCACCGAGGGCAAGCTGCTGGAGGCGCAGCGATTGCTTGCGCGGACGAAGTACGACATCGAGATGATCGAGGAAGTCGGCTACTGCTCGGGGATCGAGAACTACTCGCGGTACTTTGATGGGCGCAAACCGGGCGAGCCACCATGGACGCTGCTGGATTACTTCCGCATTGCGTCGGAGCGGCGGCGGGATGCAGGTGTGGATGCATCCACCGGCCCCGGCTGGATGATGCTCATTGACGAATCGCACGTCACCATGCCGCAGGTGCGCGCGATGTACGAGGGCGATCGGCAGCGCAAGACTGTGCTGGTCGAGCATGGTTTTCGTCTGCCTGCGGCACTTGATAATCGCCCGCTGAAGTTTGAGGAGTTTGAGCAGGTTGTGCCGCAACGGGTGTATGTGAGCGCGACGCCTGGGCCATATGAGCTTGAGCGCACCGGGGGTGAGGTCATCGAACAGGTCATCCGCCCGACTGGCCTGCTTGATCCTGTGATTCATGTGCGGCCTGCGGATGGGCAAGTGGGCGACCTTGTGCAGGAGTGCGAAGCGCGTGTCAAGCGCGGCGAGCGCTGCCTTGTTACGGCGCTGACGAAGCGACTGTGCGAGGACTTGACGAACTATCTCGATCGCGTCGGCATGAAGGTGCGCTACCTGCACAGCGAAATCGACACGCTCGATCGCCTGGAAATCCTGCGCGACCTGCGCCTGGGCGATTTCGATGTGCTGGTGGGCGTCAACCTGCTGCGCGAAGGGCTTGATTTGCCGGAAGTGTCGCTTGTGTGCATTCTTGATGCCGACAAGGCAGGCTTTTTGCGCGGTGAAACAAGCCTGGTGCAAACGATCGGGCGCGCGGCGCGCAATGTCAACGGCACGGTCATCATGTATGCCGATGCGATGACGCCCGCAATGAAAGCTTCGATTGAGGAAACCGAGCGCCGGCGGGCGAAGCAAGAGCAATACAACATCGCGCACAACATCACGCCCGAAACGATCGTGAAGGGCATTCGACGCGGCATCGAAGAAGAACTCAAGGCCACGCGTCAGGCCCGGCGTGCCGTGCAGGCGAGCGAGCCCGAATTCGCAGCGCAGGAACTCATCGAGTTGCTCGAGGAAGAAATGCTCAAGGCGGCACAGGGGTTGGAGTTTGAGAAGGCCGCGGACCTGCGCGACCAGGTGAATGAGATCAAGAACTCGCCCGAGCTGCTGAGCGAAGGCCGCATGATTCGCCTGAGCGAGCTGCGCGCCGGCGGCGGTGCATCTTCCAATGGTCGCACATCATCCAAGAGCCGCAAGCCCGGCCAGGCCGGCAGCAAGGCAAGCACCGCCAAGGCGGCCCGGAGTGCTGCGCGACGGGCGAAGAAGCGGGGTGCGAAGGAAAAATGAACCGATACCTACCCAGCCGACCTACAGGAGTATGAAGAACCAACGGCAAGCAATCCTGGGCGGGCTTCTGATCGTCACACTGACGCTGACGTTCGTCGGTGTCATGGCCGAACGCGCGACACGCCCGGATTGGCCCAGCACTGGGATTACGACGAAGCGGGTTGCCGCGAAGGTTCCGGTTCCGCTTGTGGTAAAGGCAGTGGACCTTGGAACATCTGAGGAAGCCCAAGCCGATCTCAAGCTGCTCGCGGTGCCAATTAGGACCCGCTACATGGCGTGCGAGTACGTTGATGTCTCTCTGTTCATTCAGAATGACGGATTGAAAGAGTGGGTCGTCGCTCGCCCATCGCGAGAAGCGTATCCGGCTTGGATCAACGAACTCTCCGTGCGCTATGCCTGGCGCGACAAGGCTTGCACCGAGTCCGAGTACCGATGGAATCAACTTCGTCGGGGTCGCTGTCCGGTGGGTGAGGATCATGAGATCGTCGCGTTGTACCTGCGTCCCAGAGGCCGAGTGTACGTCGGGCAAATTGCAGTTGGAGTATCGACGCCCGCGAGTACTGATGAGGTACCGGACTTCCAGCATCGCGAGTTCATTGTCGGCTGGAGCGCAGGTCCGCTCACGCAACAGGTTGGTGACCGGCTTCTCTGCATGCCCGCCATTGATCTCGTCGCCGCGCCGGTTGAATTGACGATCAGCAATCAAGTCCGCGTGGAGATCGAGCAGATCAAACCACTGCCGCGCTCAGACTTGATTGACTATGCGGAGTACTTTCAAGCGTGGGCCATCGATACGCGGCCACCGGACGAAGTTGATCCAGAAGCCAGGGTCACGCTTGGTGCTCGATTTAGTCCCGTCAATGGCTACGACACGCGCGACTTCAAACGGAGCGACCTCGCTGTTGATGAAGGCCGGATAAACCTGATGCCCGTGGCTGGCACGATCGTCAGGCCTCGCCCGTCCGACCTTGAGTATGCTTCATTCTCCGCGTCTTACCAGGAGACTGGGTGGAACAGCGCGGTCATCAGGCACCTCCACGTTGAATGGGAGCCACTCCCCTGACCTCTCCCCTCCCCCCCATCACTCTCATCGGCCGAACCGTGCGCCTCGAACCCCTCGATGCCGATGCGCACGCGGAGGATCTTGCGCGGGCGATGGAAGTGCAGACGCTGCGCTACCTCTACACGTGGACGGCGCAGCCGGGCGATGTGCAGGCCTTTCGCGATCACATCGACCGCCAGGATGCGCGGGGCAATGGCGTCCGCTTCGCCGTCGTGTTGCTTGAGACAGGCAAAGCCATCGGCTCAACGAGCTATCTCGACATCCACGCTGCACACCGCGGCCTCGAGATTGGGAGCACCTGGATCAACTCGAAGTATCAGCGCACGAAGGTGAACCCGGAGATGAAGTATCTCATGCTGCGCCACGCCTTCGAGACCGACCTGTTCCCGACGGGCCCGGCGATTCGCGTGCAACTGAAGACCGACATGCGCAACATGCAGAGCCAGCGCGCGATTGAGAAGCTTGGGGCGGTGAGAGAGGGTGTGTTGCGCAAGGCGGCGATCATGCACGACGGGTGGCTGCGCGACTCGGTGGTGTACAGCATCACGCAGGATGAGTGGCCTGCGGTGAAGGCGAAGCTGGAAACAAGAATCTAACCACAGAGCACACAGAGATCACAGAGGGGGAAGATGGCCAGAGCCCCTCACCCGGCGAAGCGCCACCCTCTCCCCGCAGGCGGGGCGAGGGAGCAGGACGTACCTCCGCGCTTGCGCTTGGCCTGGTACCGGAACGCATCCAGCGATTGCGGGCGGGCTTGTCAGCCCACGCCGGCTTCGACGGCGGCGGCGGCGGGCGGCGCAGGCGGACCACTCGGCGGCGGGAAGCGCAGATATTTCGCGAGGAAACTGGCACCGATGTAGAAGGGGATGGTGTCGAGGAGGGCGGCGCCGGCTTTGAAGGCGTAGCCGCCCGCGATGAAGACCAGCAGTTGTGGCCAGATGGGATTGGCGTCGTTGACGGGCAATGCGTGGGCGTAGAAGTGCGTGATGATGATGACGGCGGTGGTGTCGACGAGTTGGCTGACGAGCGTTGAGCCGTTGTTGCGGAGCCAGAGGTGCTTGCCATTGGTGAGCTTCTTCCAGAAGTGGAAGACGTAGACATCGACGAATTGTGCGGTGAGGTAGGCGATCATCGAGGCGGCGACGGCGCCGAAGGCGAGATTGCGAATCTGGAAGAAGGTCCAGCCTGTTTCTTCGAAGGCCTGCTTTGCGTCGTTCCAGACGGGCTGGGGCGGCATGTGTGTGGTGGGGTCGTTGGGCATGAAGCCAGGCGCTGAGCTGCCAAGCCAGAGGATGAGCACGACCCAGAGGTTGAGCATGAAGCCGACCCAAACGACTTGCGAGGCGCGCTTGCGGCCAAAGAGCTCGGAGATGAAGTCGGTGCAGAGGAATGTGAGCGGGTAGGGGAGGACGCCAACAGCGACGGCGAAGGCCAGGTTGACGCCCGAGATGGTGCGGTGCGTGTCGTACAGGAGGATGAAGCGGGAGATGCCCAGGATGTTGAGCATGGCGAGCGTGCCGAGGAAGAGGCCGGCGAGGATGAGAAAGACCCATTCGCGGCGGCGGTGGAGCTCGCGCTCGGTGAGCGGGGCGAGGCCGGGCCAGGGGTGCTGTTGGGATGGGAGGAGGTCGTCCTGAGCGTGGGACATGGGGGGAGGATACTCCGAGCGACAGGTCTTCCACACAAGGGGACCTGTCGGACCTGCCTTCTACAATCCTCAAATCATGGCACCGGACGCCGCGAAAATCATGGAGCAGGCGACCAAGGCGCGGCGGATTCAGGTCCTGCCGCAGCTGGTGGTGGATCAGATCGCGGCGGGGGAAGTGGTCGAGCGGCCGGCGAGCGTGGTGAAGGAGCTGATCGACAACGCCATTGATGCTGGGGCGAGGCGAATTGTCGTGGAGCTCGAGCGCGGCGGGATTGAGTTGATTCGAATCCGCGATGATGGCGGCGGGATCGGTGAGGATCAGTTGTCGCTGGCGGTGCACGCGCATGCGACGAGCAAGATCTCGCATGCTGAGGACCTCGATTGTGTGGGCACGATGGGGTTTCGGGGCGAGGCGCTGGCGTCGATTGCTTCGGTGTCGCGGCTGACGATTGAGTCGCGCACAGCGGGCTCGGCGGCGGGGTATGCGATTGATGTCGATGGCGGGCGGATGAGCACGGTGCGGCCGACGGCTGGGGCAGTTGGCACATGTGTGACGGTGCGGACCTTGTTCTACAACACGCCGGCGCGAAGGAAGTTCTTGCGGACGGATTCGACAGAGCGCGGGCACTGCGTAGATGTGGTGCGCAATCTGGCGATGGGGCATCCTGCGATTGGTTTTGCGGTGCATGCGGATGGCAAGGTGGTCTTCGATGTGCCGACGGGGCAGGGGCCGAGGGAGCGTGCGTTTGAGATTGTCGGGCGTGAGATGGAAGGGCAATACCTGGAAGTCTCGGCGGATGCGTTCGATGATGCGCGGGGCGTGACACTGTGGGGGTTGCTTGGGACGCCTGCGCTTGCGACGGTGGGTTTGCGCAAGCAGCACGTGTTTCTGAACGGCAGGCCGATTCGAGATCGGACGATTCAGCATGCGATCAAGGAGGCATATCGGGGGTTGATCGAGCCAAGCCGGCAGCCAGCGGCGGTGCTGATGCTGGAGATGGATCCGCGCGCGTTTGATGTGAATGTGCATCCGGCGAAGGCGGAGGTGCGCTTCCGCGATTCGGGTGTGGTGCATTCGGTGGTGTACAACGCGGCGCGACGGGTGCTGCTTGAGCAAGAAGCGATGCCAAGCGCGAGCGATGCGGGACGGGCGTGGCGGTTTGAGGCCACGACGCCGATGGAGGCGAGCGGCGCCCCCGCTGCCTCGCCGTCACAGTTTGCGGAGTATTTCAAGCGGCAGGCGCCGGGGTCGGATGCGGCACTGGAGTACGCCAAGCCGACGGCGCCTGTGCCGCAGGAACTCCGGGGCAATCACCTGCGCCCATCAAACCAGCCCGATGTCGAGGGACAGGGCGCGATGCCTGCGCCGTCGCCGGTGCGCAGCACGCTGCAAGTCCACAACAGCTATCTGGTGACGCAGGATGAGCGTGGGCTGGTGATCATCGATCAGCATGCGCTGCATGAGCGCATCATGTTTGAGAAGCTCACCGCGCGGATCACAGACAAGGGCTCACTTGAGTCGCAGCCGCTGCTGGTCCCCGCGTCGTTCGAAGCGGATCAAGCACGGCTGGACGCTGCGGAGAAGCTGCAACCGTTGCTTGCCAAGCTGGGTATCGAGCTTGAACCGATGGGCCCGCGGACATTGGCGGTGCGCGCGTTTCCGACGATTCTGTTTGAGCGCGGCGTGGAAGCACAGCCATTTATGCAAGAACTGCTCGACAAGGCGGCGAGCGAGGGCTTGCCTGATTCGCCTGAGGCGGCGCTGTCGGAGGTGCTGGACATGATGGCATGCAAGGCGGCGATCAAGGCGGGCGATGCGATGAGCCAGGACGACGTGAGCGCGTTGCTTGATGAGCGTGAGCGCGTGGAGCGCTCGGGGCGGTGTCCGCATGGCAGGCCCACGGCGATCCGCCTGACGGTCGAGGAACTGGCGCGGCAGTTCGGGCGCTGAGACTTCTCGGACCCGCGCAGTCGGTTGGCTTTGCCGCGACGAACGAATCGACAAAGTCGGCCTGCCCTGGCGGGTGTAGCGCTATGGGGCAAGGCGTTTCGTGCTGATAGCTCCCTTATGGGCGCATGCCGCGCCCGGCAAACCAAGGGAGATGAGCATCATGAAGCGCATCGGAAGCATTGCGCTCGCGGCAGCGGGCATGGGGGTCGTCGGCGGGTGCTCGTCATGGGGCGGCGCCGGGTATCACTCGATCAACACGGTCACGACCTCGAAGACTGTGGATGAAGTTCACCTGGTGCAGGTGTCGGACATTGATGCGCTGCTTTCGTCGCCGCGCATCGATGGCAGCATGGTGGTGGGCTATCAGAAGTTCACGACGAGCGATCCGACGGCGTTCACGCCTGGCTTTGCGGACGCGAAGTTTGGTCCGGTCGCAATGAAGCATGGCGCCAACATCGTGCGCTGGGGCGTCAATGAGATCGAGCCTTCGTATGAGACCGCTGAGGGGATGTTCTTCCCTGGCAAGTACGAGTATGCCGCGGTCTTCTATGGTCCGATGGATCAGCCCGTCGCGACTTCGCTCAGCTTCAAGAACAGCACTGACGCGCCGTCGAACTTTGCGCGCGTCGCATTCAGTTCGCACTGGATCAATGAGAAGGGCCAGATCGATGCGCCCTATGCCGCGGTTGAGACCGACGGCAACTGAGCGGCGTCACTGCTCGAGACTCTGTTCATCCGTAGGCAGGCGCATGACCAGTTTGGTTCATGCGCCTGTTGTTGTTTTGGGATCCCAAAGTGACTACATGTGTGCGAGTTTGTTGACCGCGTTGAGGGCGGCGACCTTGTAGCACTCAGCGAGCGTTGGATAGTTGAACACGGTGCTGATGAAGTAATCGATGGTGCCCTTGAGCAGCATGACCGCTTGGCCAATGTGAATGAGCTCGGTGGCGCCGTTGCCAATGCAATGCACGCCAAGGATGAGGCGTGTGTCCGGGTGGACCAGCAGCTTGAGCATGCCATCTTCATCGCCGAGCAATTGGCCGCGCGCAATCTCGCGGTAGCGCGCGACACCCGACTCGAAGGGGACATCTTGTTCGGTGAGTTGCTGCTCGGTCCAGCCGACCATCGAAATCTCAGGCACGGCGTAGATGCCGAAGGGGAAATGCTCGGGGAAGGATTGGCAGCCAATGCCGAACATGTGGCAGGCAGCCAATCGCCCTTGTTCCATGGCGGTCGAGGCCAGTGCGGGGAAACCAATGACATCGCCGCCCGCGTAGATGTGCCCATCGGCAGCGGGCGCATCGGCGTCGGGCACTGCGCCGTGGGTTGGCCCACCAGCGCCAACGGTCAGCCCGGCGTTCGCGGGGGCAAGGACCTGGAAGCGGTTGTTCACGCGCACACGTCCGCGCCGATCGGCTTCGATGCCAACAGAGGCAAGGTTGAGCGCCCTGGTGGCGCCCTGGCGTCCGATGGCGTAGAGCAGTGACTCGGCGCGCAGCGTCTTGCCGCTCTCGAGCATCGCTTCAACAAGCTTGCCGGTTGAGCTGCGTGCATTGGGTGGCGCATCGATCATTTCGATCTTGACGACCTTCTCGCCCATGCGCAGGGTCATGCCGTGCTGGCGCAGGTGATACTGCAGCGCTTCTTGGATTTCAGGATCGAGGAAGTCGAGCAGTCCATCGCGTCCTTCGACGAGAGTGACTTTGACGCCCAGGGCCTGCATCATCGAGGCGTACTCGGTGCCGATGACGCCGCCACCGACGACGATCATGGTGCGCGGCAAGCGCGGCATAGTGAGCATGCCGTCGGCATCGACGAGGTGCTCTTGATCGAAGGCGACGTTGTCAGGACGTGCGGGGCGTGTGCCCGTGGCGATGTAGATGAACTGGGCGGTGATTTCGGTGTCTCGGCTGCCGTGCGAAATGCGCACGCGGTGCGGCCCGTCGATAGCACCTTCGCCGTGAATGATCTCGACATCATTGCGCGTGAGCTGCGCGGCAACGACATCGACTTCATTCCGGATGATGTGCTGACACCAGGACGAGAGGTCCTGGATGGTGATGTCTTTCTTGACCTGGTAGGAAGCGCCGAAGATGGAGCGCTCGCCAAAGCCCGTGAGGTGGAGGATGGCTTCGCGGAGGGCTTTGGATGGAATGGTGCCTGTGTTGATCGCGACGCCGCCCACGACTTCCTTGCGTTCGATGATGCAGACGCGTTTGCCCAGCTTGGCGGCTTGGACGGCGCACTTCTGCCCGGCGGGGCCACTGCCGATGACGCACAGGTCGTAGTCATAGGTTTCGGACATGTTGGTTCCCTCGAATCAGTGGGCGAGCGCGGCGGATCGCCTGCAGGCGCCGTTGTACCTCGCCCTATCCTTCGGCACACCGGGGGGGTTTGTATGCCCCGAGAAGGCGCTAGGCCCCAAAATGCTGACCCAAGGCGGGTCCTGAGGCCGGTTCTGCTCATCCGGGGACCCCCGCACGACGATGGTCCCACTACAATCCGCTCAGCTCGGCGGGCCCCCTTTGGAGAGGGCGGTTTCGCTGGCGCCGCCGCTCCCGCAGACCCAACGAGGTGAGACCGACATGGCCGCCCCCAAGCCCATCGATCCGGCGATCAACGGCTGGAATGGCGCCTATCTTGACGAGCAGTATGACCGTTGGAAGGCCGATCCGGGGTCCGTTTCCGCGGATCTGGGATCGTTTTTCGCTGGTTTTGATCGCGGCGTGCGGCTGGGGAAGTCGGCGACGGTGCCGCTCAGCACGACGCCGCCTCCGCCAGGACCAACGCTAAACCCCCTCGTTCGAGGGGGGCCTGATCGACTGCAGGCTGGCGTGGAGGCGCTCGTCCGGGCGTATCGCGAGTTCGGACACATCGCGGCTCAGATTGATCCCTTCTTTCGCGAGCGGCCTTGCCCGGAGGAGCTAAATCCAGCGTTTCACGGGCTGACGGCGGCGGACCTCGACGCCCAGGTCGAAGCTCCCCCACTCGCGCCGCCCGGGCAAGCGATGCCCCTGAGCGAGCTGATTGAAGCACTGGACGAGACTTATTGCGGCACGATCGGTGTGGAGACGGGGCACGTGACGAGCCGAGCGGAGCGCGCGTGGTTCTTCAATCGGATGGAGCCGATGCGCAACAAGCCTGCGCTGACGAATCCGGAGCGCGCGCACCTGCTGTACCAGCTGTACCGTGCAGAGACATTTGAGAAGTTCTGTGGCAAGCGGTATCCGGGCGTGAAGCGGTTTAGTCTCGAGGGATGTGACTCGCTTATTCCGCTGCTGGATCGCATGGTGGAGCGCGCGGGCGACGCCTATGACGTGCAAGAGATCGTGTTTGGCATGAGCCATCGCGGGCGCATCAATGTGCTCATCAATGTGTTGGGCAAGATGTACGAGCAGGTATTTACCGAGTTCGAGGATGCGTGGGAAGAGGATGCGGAAGCCGGTGGCGGTGATGTGAAATACCACCGCGGCTTTTCGAGCAATCGCATCCTGCCTTCGGGCAAGCATGTCTGGCTGGCGATGGCGTCGAATCCGTCACACTTGGAAGCGGTGGGCGCGGTGGCGATGGGCCGCTGCCGAGCGAAGCAGCGCCTGAAGGGCGACAAGGAGCGCGTGCAGATCTTCCCGATAGTGATGCACGGCGACGGCGCTGCGATCGGCCAAGGGATCGTGGCCGAGACGTTTAACATGAGCCAACTGCCGGGCTACACGGTGGGCGGCACGGTGCATATCGTCGTGAACAACCTCATTGGTTTTACGACCGGCGAGGCGGATGCTCGTTCGAGCCGGTATTGCACGGACATGGCGAAGATGGTCGAGGCGCCGGTGCTGCATGTGAATGCGGAAGATCCGGAGGCGGTTCTTTGGTGTGCAGATGTGGCGCTCGACTACCGGATGACGTTCAAGAAGGACATCGTGATCGATCTGGTTGGCTATCGCCGCCACGGGCATAACGAGACCGACGAGGCGATGTTTACGCAGCCGCTGCTGTATGCCCAGATCAAGAACAAGCCCTCACTGCTCAAGGAATATGCCGAACGGCTGCATGACGAGGGCATTCTCTCGGATCACGATCACGAGAAGATCGCGGCGATCGACAAGGCGCTCGATCGGGCGTATGCCAATGTGCGCGCAACGCCAGTCGATCCGACGCCTGACCCGGGGCATCGTCAATGGCAGGGCATGAGCAACGCGTGGACGTGGGAGCCTGGCGAGACGGCGGCGCCGCGCGAACTGCTGCACGAAGTGGCGCATGCGATCTCAACATGGCCCGAGACGTTCACGCCACATCCCAAACTGGCGCGCGTGCTGCAGGATCGCACGACCTCGGTGCTTGAGGGCGAGGCGATTGACTGGGCGACTGCAGAGGCGCTCGCCTTTGGCTCATTGGTGTGCGAAGGGAACATCGTGCGGTTCAGTGGGCAGGATTGCGGGCGGGGCACGTTTTCGCAGCGCCACGCCGTGCTGCGCGACGTCGAGACTGCAGAGATTTACGTCCCCCTGAATCACATTCATGAGCTTGGGCTTCCGAACACCGAGCAGGATGTTGGTACGTTGGATGCGACTGGCGTGCCACGGCAAGCGAAATTCTGCGTGTATGACAGTCCGCTTTCGGAGTACTCGGTGCTTGGATTCGAGTACGGCTTCTCGTTGGCGTCGCCCAAGATTCTGGCGGTGTGGGAAGCGCAGTTCGGCGACTTCTGCAACACGGCGCAGGTCGTGATCGACCAGTTCATTTCGTCGGCGGAGCTGAAGTGGGCGCGCTGGTCTGGGCTGACGTTGTTGCTGCCCCATGGCTATGAGGGCCAAGGGCCGGAGCATTCGTCGGCGCGGCTCGAGCGTTTCCTGCAGTTGTCCGCGCAGCAGAACATGCAGGTGGTCTATCCATCGACGCCCGCACAGTATTTCCATGTGCTGCGTCGCCAGTCGCGCCGCTCCACGCGCAAGCCGTTGATCGTCATGACGCCAAAGAGCCTGCTGCGGTTGCCGGCCTGCCGAAGCGCGATCGCGGAGCTTGAGCAGGGTCAATTCCACGAGGTGTTAGATGACCCGATGTTCGCACAAAAGGCCGCTGACAAGAAGCGCGTAGTTCGATTGATCCTTTGCTCCGGGAAGGTCTACTACGATCTGGTGCAACGGCGGGAGGAGACCGGGCGCAATGACATCGCGATTGTGCGTGTCGAGCAGCTATATCCGCTTCACAATGATCTGCTCGCAGACGTGCGTGCGACGTATCCGGCGAAGGCGGAGCTTGTCTGGGTGCAGGAAGAGCCGCGTAACATGGGCGCGTATCAGCACATGGTGATCACCTGTGGCGAGGAGCTTGGGTGGCAGTTTGGCTATGCCGGACGCCCGTATAGCGCAACGCCCGCGACAGGATCGCCACAGAAGCATCAAGAGCAGTTGGAAGAGTTTTTGACAGCCGCGATCGGTCCAAAGTCAACAGGCGCGCCCAAGAAGGGCGCAGGCGCCAAGGGCACGAGCAAGACCGGATCAAAGTCCGGCGCCTCACGCAAGAAGCAAGGTTCCAAGCGAAAGACAGCCGCGGCGTAGTCCAGCGCACGAGCACGACATATGGCGACAGACATCATTATTCCGGCATTGGGCGAATCGATCACTGAGGCGGTCATTGCATCGTGGCTTAAGCCGGATGGGGCGTGGGTCGATCGCGACGAAGATATTGTCGAACTCGAAACAGACAAAGTGACAATGCCGCTGCCCGCTCCCGCGGCAGGCATCCTCAAGCACAGCGTCGAGGAAGGCGACACGATCGAGGTTGGCGCTTCGATTGGGACGCTGGATGAGTCAGCAAAGAAGCCTGAAGGCGCAAGCCAGAAGACGACCTCGAGCAAAGCTGCCAAGGGCGCAACCAGCGCACCGGCAAAGGAGGCTGCAACCACAGCGACGCCATCGCACGCGGGCGGGCGTAATGTGCTTGCCACCCCTCTCGCACGCAAGCTCGCAGACGAACATCAGGTGGATCTCACGTCTGTCACGCCGACGGGCCCTGGCGGTCGTATCCGCGAGCATGATGTTGTGGCGGCGCTGGGTACACCAAGTCCGCCGGCATTATCGAATGGCGCCGCGAAGCATCCTGCGCCCCCGCCCATGGCGCCCGTGGACAGCACATTCTCGCGCGGCATTCGGCGGGAGCGCATGAGCCAACTACGCCAGCGCATCGCGTCGCGCCTGGTCGAAGCACAGCACACCGCGGCAATGCTCACGACCTTCAATGAGTGCGACATGACCGCGGTCATGGAACTGCGCACGCGCCACAAGGACGAGTTCCTCAAGAAGCACGGCGTCAAGCTCGGATTCATGAGCTTCTTCGCCAAAGCGGCGGCGAGTGCGTTGCAAACGTTTCCGCAGGTCAACGCGTTCCTCGTTGCAGGCGAGAAGGGGCCGGAACTCGAGTATCACGACTATTGCGATATTGCGTTTGCCGTCGGCACTGACAAGGGGCTTGTGGTGCCCGTGCTGCGCAACTGCGAATCATTGGGCTTTGCGCAGATCGAACAAGGACTTGGCGAGCTGGCGACGAAGGCGCGCGAGGGCACGCTCACGCTCGAAGAGATGCAGGGCGGCACGTTTACGATCTCAAACGGTGGCGTGTACGGCTCGATGATGAGCACGCCAATCCTGAACCCGCCGCAGTCGGGCATTCTTGGCATGCACAACATCATGCGCCGGGCGGTCGAGCATCCCGACAAGCCTGGCTCGGGCGAGGTCGTGATTCGTCCCATGATGTATCTCGCACTGTCGTATGACCACCGGGTTGTCGATGGTGAGGGCGCCGTGCGGTTTCTGCGGCACATCAAGGACTGCATTGAGCACCCGGAGCGTTTGCTGCTGAGCTTGTGAGCGCGTTTACTTGCCGGGTGCTTCGAGCATTGCCTTCCAACGTGCAGACTTGGGCACACCGTCGACGATTGTGTCGCCTTCGGGCCAGAGGTCATACAGACGCACAAGATCGCGCACGCATGCGAGCAGGTACGCATCGGCACTTTGCGCTGCCGACAGTGTGTCATACGCGCGCAGGAGGTAGCGTTCAGCGTCGGGGTAGCGTTCGAGCTCGATGAGGCAATACGCAGCACGGTGCTGCATTTGCCCAAGCATTGGGTGGTTTGATGGGAGGACGCGGCCGCCGCGCTCCGCGGCCTCAATGACATCGGGCAAGGCCTCCTCATTGCGACCCATGAGGATGCGCACGCCGCCCAAACCTGTCTGGGCGCGGAGGGCGTCGGGGTTGTCATCACCTGACGTTGCGCGAAGGGCGGCTAGGGCCTCGCCAAACAACTCTTCAGAGCGTTCGAGAGCGCGCATGGACTTGCATGTATCCGCGAGGTTGATGAGCGTGGCGATTGTGCGCGGATGTGTCTCGCCAAGTACGCGTTTGCGCGCGGCCAAGGCGCGCTCAAAGAGTTCGAGCGCGCCTTCTTTATCACCTGTCTTGAGCAAGAGCGACGCAAGATTCTGCGTGCAGGTGATCGTATCCGGGTGCTCTTCGCCAAAGAGCGCCCGGAATCCAGCAAGCGCACGTTCATAATCTTTGCGCGCCTCATCCATCCGCTCCATTCGGACGAGTAACACGGCGCGATTTGCGATAGCGCCGAGTGTTTGTTCATGCTCAGGGCCAAATGCTTCTGCTTTGGCGTCGACGACTTGCGTGTACAGCTCAAGTGCCTCATCGAGTCGACCCAACTGCGCATAGACCGTGGCGAGGCCACTGATCGCGCCGAGCGTTACGTCGTGCATCGGTCCGAGCGCACTGCGCGCGCCGGCAAGGACGCGCTCGAACATGGCAAGGGCGGTTTCCCAGGCGTGGCGTTCGAGTTCGATATTGGCAAGTTGCAAGTCGGCCTGGAATGCTTCGGGCGACACGTCGCCTCGCTCGCTTTGGTAGAGCTCCAAGGCGCGGCTGTACTGATGCTCCGCCTGGTCATAGAGGCCCAGCCCGATGTAGGTGCCGCCAATCGTTGATCGCAGTTTCGCTTCAACGAGGGGCTGGTCGGCAAACTTCTTGCCGGCTTCGATTGCGCCGGTTTCGAGCACATCGCGCACGAGCACGTCGCGGCCACGATCGGCGGGGTCCGCCGCGGCGAAGGCGCCTGCGAGAAAGCCGGAGACCGCCTCGGCTTGCTCACGCGCGACAATCGCTTCTTCACGCGAGCGCTCTGCGGTCTGGCGTGCAAGTTCAGCGGTGTTTCGTGCGGCGACGGCGGCGTTGCGTTCGATCGTGACTCGCCCAAGCATCCACATCGAGCCCAAGGCAATTGCTACCACGCCGACGCAAATGGTCGTGGCGATGGCCACGGGCACTTTGTGTTTGGACGCCAATTTGCGCATGCGATATGCGGTGCTGGGCGGGCCTGCAAGCACCGGATCGCCCGCGAGATGGCGCTCGAGATCCTGAGCCAGGGCATGCGCGGTGTCGTAGCGTCGCTCTCTGCTTTTTTCGAGGCAGCGCATGACGATCCAGTCAAGCTCACCGGTCAATCGACGGCGCAGGGCGCGCGGGTCGATGCTGCGCGCTTCGCCCATTGCATGCAGGATGCGCGAGGCATGGGCATCGGCGAGCATGGTGCTGATTCTTGTGCTTGGTTTGACGGGGTCGCTGTCGCGCAAGGCACGATGCAAATCGCCGAGCCCACTTGCGAGCAAGGTCTTGCGCTCTACAGGCAACGCGCCTGCGAGGAGCAGATAGAGCACGACTCCCAAAGCATAGACATCACTGCGCGTGTCGATGTCCTGTGCGCCCATCTCGGCTTGCTCCGGGCTCATGAACTCCGGGGTGCCGATGAGCTGGCCCTGCTGGGTGTACACCGTTGCTTCAGTGAGGCGCTGGCTCAATGCCTTTGCGATGCCAAAGTCAATTACCTTGGCAGTGGCATGTTCACCTTCGTACTCAACCAAAATGTTGCTTGGCTTGAGGTCGCGGTGAATCACGCCCTTGCTGTGTGCATGCTGCACCGCTTCGCAGACACTGATGAATAGGCGGATGCGTTGGTCAATTGTCAGGCGCTGGCGATCGCAATGCTCGTTGATCGGTACGCCCTTGACATACTCCATCACGAAGTACGGACGGCCATCGGGTGTTGTGCCGCCATCAAAGACCTTCGCAACGCCCGGGTGATTCATCATCGCGAGCGCCTGGCGCTCGGCTTCGAAGCGTGCGACCACGGCGCGCGAGTCCATGCCGGGCTTGACGATCTTGATCGCGACGCGGCGGCGCACGGGCTTGTCTTGCTCGGCGAGATAGACCACACCAAAGCCGCCCTCGCCAAGCTCTTCGAGAATGCGATAGGGACCGATTGCCTCGGGGCGCTTCAGGGCATGTGATGCACCACCGCGCGCCGGGCTGCCCGGGGTCGGCGCATGCGCGACAGTCTCGGCGCTGGTTGGGGTGTCATCTGGCGGCTTCACTACAACAAGAATAGCGGGCGGTGCGGGCAACGGCGGGCTAGAGCGCGCCCCGCGCCTGCAAGAGTTGCTCCAGCAAGCCTTTGCACGCGTGCGTCGCCATGGCAAAGACCGCATCGAAGCCTTCGTCGTCGCCATAGTAGGGGTCAGGCACATCGAGGGCCCGCCCCTTCGCCTCCGCGAGTGCCGGATCAAATGACCGCAATAGGCGCAGGCGATCACTTGGTGCGCCAACATTGAGCAGGTCCTGCACGTTCTGGCGATCCATGGCAATGATGTGATGAAAGCGCGCCCAATCGCGCACCGGATCGACCTGACGCGCACGGCTTGGGAGCTCGACACCATGCTTGCGCGCGACAGCCAATGCGCGCCGATCCGCGCGCTCCCCTGCGTGCCAACCGCCTGTGCCGGCGGAATCAACATCGAACATGTCGTCCACCTGCCGCTCGCGAGCGAGATGCAGGAACAGCCCCTCAGCAACTGGGCTTCGACAGATGTTGCCCATGCAGACGAATAGAACGCCGATTTGATCTTCCCGTGATCGCACGCTGGACCTCCGAGTGTGTGGCGAGCAGTATAGCGCAGCCGCTACACTGGATCTCGATGGCCACGCTGCATGAAGTCAAGCCCGAACCTGCGATGACCACGCTGTCGCTTGATGCCGAACAGCGCGAGGCGGTCGAGCATGCGGGCTCTCCGCTCATCGTGTTGGCTGGCCCGGGCTCGGGAAAGACCCGCATTATCATTGCCAGGATTGCTCGTCTCCTCCAAGTTGGCGCGGCGCCAGAGTCGATTCTGGCGCTTACGTTTACGGTCAAAGCGGCAGAAGAACTGCGTACACGCCTGGAAGACCTGAGCATCCCTGCGTCCGTCGCATCGCGCGTGCGCTGCCGAACATTCCACAGCTTTGGGTTTGACCTGCTTCGGCGTTTTCATGATCTGGTGGGCCTGCCAGCGGAATGGCGGATCATCGATTCGGCAGAGCGCAAGCGCATGTTGCGAGCCATTGTGACCGAACATGATCTGTTTGCGGAGCGCGCCGCAGCGGGGCGCGAAGGTTTGCTGGAGGACATCGGCACGTTTATCGAAGCCTGTCGCCAAGCGGCACGCACGCCTGGTGACGCGATTCAATATGGCGATCGGATGTTGCAGCGGGCGGAGGCGGCAGTTGCCGACGCCAAGGACGAAGAAGCACGGACCCAAGCGCGCGCGGCGCTGGAGGAAGCACGACTCTTTGCTGGGCGAGCACGGGCATATGAATATTTTGAAATGGCTTGTTTGGAACGTGGTTGTTTGACCTTCGATGATTTCATCGCACTGCCGATCCGCCTGTTGCAGGACCACGAAGGCGCAGCGGCGATCGTGCGCACGGAAACGAAGCATGTGTTGGTGGATGAGTTCCAAGATGTCAATGCGGCCCAGATGGCGATGCTGCGACTCGTTGCTCCGCCGCGCACCGATGGCAACGGGCCCGACCTTGCTGTGGTGGGCGACGACGACCAGGCGATCTATGGATTTCGCGGCTCCGAGCCGTTGGCTTTTGAGCAGTTTGAAGAGACCTGGCCCGGCACCAAGACGATCGCATTGACCACGAACTATCGATCGGGCAGCGACATCGTTGATCTCTCGCAGATGATCATTGGTGAGGCCTCGCATCGCTTTCGCCCTGACAAGACACTCAGCGCCTCGGCAACATGGACCGCTGAATCGCCTGGCGGTGCGCCGTCCGTGGAGCCCATGGAAGTCTCCGACAATGGCCTGACCGGTGCGCTGATCGCAGCGATGATTCGCGCGGATCGCGCAGAGACCGAGCGAACTTGGTCGCAGTATGCGGTGATCGTGCGCAACAACACGCCGGCGGATGTGGTCGCGGAGGAGCTGCGCCTGCATAACATTCCGGTGGATCGCCAGCGAATGTCAACACCGGCAGACGATCCTGCTGTGCTTGATCTGCTTGCGTGGATGCATTTGCTTGCGGGCGACGACCAGTTGTCTCATGTCCACCGCCTGCTGTTGCGGCCACCAACGCTGGTTGCGCCTGAGACGGCGGCAAAGTGGCTGCAGCGGTACCGAGCACAGCAGTATGCATCGCGCGAGGGGGAGCGGAAGCCCCGCACGTTCATCGAGTGGTTGCGATCGAATGTTTCCGACCGCAACTCGATCGAGCGATTCCTGAAGCGCTACGACCGGTTGCGCAAGCGGACAGCAGGACGCGATGCTGCCCGGGCGGCATATGACATCTTGCGCGTGACCGGTATTCTGCGCCATCCGGCGCGCGTGCCGCACGAATCCGAGCGCGCGATTCTCAACATGGCGATTGTCATGTCGTTCATTGAAGATCGGTTGGGCGCGCTTGAGGCGCCAGGTGATCTCGCGGCGTTTGTGCGGCACTATGAAGACATGGAGCGTCACGAGCAGAAGTTCGAGGCGCCGCACCTTGATCAACTGGATTCCTTTGGCACGTCATCCGAGGGCTCGGACGTTGACGCGGTAACCGTCGTGACGGCTCACAAGGCCAAGGGCTTGGAGTTTGACACCGTTTTCTTGCCGCAGGTTCGCAAGGGTGGTTTCCCATACAGGGATCGTGGCGGTGGCTCGGCAGTGCGGCTTCCGGAAGCGTTTCTTGGCCATCCTGTAGAAGACGAAGCGGATGAGGAGCGCCGCGTGTTCTATGTCGCGTGCACGCGCGCCAAGCGCCGGCTTGTGCTCATCGCCAAGTCGCAAAAGCAGAAGGTGCAGAAGGATTTCTTCGGGGAGATCAAACGATCCGGACTTCACCCGATCGATGGGGATGCGTTCCTCGCCGCCAATGCCGCCCCGCCGCCAGCGTATCTTCAGCCCAAAGCCCCTGCACCCGGGCCAGAGACGGCGCTTGAGCAAGAGGCCGATCGCGTGTGGGAGGAAGCGGTCGCAACGCTGCATGCAGCGGCGGATGGTGTCGAAGGCGCAAGCGACTTGGCTGCATTGCAGGATCGTCTTGCCGCGGCCACTGCATCACTGGCAGGCCTGGCCCATGCGCGCGACCACGGTGCGCTTTCAGAGATATTGCCTGTTTCACCTGAAGTCGGGGAGCGCATCGAGGCCATTCTGCGCGGGCATCCGCCGCGAGAGATCTTTGTGGCCCAGACACCGCCGCTCAATCTGAGCTATTCAGATATCAATGCCTATCTGCAATGCCCGCGTTGCTATGCGGCCAGCAAGCTGCTGCACTTCTCCGAGCCTTCGACGATCGCCCTCGCGCTCGGTAACTGTGTACACGGCGCGCTGGAGAAGTTCGCCTTGCGTCGCGCCGGCGCCGAGAGCGAGGGGCTGTTTGT
>JAGQOH010000034.1 GCA_020427635.1 Phycisphaerales bacterium
CCCATCCGCCACACCGCCCCGCCCGGCTACACTCCCCATGCCGATGAGCAAGACCACCGCGCAAACCACAATCCTTCACCAACGCGAGGAGGACGCCCAGCAACGCCGACGCGTCGTCACCCTCCTCCGCGTCTTCCTCATCGTCCTCGTCTCCGTCGTCGTCGCACTCGCCATCGTCACCGAGTCCGCCAACAACGCCGGCGAGGTCAGCCTCCAACGCCACTGGTGGGCACTGGTGGGCGGCGTGCTCGTCTTCTCCCTCCTCGTCATCGCTGTCGACGTCGTCACCCCGAAACGCAAGCTCGCCACCATCTCCGCCATGCTCTTTGGATGCATCGCCGGGCTCATCCTCAGCCTGTTGCTTGGCATCATCATCGACTACCTCGCACAGACCTTCCTCCCCTCCGACCTGCTCGCCGACGAAGGCGTCAAGCGCCTCCTCCTCGCCATCAAAGTCATCATGGGTGGCGGCCTCTGCTACCTCGGCGCCGCAACCGTCCTCCAAACACAAGACGACTTCCGCCTCGTCATCCCCTATGTCGAGTTCTCCAAACAGCTACGCGGCGCGCGCCCATTCCTCATGGACACCTCCGCACTCATCGATGGTCGCATCCTCGACATCGCCGAGACCGGGCTCATCCAGGTGCCCCTCGTCGTGCCACGCTTTGTCATTGAAGAACTGCAAACGCTGAGCGATTCGAGTGATCGCCTGAAGCGCAACCGGGGTCGCCGCGGCCTCGACATCGTGGGCAAACTCCAAAAGAACCCGCGCCTCGACGTCAGCATCGACGAGCAGCTCGTCCCCGGCGCAAGTGTCGACCAAATGCTCGTCGAACTCGCAAAGACCATGCCTGGCACCGTGCTCACCACTGATTCGGCACTCAGCCGCATCGCGAGCATTCATGGCGTCGCGTCCCTCAACATCCACGACCTCGCCAACGCGCTGAAGCCCAATGTCATCCCGGGCGAACCCCTCAACGTCATGCTCATCAAGCCGGGCGAACAAGCAGGCCAAGGTGTGGGCTACCTCGAAGACGGCACCATGGTCGTCGCAGAAAACGGCGCAAACATGATTGGCAAGGAAACCCAGCTCGTCGTCACATCGACCATGCAAACAAGCGCAGGTCGGCTCATCTTCGGACGCATCCGTGGCGAAGAAGAAGACGACGAAAACGAAGCAAGCCACGCCCCCGCTACCGATGGCAATGGCCGCCGCGCACGACGACACTAGAGCGGCGGCACCAACACCGGCAACACCCCCGCCTGCACTGACATCGTCATCGGTGTGGTCGCCGCAGCGTGCGCTGCCCCATTGGTCAACGGCCCCGGCGCTTCGCCATCAAGCTGAAACGGCGCCGCCCGGTCAATCGTCTCGATCTCAACCCGTGCCCCCCGCGCATGCACAACCCCATGCGATCGCTTGTGCAGCCCCCACTTGGCGCGCTGCAACCAGAGCATCCCGGTCAACGGATGACGCGTGGGCATGAAACACAAATCAAGCAACCCATCTGTCAATTCCGCGTCAAACGCTGGATTCGCACGCATCGCATAGTGCTTGCTGTTGGCCACCACCGCGAGTCCCTTGCGCCCCGAAACAACTTCCTTCCCATCCATGCGCACTGTCATGGCGGCAGCACTCGGCGCGATGCACTCCGCCGCAATATGCCGCACATAACTCATGTGCGAAATGCGCCCCTTCCTCGCCCGCGCCAGACGATGCACCACGTTCGCATCGAAACCCACCGACGCCATGATCAGAAAGTCCCGCTCGTTGCACACGCCAACGTCAACCGACCACGCCGCCTCGCCCGCCGCGCGCCGCGTCTGATGCCGAGTGACCGCCTCCAGCAGATGCCCCACATCGCGCCGCATCCCGAAGTTGCGCGCAAAGAGATTCTCAGTCCCCATCGGATAGTGATAGATGGGTGTCCCCGCCGCACGCGCCGCCTGAGCCGTCGACTGCACCGTCCCGTCGCCACCCACCACCACAAGCGCCGCGTCCGCCCCGCCCGCGTCACGCAGCAATTGCGCCAAATCCGCGCCCCGGAGCGTCGAGCCCGCTTCGACGCGCTCAGGCTCATACCCCGCCCCTGCAAGCGCGTGCTCAATCCCAAGCGCCGCCTGGGCAGCCCGTCCACGCCCCGACAGCGAATTGAACAACACCACGATGCGCATGAGCGGGTATCGTATCGCCCATGCGTGCTCGATTGACATGGATCGTCTGGGCGCTCGCCGCAGCAACCGCGGACGCCGCGCTCGCGCAATCACAGACCTTCTCACTCAACGAAGGTCGGGAGTGGGTCCTCGAAACCGCGCCCGAACCAAACAGCGATGAATGGATCATCTCCGAGGCGCGCCGCCTCATCGCCGATGGTCAGCTCGCCCGCGCCGAGCGCAACCTGAGCCAATGGCTCGACGCGCCACTCCATGAAGCGTCCCCGCTCCGCGCCGAGGCCTTGATCGCACGCGCCGACGCCAAGACCCTGCAAGGCCGCGAGTACGCCGCCCTCTATGACTACGAAGAAGTCATCCGCAACAACCCGGGCTCCCCTGTTTTCTCCCGCGCCATCGAGCGCGAACTCGAAATCGCCATCCGCTATGTCAATGGCCTGCGCCGCCGCTTCCTGGGGGTGTTCACCATCGACGCCACAAACGTCGGCATCGAACTGCTCATCCGCACCCAGGAACGCCTCCCAGGCGGCCAACTCGCCGAACGCGCTGCCATCGAACTCGCCGATCACTACTACCAAACGCGCGAAGTCGAACTCGCCGCCGAGGCCTATGAACTCTACGTGCTCAACTTCCCTGAAGGCCCCAACGTGCGCAAAGCCGCGCGCCGCCGCGTCTACGCCGACATCGCCCGCTTCAAGGGACCGCAGTACGACGCCTCGCATCTCATCGACGCCCAAGTGCGCATTCGCCGCTTTGCACGCGACTACCCCGCCGAAGCCGAACGCACCGGCCTCAACCAAGCCCTCATCAACCGCCTCGACGACTCACTCGGTGCGCAGCTCCTTGAGTCCGCACAGTGGTACCTGCAGATCAACGAAGACGCCGCCGCCCGCCATGTCTTGCGCCGCTTGCTGCGCGACTATCCGCACTCCAGCGCCGCCCGCCGCGCCGAAGGCATCATGGCCGACCGTGGATGGTCAAACGACCTCCCCGCCGCCAACCCCAACAACTCCGAGCCGGACGACCCAGGCGTGCGCACGAGAGGACCCGTCGAGGCCCAGCCCGAGGGCGCCCCGCAAACCGCCGAGGAGCCCGCGCCGTGATGCGCCGCCTCACAACAACCGCCCTGCTCGCCTGCGCGGTGCATGGCCTCGCCGCCTGCGCCAACAACCCCGAGCATGGCTACACACTCGCACCCGCCTATCGCACCGACATCCAGACCATCGCCGTGCCTATCTTCGACATGGCCGACTTCGCCCCGGGCCTCGAACTCGAACTCACCGAAGCCGTCGTCAAGGAGATCCACCGCACTACCCCATGGAAGGTCGTCGCCCGAGGCCAGGCCGACACCATCCTCACGGGCGTCATCACCGATGCCTCACTCCGCAAACTCTCCACCGACCGCGACACCGGGCTCGTCCAGGAAATGGCATACGCCCTCACCGCCAGCTTCGAATGGAAGGACAGAACCACCGGACGCGTGCTGGTCTCCCGTCGGAACTTCCGCGCCGCCGAACCCTACGTCCCCGCTCGCCCTGCCCAGGAGCGCGTCGACACGGGCCAACGCGGCGCCATCGAAGAACTCGCCCGGGCCATCGTCGCGGAGCTCCGCTCATCGTGGTAACCCCCCAACGTCCGGGAACCATCGGAGCCAGGTCTGCCTATAGTGGCCCGTCCCACGACTCCCGGGGGCTCGCTCGACGCCGAGCCGCCTTCCGCCGATAGGCACAAGAGGTCTGATCAAAGTCACACAGGAGCCTTTGGATGTCTGAACCGTCCGGCCGCCCCGGACCCAATTCGACCCCACCAAACGGGAAGCCAAGCGATGGCCAGGCTGGTCCCGGCGCCGCCGTGCGCCCAAGCCGTGGCCCCATGGGGTGGATCGTTCTCCTCCTCCTCGGGCTCACCTTCATCCTCATCTTTCAGACCCTGAGCCCCTCGCACGAATCGATCACCTGGGACCAGTTCCAGACCCTTTATCACGAAGGCGCGCTCGACAAGGTCGTCCTCACCGATCGCGCCATCACCGCCGAACGCAAGAGCCTCATCGACAACGACAAGGGCGTCGCCACACGCGTCTCCGTCGAGATCAACCCGCGCTCCAACGAAGCTTGGGTCAACAAGGTTGACGACCTCACCCACGGCAAGTTCAAGAGCAAGGGCCCCAGCGAGTGGACCGCACTCCTGCCCTTCATCATCATGTCCGCCGTCCTGCTCGTGATCTTCTGGTTCATCTTCCGCAGCGTCCGTAGCGCAGGCGGCCCGGGCGGCATGCTGGGCAGCTTTGGCAAATCTCGCCACCGCGTCCTCATGAAAGATGCCACCGGCGTCACCTTCGCAGACGTCGCAGGCGTCGACGAATCCAAGGAAGAGCTCGCCGAAATCGTCGAATTCTTGAAGCACCCCAAGAAGTTCATGCGCCTGGGCGGACGCATCCCGCGCGGCGTCCTCCTCTATGGCAACCCCGGTTGTGGCAAGACGCTCCTCGCCAAAGCAATCGCAGGCGAAGCCGACGTCCCCTTCTTCTCCATCAGTGGCTCGGACTTCGTCGAAATGTTCGTCGGCGTCGGTGCTTCGCGCGTCCGCGACCTCTTCAAGCAGGCCAAGGAAAACGCCCCCTGCATCATCTTCCTCGACGAAATCGACGCCGTCGGTCGTCGCCGCGGTGGCGGCTTCTCTTCCGGTGGCCACGACGAACGCGAGCAAACCCTCAACGCAATCCTCGTCGAGATGGATGGCTTTGAAACCTCCGATCAGGTCATCGTCATCGCCTCGACCAACCGTCCCGATGTCCTCGACCCCGCGCTCACGCGCCCCGGTCGCTTCGACCGCCATGTCGCCGTGTCGCTCCCCGACGTCAAAGGCCGCATGGAAATCCTTCAGGTCCACGCAAAGAAGATCAAGCTGGGCCCCGACGTCGATCTCGAGCGCGTCGCGCGCGGCACCCCCATGTTCTCCGGCGCCGACCTCGCCGCCATCGTCAACGAAGCCGCCATCATCGCCACCCTCGCCGACAAGGACTTCGTCGAGCAAGCCGACTTGGAAGAAGCGCGCGACAAGGTCAAGTATGGCCGCCAGCACAAGAGCAAGGTCATCGAAGAAAAGGAACGCGTCGCAACCGCCTATCACGAAGCCGGTCACGCCGTCCTCCAAGCACTCCTCCCCGATGCAGACCCATTGCACAAAGTCACCATCATTCCGCGTGGAAACGCACTCGGCGCAACATTCAGCCTCCCCGAAAAGGATCGCTATGGCTACGGCCTCAAGTGGATCAAGGCCACCATGCGCATGGTCTGTGGCGGGCGCATCGCCGAACTCCGCAAGACCGGTGACGTCTCATCCGGCGCAGCAATGGACATCTCGCAACTCACCAACCTCGCACGCTCGATGGTCCTCGACTGGGGTATGAGCGACAAGCTGGGTTTCGTGAAATACTCCAGCGACGATGAAGATCACATCGTGGCCGACAAGGCCTATTCCGACGACACCGCCCGCATGATCGACGAAGAGATCCGCCGCTACGCCGCCGAAGCCTATGGCGAAGCCGAGCGGACGCTCAATGAACATTGGGACGCCGTCGTCGCCGTCGCTGAGGCCCTCCTCAAGCACGAAACACTCAGCGCCGACGAAGTGCGCCGCCTGATGCGTGGCGAGCCCCTGGGCAAGCCAAGTGTCTCCGACCTCCTCGCCGCCGAATCACGTCGCCTCGCGCAGGAGCAGGCCGCAATTGAGAAGCCCAAGAAGCCCGAGAGCAAGCCCGCCGACGACGACTTTGGCTCCGCCATCCCAGCGCCTGCCTAAGCCCATTACGCAAGCAGCGTGATCGCATCCTGGGCTGACACGCCCTCCGCGCGGACCGTCTTCTCTGGCGACGTCGCGCCGTCAACCACCTGCACCGCGCTCGCCTTCACGCCAAGCCGAACCGCAATGAGCTCACAAATCGCTGCGTTCGCTTTGCCACCCTCGGGCGGCGCATTGACCTTCACCTTGAGCCGATCACCCAGCGCCCCACCAACGCCCGGATGCTTCGCATTGGGAATCGCCTTGACCCGGATAACAACACCAGGCCCGTCGGTCGCGTCTTGCACAATGTGGTTCCACATGTTCGTCAGCCCAGCGCAACGCGCACTCGTTCGATCAATCCCTGCGCCAACTCCCGCGTCGGCGCCTCGGCAATCAATCGCAGGATCGGCTCGGTGTTACTCGCCCGCACGTGGATCCACTGCTGCCCACCATCAGGCGCCGCAAGATCCACACGCACACCATCCGTATCCGTCACCCGCGCGCCCGCTTCCCCTGCAAACAGCTCCCGCGTCGCCTGCAGCGCCCGATCCGCCATGCCCGGCTTGATCTCAAGCTTCTCTTTGATCATTGCATACCGCGGAATCCGCGCGACCAGTTGCGACACGCTCTCCCCCGTCCGGGCCATCAGCGCAAGCGTCAACGCCATCGCCGAAACACTGTCACGAATTGGCACCACCCGAGGCCATACCACACCACCGTTCCCCTCGCCGCCAATCGGACTTTCAATCGCGAACATGCGCTCCACCAGGTTCGCTTCCCCGACCGCAGTGCGCTCAACACGCGCGCCATACCACCCCGCCACATCATCGATCATGCGGCTTGTCGACAGATTCGCCGCCAGCACCGAACGCGTGCGCTCCGCATCGCTCATCGACTCCAGCACCGCCCATGCGCCCAGCGCTAGCGTGTACTCCTCGCCAATGTACGCGCCTCGCTCATCCAGAATCGCCAAGCGATCCGCATCCGGATCCTGCGCAAAAGCAACATCGAACGCACCCGCCGCCGCCCGCGACGCCAGATCCTTGAGGTGCTCCGCCGTCGGCTCCGGTGCATGCGGGAAAATACCCGCCTGCGCAGGATCGCTGTTGTCATTGATCAATGTCTCTTCGCACCCAAGCGACTCCAGCAGCATCCGCGCCGGCACCGCCCCCGATGCATTCACCGAATCAACTAACACCCGAAACTTGCGATGCCGAATCGCATCCAGCGGCACAACCTCCGCCACCGCCTCCAACACACGATCGACGTGCGTCAAATCGGCTGCATCGTCGTAGTCAGACTCGATCAATCGATCATGCGCCGCAAGCCGCGCCTCGCCCGCATGAAAAGCTTCGATCACTTGCGCAGCCTCCTGCGCACCCGGCGCATGCCCCTGCGCTGTGAGCAGCTTTAGCCCATTCCATTGCTGCGGATTGTGGCTCGCAGTAATGATGATCGCCCCCTGCGCGCCGTGCTCCAGCACCATCACGCCCGTCGTGGGTGTCGTCGCAATGCCCAGATCGATCACCTCGCACCCCGATGCCACAAGCGCGCCAATCACCAGCTCGCGCACCATCGCGCCCGACGCCCGCCCATCGCGCGCGACGATCACGGTCGGCGCTGCCTTGTTCGCCTCCGACGCCATCCAGGCCGCCGCCGCGCACACATACCGCACGACAACCTCGGGCGTAAGCGATGCGCCAACGACGCCGCGCAGCCCGCTCACCGAAAGCATCAGTGGCGCCTTGTCTTGGGTTGTCGACTGTTGCGCGGTGCTCACCACGCCATGGTATCGCCTACCCCGAACGCTTGGACGACCCCGCATCGATCCACGGCGCATCCGCCGGCCCAAGCACATGCAACGCCCATGGCTCGAACTCACCCAGGTCCACAATCGGTCCTTCGACGGGCCCATCGGCGCCACGCGTCACCACACGCACGATCGGTCGATCCACCCCATCCGCGTGCGCCCCGATCACACGCCCAACTTCGCGCGTCGACAACTCAACATACGAACCCACCGGGAACAGCCCGCACTGCTCCACGAGCCCGCGCACGAACCGACGGTCGTACATCCGCTGCGAGCCCAGGTTGATCAGCTCCTCCAGCACCGCATACGGGCGCTTCGCCTGGCGATGATTGCGCGGCTCCGTCGCCGCCGCATACGCATCCGCAACTGCAACCGCCTTCGCTAGATCACAAATCTTTGTCGCCTTCAACCGGTTCGGATACCCTGAACCATTGTCCCGCTCATGATGCTGATACGCCGCCCGCCGCACCGGCTCAGGCAATCCGTCGATCACGTCCATCAGGATGACGCTCATCGCCGGGTGCCGAAGCACACGATTCACTTCCACTTCCGTCAACGCCCGCGTCGCGTGCCGCGCTTCGATCGGAATCGCCGCCATCCCCAGATCCGCCAACATGCCCGCCAGGCCCGCCGAACGCACCTCGGCATCACCCCACCCAAGCCGCAACGCAATCCCCACCGCAAGCACCGCCGTCGTGTAGCAATGATCCGGCAGATAGTCCGGCGCTCGGCTCGCTCCCAGTCCCAACTGCGCGTACCGCGCAGGGAATTTCCGCGCAAGCTCAATCAACTCATCAACGATCGCAAGCGGCTCCGCAACATTCGTGCGCACACCCGCCAAACAGCGCCCGATGATCCGCCGCACCGCCTCCACGCGCTCCGCTCGAAACACCGACAGCTTCTCATCACTAGGCCAGTGTTCGCCGTGCTTGCGCACCGGACGCTCATACGGCTCGGCGCCACTCGTCACCGCCTTAATCTTGATCGGAATACTGTCCCACACCGGCTCAAGCGATGCGACAAACTCATCCGCCAACCGCATCCGTGCCGCGCGCGTGCGCCGCGCCTCACGCTTGTCCGGATGCGCAAAAGCGCCATATGCAAAGGCCTCATCATGCAACGGCTCGATGGGCTGCCCCGCCTCGATCGCCAGCTCACCACTGTCCGTCACCACATCCGTGGGCGATGGCGCGCCCGGCGCAGGCCGCGGCGCCTCATGCATCAGCGCCGCGGCACGCACCTCCGCCGGCGTATCCGCAAGCACAAGGTTCCATGCCCGACCAGACCCATCCTTCACCGTCGTCAGATCGTGCAGCGATCGAATCATCGACTCCGTCAGCGCAATCCCCGCCGCGATCAGCTTCACACCCTGGCGCGTAAAGATCGCCTGCTCGAGCCGCTGGCCCGGCGAAAGCAAGCTTGGATCCAAAGGCATCATGGCGATGATGTCTCCGCGCGCGACAACCACAGACCCGCCGACGCCCATCCCGAGCGCGGCACATCTGTTGGTCGGCCCGTCCGATACCCACCTTCAAACCAACTCGCCAGAACGCTTAATCTGGTGGGTCCGCATAAGACACCACCCCCACCCCAAGGCTATCGTTCACGCCATGTACGAACTCACAATCGAAACCACATTCTCCGCCGCACACGCCATCGACATCCCGGGCGGCCGCGAAACCCTCCACGGCCACGACTGGCGCGTCACCATCTGCCTCGCGGGCGAGCAACTCGACAAGTGGGGCCTCCTCGTCGACTTCCACACAATCGAAGACGCCCTGCACAAGATCGTCAAGCCCTTCCACAACCACACCCTGAACGATGTGCCGCCCTTCGACGACATCAACCCAACCGCCGAGCACGTCGCCCAACACATTGGCCAGGAAATCCGGCGCGTCCTGCCCGAGGGCGTGACGCTCGCATGGTCGCGCGTCACCGAGGCCGTTGGCTGCGCCGCGGTGTGGAAGCCTTAGCCCTTCCCCGCCACCTTCGCCCACGTGTCTTTCAAGGTCGCAGTGCGGTTGAACACCAGCTTCCCCGCGCTCGCATCCGTGTCCGGGTCAACACAGAAGTATCCGATCCGTTCGAACTGGAACCGCGCAATCCCGTCCGCCCACTGCGCCCCCGCATCTCTCGCATCCTCGCCAAGCGCGGGCTCCACCATCGCATCCGCAATCACCTCAAGCGAATCCGGATTCATCGTCTGCGTGAAGTGCCAATCCGCCGGCGCATCCTTCGGCTTGCGGTCAGGCTCCTCCACCGTCCACAACCGATCGAACAGCCGCACTTCCGCACGCGCCGCATGCGCCGCGCTCACCCAATGAATGGTGCCCTTGACCTTGCGCACATGCCCCTCCGCATCCGCCGGCGGCGATTCCCCACCACGCGTCTGCGGGTCATACGTGCAACGAATGAGCGTGACTTCGCCGCTCTTTTCATCAGTCTCATAGCCCGTACACGTCACCCAATACCCATACCGCAGCCGCACTTCGCGCCCCGGTGCCAGGCGAAAGAACTTCTTCGGCGCATCCACCATGAAGTCATCCGCATCGATATATAACTCACGCGTAAACGGAACCTTCCGCGTGCCCGCCGATGCATCCTCCGGATTGTTCACCGCCTCCATCCACTCCGTGCGCTCCGCATCGCCACCATCCGCCCAGTTCTCAATCACAAGCTTCACCGGCTTGAGCACCGCCATCCGCCGCGGCGCCCGCTTGTTCAGATCATCGCGCAGGGCCTCTTCCAACCTGCCGAAATCAATCACGCTGTCGAACTTGGTCACGCCCACGGCATCGCAGAAACTGCGGATCGCCTCCGCCGTATACCCGCGTCGCCGAAACGCCGAGATCGTCGACATGCGCGGATCGTCCCACCCGCGCACATGCTTGTCGCGCACCAATTCCACAAGCCTGCGCTTGCCAAGCATGATGTGCGTGAGCCGCAGCTTGGCGAATTCGATCTGCTGGGGATGGTGGATCGTCTTCCCCCACTTCGAGCCTGGGCCCCGATCCTTGTTGATCGCCTCGATGAACCAGTTGTACAGCGGCCGATGATCCTCAAACTCAAGCGTGCACAGTGAATGCGTGATCCCCTCGATCGAATCCTCCAAGCCGTGCGCCCAGTCATACATCGGATACACACACCACGCATCGCCCGTGTTGTGATGGTGCGCATGCAACACGCGATACATCACAGGGTCGCGCATATTGAAGTTGGGCGACGCCATATCAATCTTCGCGCGCAACGTCTTCGACCCGTCCGCAAATTCCCCGGCCTTCATCCGTGCAAACAGATCCAGGCTCTCCGCCACCGGGCGATCGCGATACGGGCTCGCCTTCCCAGGCACCGTCGGCGTGCCGCGCGTCGCGCGCACCTCTTCACCGCTCAGCTCGCACACATACGCAAGCCCCTTCTCGATCAACTCCACCGCCCAGTCATACAGCTGCTGAAAGTAATTGCTCGCCCAGCGCAGCCCCGCGCCACTCGCGCCATCCCAATCCGCCCCCAGCCACTTGATGTCGCGCTTGATCGCCTCGACATACTCGATCTCTTCCTTCACCGGATTCGTGTCATCAAAACGCAGGAAGAACTTGCCGCCGTGCAGCTCCGCCAACCCATAGTTCAAGCAAATGCTCTTCGCGTGCCCGATGTGCAAATACCCATTCGGCTCGGGCGGAAACCGCGTCCGCACCACCGATTGATCCCCCGGCGCCCCCCACTTCCCCGACGCAATATCCGCATCGATGATCTGGGCGATGAAATGCTTCGGCGCGTTGGGCGATTCAACAGTGGTCATGGGGCGAATCGTAGCGAACCGCGGCTCAAAGTCGACATCCGCGCCGGGTCCGCGGCGGCCACCCCGCCCTGCTGGCGATACCGTCCCAGCATGACCACAATGCTCGCAATGCCGAAGCTGTCCGCCATGCCGAACGCCACGCCCGACCCTACGCTCCCCGCCGAACCCGATCGCCTCTACCGCGCCGTCACGCAACGCGACCCCACCTTCGATGGCCTCTTCTTCACCTGCGTCAAGACCACCGGCATCTTCTGCCGCCCCGTCTGCACCGCGCGCACCCCCAAGCGCGAAAACGTCGAGTTCATGCGCACCGCACAACAAGCCATGCTCGCCGGCTACCGACCCTGCAAGATCTGCCGCCCCACCGAGCCGCCCACCGACGCCCCACCCTGGCTTCCCGAACTGCTCGAAGAAATACGCACCGGCAAAGCCATCCGCGAGCGCCAAGTCCGCGAGCGCGGCCTCGACCCCGACCATGTCCGCCGCGTCTTCAAGAAACACGTCGGCATGTCCCTCGCCGCCTACCAGCGCTCCCTCCGCCTGGGCGACGCGCTCGGCTCCATCCGCAAAGGCGGCGCCGCAACTCGCGCCGCGCTCGACGCCGGCTACGAATCCGACAGCGGCTTCCGCGACGCCTTCGAGCGCCTCTTTGGCGTCCCGCCCTCGCGCGCCAAGCACACCCAACACTTGACCGCCGGCTGGCTCACCTCACCCCTCGGCCCACTGCTCACCGTCGCATCCGACGAGGGCCTCTGCATGCTCGAGTTCATCGATCGCCGCTCGATCGAAACGCAGATCGAAGCCGTGCGCCGCCGCACAAAACTCCCCGTCATCCCAGGCGAACACTCCATCCTCGCGCAAACAAAGCAGGAAATGGCCGAGTACTTCGCCGGCACGCGCCAACACTTTGACGTCAAACTCGCCCCACAAGGCACCGACTTCGAACGCGCGGTCTGGCAACGCCTCCTCAAGATCCCCTACGCCGAAACCTGCAGCTATTCGCGCATGGCCAAGGACATCGAAAAACCCGGCGCCGCCCGCGCAATCGGCCGCGCCAACGGCGCCAACCGCATCGCCATCATCATCCCCTGCCATCGCGTCATCCGCGCCGACGGCGCACTCTGCGGCTACGGCGGCGGCGTCCACCGCAAACAATGGCTCCTCGATCACGAACGCAAAAACGCAGGATTGTTTGCATGACTGCTCCCTCTCCCTCGGGGAGAGGGTGGATCCGCCGCAGGCGGAGCCGGGTGAGGGGCGCTTCACCTCATTGTGTGCCGTAGTGCCTTGGGCAACCACGCGATCACTTCGGCATCGCCGCCACCGCCTCAATGCACCGCGCAATCCGCTCGCGCACCTCGTCAAGCCCAACCGCCGCCAGCGTCATTCCAATCGGCGGACTCACCGTCCCACCCGTGATGGCCACCCGCAGCGGCTGCGCAATCGCGCCTGCTTTCGTGCCCTTGATTTCACACCACTTGGCAATCGCCGCCTCAACCGCCTCGTGCGCAAACGCACCCTCCCACGGCTGCAACACCTCCCGATCGAAAGTACGCAGCATGTCAACCCCGCTCGGCTCGCCCTTGCGCAGCACCTTCTCAACCGCCTTCGCGTCATACGCGCCCGGCGCCGAAAGCGCAAACGCCACAATCCCGCGCCCTTCGCTCAACGTCTTCACCCGCGGCTTCACACTCCCCGCCAGCAACGCCATCCGCTCCGCGCCCAGCGCCGTCACAAGCTCCTCGTCATATCGCTCCGCCCACGTTCTCCACGCCGCCAGAAACCCGTCATCGCTCAGCGCCGCAAGCGCATCCTGATTGAACGCCGCCAGCTTCACACGATCGAACCGCGCATTCGTCTTCCCAATGCGCTCCAGCTCAAAGTCGCACCCCAGAAAGTCCATGCCAAACTTCTCGCGATCACTGCCATCCTCATGCTTGCTGGGCGTCCACCCAAGCAGCGCAATGAAATTGCAGATCACTGCAGGCAAATACCCCGCGCGCCGAAAATCATCCACACTCACTTCAGGCAATGCCAGATGCAAATGCGCCGCAAGCGCCTCCAGCTCATCATGCCCCAACTGCTTGGTCTTGTCCCTGAGCCACGCATCAAACTCACCCTGCGCAATCGAGCCAACAGGCGACGCCGTCATCTTCGCCTCACGCACTGCCTGCCGCGCCGCCTGATCCCGCTCGCGCTTGCTCATCTTCGCGCCCTTCTCATTGAAGATCAGCGGCATATGCGCATACACAGGCGTATCAAACCCCAGCGCCCGCTGCAATGCCACATGCTTGGGCGTGTTGTTCAGATGCTCCTGCCCGCGCAGCACATGCGTCACGCCCATCAGCGCATCATCCACCACCACCGCGAAGTGATAGGTCGGAAACCCATCTTTCTTCCGAATCACGAAATCATCGAAGTGCTCGCTCGTGAACCTGATCTCCCCCAACACCTCATCCCGCACCACGATCGGCTCCGGCGGCACTTTCAATCGCAGCACATGCTCCTCACGCGCCATGCGCTCCATCGCCTTGCCATGGTCATAGTCCGCACGCTGCGTGTATCGAAACGTCTCCTTCCGCGCTTGCGCCTCCGCACGGATCGCCGCAAGCTCCTCGGGCGTCTCAAACGCCGGATACGCCAGGCCATGATCGAAGAGCTTCGCGAAATACTTGTCGTACGTCTCCGCTCGCCGCGACTGCTCCCAAGGCCCGACCCCGCGCGGGTCCCCGCCAATCTCGCGCCCATCAAACGCAAGCGCCGGCCCCTCATCCCAATCAATCCCAAGCCACGCCAGATCTTCCAGAATCGCCTTCGCCGACGCCTCGCTCGATCTCGCCTGATCCGTGTCTTCCATGCGCAGCAGGAAACTCCCGCGCCCACCCGTCGCATCCACATGCCGCGCAAAAGCCCAACAAAACAACGCCGTGCGCGCCCCCCCAATGTGCAAACTGCCTGAGGGCGACGGGGCAAAACGAGTAATGACGGTAGGAATCATTTCCGCAGATTAGCAAAGCCGCGTCAATCACAGCACTGGGCATAGGTCTGGCACGTAAATGAGCAACCGCCTTCCACCGTAAAGCTCACAGATGCGATACAAGATCGCTCAGGGCCCGGCGTGCAGTTCTTCTTGCAAGCTTGCTCGGCTGCTTTGACGCAATCTGCCAAAGTAAGTCCCCCCTCCCGTGCATCCGTGCCCGTGAACAGGAGCGTTGCTGCGACCACCAAATCCGTCGACCAGCTATCTGTAACCGGTTTGCCAGCTGACTTGCCTATGCGAGTGCCAACGCCCGCCGTGATACCGTGATAGTGCAGTCTTATCGGTGTATCGCCGACCAAAGACTCAAATACGACTTCCAGAACGTGATCATCCTCACTTCTTGCAACGGTACCCAGTCGGTTTGTGTGTTTGTCGAACAACACATAGTTGAAATTCGCGTCTTGGACACCCTGAACAACTACTCGCTCGCGCAGCAACTCCGCCATTTGTTCATAGCTTATTGAGTAGTCAAGGTGGAATGCCGAGCTGTCGTCTTCCGTCACTCGCCCATGGAATACAACACCGCCTTGCTTCCAATTCTCATTGGGAAGTACGTGCAGAACCTCAAAGGACGAATGCATGGACTCAGACAGATCCGCCTCGATGACAATGCCGCGGAACACACCATCGTCCGGACCTGGCCAATAGATCCCGAGCTTCTCCGGTTCCGCCCCCGTGACTGCACAAGCACCCATTGCAACAAGAGCTACAATCGCCGACCGAACACTTCCGCTCATGGCCAACCTCCTTTGCAGTTCATAGGATAACTTACCCCCCCCCCCTAAGCCAATGTCAACCCCCATTTGAAGGTATTTCTCATGCCCCTCATCGTCACAGGCACAATCGGCATCGACACCGTCCACACCCCCTATGACAAGCGCGAGAAAGTCCTGGGCGGCAGCTGCACGTACTTCTCCGCCGCCGCCAGCTTCTTCACCCCCGTGCGCATGGTCGCCGCCGTCGGCGAAGACTTTCACGCCGACTACCACAAAGTCTTCAAGCGCTTCCCCAACATCGACCTCCGCGGCCTCGAAGTTCGTGAAGGCTCGCGCACCTTCTCCTGGGGCGGCAAGTACTTCGACGATTGGAACACACGCGAAACCATGTTCACAGAGCTTGGCGTCGTCGCCGAGCATCCCCCCAAGGCGCCGCCGGAATTCGCCGATTCCAAGTTCGTCTTCCTCGCCAACAGCCATCCGGTCGTACAACTCGACATGCTCCAGAGCTTCCCGAAGCGTGTGTTCTCCGTCGTCGACACCATGAACCTCTGGATCGACACCGCACGCCCCGAACTCGACAAAGTCCTGAACGAAGTCGATGGTGTTGTGCTCAACGACGAAGAAGTGCGCATGTACACCGGGCGCAGACACCTCGTCGCCGCCGGTCAACAAATGGTCGAAGAGTGCGGCCTCATGTTCGTCATCATCAAGAAGGGCGAGCACGGCTGCATCCTTGTCCATGACCAAGGCGTCTCAATGCTCCCCGCGTACCCCCTTGGCGATGTCGTCGACCCCACCGGCGCAGGCGATTCCTTCGCCGGCGGCATGATGGGACACCTCGCCGCATATCACTCCAAGGACATGAATGTCTGTATGACCTCCGTGCGCCAGGCACTCGCGCACGGCACCGTCATCGCCAGCTTCACCATCGAAAGCTTTGGCCTCGACCGCCTCGCCTCCCTCACCAAAGAGGAAGTCGCCCGCCGCTACGAACAGTTCATGGAAATGATCAAGGTCTGAACGCCACTTGGCCCTTCTTGCTCCCTCTCCCTCGGGGAGAGGGTGGCGCTTCGCCGGGTGAGGGGTTCTTTGGCTCGGGTGCCGTGAGTCCGCGAAGGCCACGCTTCTCTGGGTGCCCGGGGTTGCTTGTCAACCCCGGACTTCCCTCGCCCCGCGTGCGGGGAGAGGGTGGCGCTTCGCCGGGTGAGGGGCTCCCCCTCTCCCTCAGGGAGAGGGGGGATCCGCCGCAGGCGGAGACGGGTGAGCGCTCTTTCAATGTGTGCCGTGGTTGTCTTGGGCAACCATGATCTTCTCTGTGTGCTCTGTGCTCTCTGTGGTGAAATCCTGCGCCTGGGGCTAGTACTCCACCCCCAACTGCTCCAAGCACACCTCCATCGCGCGCGCCTGCTGCGCCTCCCAGTCTCCGCCCCAAATGCGCTCGCCGCGCACAAACCGTTCAAACTGATACACAAACGCCGAGTCCCCCTGCACAACCTCGTGCAACTCCTCCCCGTCGCGCGTAACCGTGACCGGCGCGCCCGCATCCTCCGGCGGATTCCAGGGCCAGTCGCAATACGCCTCCCCGCGCGTCCCGATCAATCGCACGTGCGTCGGCTCCTGCTCCATGATCGAACACTTCGCCCGCAACCGCACGCCCGACGGAAACGCACCCTCAAGGTGCACCGTCCCGTCGACCTGCTTCGTCTCACCTGGCGTCGCCGGCGCCAATTCCCCATGCGCCCGCAACTCCACAAATTCCTCACCCGCCACATACCGCGCAAAGCTCAGGCAATAGCACCCAAGATCCATCATCGCCCCGCCCGCCCACGCGTGTGACCGGCGCGTCGCAATACGCTCTGGCAGCGTCATGTTGCTGCACCGATTCGCCTGCACCTCAACGAGCCTGCCGATCGGCCCCTCCTCCCCACCCTGCGCAATCGCACGCAATCGCGCCGACACCGGGTGATGCAGATTCATGAACCCCTCGGCAAACCGCGCCCCCGCCGTCGCCGCCATCGCGCGCACCTGCTCCGCCCGCCACGCCAGGGGCTTCTCGCACAGCACCCGCACACCGCGCTCGAGCAACCCCACCGTCCACGCCGGATGCATCCGATTCGGCAGCGTCACATACGCCGCATCGAACTGCGCTTCACCACCCGTGAACGCACCCGCCGCACCACCAAGCTGCAGCGCCGCAGCGCCCGTCGCGCCCTCGATCGTCGCGCAGAACTCCTTGGCACGTTCGATTGAACGAGACGCAACAGCAACAACCTCGCAGCCTTTGGAGCGCGCGAGCAACGGTGTCACTTTTTGTGCGATTGCGCCGGTACCGACGACCACCCAGCGCATTGGATTACTTGCGGGCTGCTGCGACGCGCGCCTGGGCCACACGCCGCGCCTCAGTAATCGCGTCCATTTGGCTCGCATCCGCCGGCTTCCGCGCATTCGCCTCCGCCAGCTCCGCCCGCGCTTCCTCCGCGTTCAGCTCGCTCACAGGCGTCGCCCCACTCGCCAGCACCGTAAGCGTGTCGCCCACGTTCTGCATGAACCCGCCTTCAATGAACCAACTGCGGCTCTGCCCCCCAGGCATGTCCACCCGGAACTGCCCGGGCCCAAGCTTCCCCACCACCGCCGACGTCTGGTGCATCACACCAAACTGCCCATCGTGCATCGGCACCGACGCATACGTCGCCGCCGTATCAAGCACACGGGCTTCAGGCGTAATCAACTTGCACGTGAAGGTCTTGTCAGCCACGGGAAACTCCTGGGAAACCAAGGGGCGAATAGTATACCCAACCCTCAGAACCCCTTGCTCGCATCCGCCTTCCGCTCCGCCCGGGCCGCCTCCATGATCCGGTGCGCCGTCCGCACCGCCCCCAGCCCCGCCTTCGCATCAATCGCCGGCGTCTTCCCGGTCCGCACCGCATCCAGAAACGTCGTGATCTCGTGCTCCAGCTGGTCGGCGTCTTCCTCAAGCGCCAAATTCTCGATCGTCACCAGCTCGTGATAGTTCAGGTCGCTCAGGTCCTTGCCTTGCCGCAGGTCCTCACGGATCTGTTCCATCGCCAGCTGGTTCGCCGTCTTGCGGATCAACACGCCCTTCTTCAGCGCGTAATCGATCGACACATACCCATTCTCGCCAATGACGCGCGTCTTCCGCTCCGTCTTCAGCGCCAACCGCGACGCACTGATATTCGCAACACACTTCCCATTCGGCGTGTCAAATGTCAGCCGCGCATGGCACACATCCTCATACTCCGTCAACACGGGCACGCCCGACGCCTGCACCTCCGTCGGCTCAATCCCGCCCATCAACCACAGCACCACATCCAGGTCATGGATCATCATGTCCATCACCACCGACACATCCACCGAACGGAACGTCATCGGACTGACGCGCACCATCTCCACGAAGCGCGGCACAACACCACGCGTCCCATCCTCGCGATCCATCCCAATCCGCTGCGCGCGCTCCAGAGCAATCACTGCCGGATTGAACCGCTCGATATGCCCCACCATCAACGTCGCGCCGTGCCGCTCCGCAAGATCCGCAAGCTCCTGCGCCTCCGCCTCGTCGTTCGCGAGCGGCTTCTCGATCAGACACGCCACGCCCGCCTGCAACAAAGGCCGCGCACACTTCAGGTGATACGTCGTCGGCACCGCAATCGTCACCGCATCCACACCCGCCTCGATCAACTCCTGCTCGTTCGCAAATGCAGGCACGCCCAACCGCTCCGCGTGCTCCTCGCGTCGGTCCTTCGAGTCATCCACCACCCCAACCAGCTTCACGCCCGGCAACTTCGCGTACTTCGTTGCATGGTGGCGCCCCATCCGTCCAACACCAACCACCCCGCAGCGCAGCACCCCCTGCTGGGTCGCCGAGTCGCCGCCGCTGGTGCCGGTCGCGTTCGCCATCGGTTTCTGGGTTGTGGGCATCGTGTGTACTACTCCTTCACCGATGGGCCCTTGGCCCACGCCGGCATTGGTCCCTCAACCCAAGGCATCACCCCGGGTCCCCGCATGAAATCCCCAATAGCAGACCACATCCGGGCCCCGACCGCCACCGGGGCCTTTCCCCAGACCCTCGCCCGATCAGGGCTCCTCTTCGAGCCCATAGGCGTCCAACGATCGCCCCATCAACTCCTCTGGCGAGCGCGTATCCGCCTTGGGCAGCTCCGCCCGGTCGAGCCCCACCCCGCCCTCCTCCGCATGCCGCGCCGCCAGAAAGTCCGACGTATCCACGGGCTCGATCGGCTCGCTCATCGTCACCAACTCTTCCGCCCGCTCGCGCCGACGCTGCGCCAATCGCCGATCGCGCTCGACCTCCGCCGCAGCATTCCGCTTCGCCCACCCCACCACCGACATCATCTGCAGAATCGAAATGATCAGGAAGATGTACGCAACGATCGTCAGAAAAATGCCAAACGCCCAACCAAGCCGCGTAATCCCAAGCAGCACCCCCAACACACCGCCGCCCGTGTGCCCAAGCAGCGCTGCGCCCAATTGCAACGCGACATGCCCCACCGCAAGCACGCCGCCCACCGCCAAACACCACGCCACGCCGCGCAGCCGATTGCCCAAACCACTATCGCTCCCCCAGTCCGCGATGTAGCTCAAATACACCGCAAGCGGAAAGTGCCCGATCGCGCCCACAAACTGAAACGCAACCGTGCCAATCGCCAACCACGTCTCGAGCATGCTCCCCGGATTCGCAAATGGTGAGATCGCATCAAGCAATCCACCAATCAATCCGCCCGCTTCCAATACGATCGCCCACCGCCGAAAACGTGCCTCCCACTCACCTTCCACCTCGCCCGGATCGCGCGGCCGAGGCTGACACACCAACACCACACCCGCAAACCACATCAATACCGGAATCGCACCGAGCACAACCGCCTGCGTCGCACCCGCCGCCGCCGCACCCCCTGCGATCAAACTCAATGGCACGCTTGCGCCCAGCAGCAGCAGCCCAACGATCAGCTGCGCCAGATACCGCTGCGGCGCATGACCAAGCCCCATGTACTGGCCCGTCGACGCGATCGCGATGATCTGCCCGCACTCCGGACACTGCTGCCCCATGTGCAGCCCGCGCAGGTCATACCCGCAACTCTTGCACAGCACCTTCTCAGCAATGAAGCTGCCCAACCCCGGCTCGCGCAACCGCGTCGATCTGTGATTCGGTCTGCTCGTGGTCATGCTGAGTGTCATCGACACATTAGGCGGGCGAACCGGCCTCCGGTTCCGCACCGCCTTCCCACGCATGTATCGGCTGCCCCCCAGACCCTGGCCCAAGGGACACGATGCCCGACCACACCCCCGCCAGAGCGAAGAACGGCGTGGCAAGAGCGACCAGCAACGCGATCGGCCACGCAATGAGCAAAACGAACACCGCCAGCGGCCCCCACGTCGTCACGATGCGACAGAACCCCTCGAACGACGCCTCCCCGCTGCCAACACGCTCGGCACAAAGCTCACTGACCTTCAACACCGACAACAAGGATCCCCAGAGGAGGATCGGCGCCGACACGATCATCAGCACACCGAAGCCGAATACGACGCCTTCAAACATGGAGGACACGCCTGAAACGCTCCACGTCACCAGCGGGCCCACAAGCGCCAACACCGTCGCAGCGCGCGGCCCATACCGCAGCGTGCGCCAATGCTTCGCGCCCTGATGCTCCAGCCGCTTGTCGCCCTCCCGCGCGCAAGCAATGTCCGTTGTGCCCCATGCAAACAAGCCCATGTAGGCCACGATGCCGACCAGAAACACAACCAGCGGAGCTGCGTCTTCCACGACAAACATGAACACCAGCGATGTCACGAAGAGCACTGCAAGCCCGATCGATGCGCCAAAGATCACACCAAATCCGCGCCGCGCACGACTGCGCACCTCATCACGCCACGCAAAGGGAGCGCACGGCACGCTGTCCATGATCGCCAGGCCGCACTCCGGACAGGCGCCCTCTCTCCCCAATCCACGCAGGTCGTAGTCGCACTCGACGCAGCACTGATCCCAAGGCGCTGGTGCCACCGCTCGACTCACTTCCTCTCGTGGCGGCGGTGTATACGCGTCTTCGACCATCACCTCACTTTACGTCCCGCCATCCTCCTGCGTTCCAAGTCCACGCAAGATCTCCGCCGGCACCGCATCCACCGCCCACAGCCCGATCCGAGGCGAACCCTCCACGGCGCGCCCGTCCTGCGCGCGCAACCGCCGCAGTTCCGCCGAAAGAACACTCGCCTCGGGCAACCCTTCCCGCATCGGCATGATGACCCACCGCGCCCGTCCCAGCAGTTCCGCACTCGCCGCGCCAACCTGATGCCGACCCATCAAGGTCGGGATCGGCACATACCCCAACCCGTCAAACACGACGACATCATCACCCACAACTTGCCCAGCCTGCCGCGCAAACTGCGCGATCGCATCGCCCGTCCCTGTGCGCGCGCCGCGCGACCAGAACACTTCCCGCGCACTGATCGATGTACCAACAATGAGCGCACAACCCGCGATGATCCCCGCGCGTCGCCCCGCCGCCACCTTCATCCCGCCGAGCACTTTTTCCAGGGCAAACGCCGCCAGAATCGCCGCCGCCGGATACGCAGGCGCGACATACGACCCACCCTTGCCGGCAAGCACCGTCATGACCCCGAGCACCATGCACATCCAAAGCACGACCGGCACCGTCGCGTGCGCGCGCCAACGGTTGATTGGCCCAAGCATAAACAGCGCCGCGAGGCTCAGCACCGACCACGGCGCGAAACGTTCCACGTGGAACATGATCGGGCGCATGTGCGCCATGATGCGCGCGCCGATGGTCTGTGCGCCCGCGGAGGCGTCCAGCCGCCCCGCCATCTCCTTGCCGAGCAATCCTGTGCGCACATACTGGGGATCTTGCAGGTACGCCGGGATGAGCCATGCCGCAGCCATCGCCGCAACCGTCGGCAGACCCCACCACCAACCGAGGCGCAGCGCCGGCCTGATGCCGCGTTGTGTATCGCCTTCCTCCGTGCGCGCGCCGATCCAGAGCGCGTGCAAGCTTGCATAGATAGGAATGAGTGCCGCAGCGGGACCTTTGGTCAGGACGGCCAATCCGGTCAGGACCCACATGGCAACGAGCCAGCGTGTGCGCAGTTTGCCCGGCGGCGCGTTGAGCGCGCTCATTGCGCACAGCCAGCCAGCGGTGAGCAGCGCGATGAGCAGCATGTCAGGTCGGCAGAAGTAGATGTGTTTTGCGTTTTCGGGCGCGGCGATCCAAATACACGCCGCGGCGCAGGCCATGGGCCACTGCGCGCGGCCAAAGACGCGTCGGGCGGCAACGAACGTGAACCCAATGGTTGCGAGCCCCGCAAGAAGTGATGGAAGTTTGAGTGCGATTTCACTGTGCCAGCCGGCGGCGAAAAGTGGCGCATCGAGCCAGTTGTAGAGCGGCGGCTTGCGCGAGGGTTGCCCGGTTGCATCGATCGGCAGGGCCCAGCGCCCATGGAGGACCATGTCGGCGGTGAAGGATGCAGTCTTGGATTGATCGAGGTTTTGATAGAGGTCGGACGGCCCGAGGATGCGAGCTGCGAACACGAGCAGGACTGTTGCGCACAGTAATACAAGCGCGGCGCGCGATGAGCGATGTGCGCTATTCATCGGGCTCGAGCGAGTTCGCGCGCAACATCGACAGCGCCGCGGAACATGGTGACGCCTGGCGCTTCAGCTTGACGGACAGACGCATCCAAGCGCGTGGCAAAGGGATGGTGATCCCAAGACAGATAGCGGTCGGGGTGCGGCATGAGCCCGAAGATGCGCCCGGAAGCGTCGCACACGCCGGCGATCGAGCCTTCACTGCCATTGACATTGTCAATGTAGCGCAGCGCCACTTGACCACCGGCTTCCAGCACATCAAGCACGCGTTGCGATGTTGTGACGAAACGTCCTTCGCCCGAGGCGAGCGGGAGCATGCGCGCTACGTCCGGCATGTCAAGCAGGGCGCGCGTCCAAACGCACGGGCTGGCTGCGTTCGCCTTGACGCGCACCCACGTGTCGATGAAGCGGCCCGTGCTGTTGTGCGCCAGGGTGACGACGCTTGGGGGTGGCTTGGCGGGCCATGTTGAACGTGCGCGGTGTTCGCGATCCAGCTCGATCGGCTCGGGTCCGGGCAAGAGGCCGCATTGCACGAGAGCTTGGAAGCCATTGCAAACGCCAATGATGGGCACACCGCGTGCGGCCGCCTCGCAGAGCGCGCCGTAGAGGTGGGTGCGCATGCGCACCGCGAGCACGCGTCCGGCGGCGATGTCATCGCCATAGCTGAAACCACCTGGAATGCCAATGATGTCGAACTCTTCCAGTAGCCTTGGATACTCGATCAGGCGTTCCAAGTGCACACGCTTTGGTTCAGCACCGGCCAGCGCAAAGGCGCGCACCATCTCGTCATCGCAGTTCGTGCCCGCTGCGCGCAGGAGCAGCGCGCGTGGTTTGGGATCACTTGTCTCTGTCCGCGACGACATGCCTGATTGTAGGGCGCTGACCATCGCTCACCAATCCAATCCGGAAAGGAAGGCGTCGCGCAAGCGATCGAACTGTGCATTCACGTCGATTGCCTCGCCAAACACGCGCAAGCGCGGCGCGTCGGTCACTTTGCCAATGGCGATGCATTCCACATCGGGCAGCATCACGCGCCGCGGCTCGTGCATCTGCAGGAGGTAGCAGCCTGGATGCTCGGCAAAGAGCGCCTGGGCGGGCGACTCGCCCAACGCGGCGGCATCGAGTGCGAGGCCCGCGCTGCCGCCCGCGCCGATCAACATCTCGGCGACGGCGACCAGCAATCCGCCATCGGCGCAGTCATGCGCGGCAAGCACGACACCCTGCGCGATCAACTCATGCACGGCGTGGGCACATTGCGCCCAGCGCTTTGGCGCGGGCGTTGGCAACGGTCCGTCGAGTCCCAGCAGTGCGCCGGCGCATGATCCACCGAGCGAGTTCCACGCGTTTGAGCGTACGACCATGAGGACCGAATCGCGCACTGCTTTCAAGTCGCTGGTCACCCGGTGTTCGAGTTTCGGCACGATGCCCATGCCACTGATGAGGAGCGTTGGCGGGATCTCGATGAGCTCGCCGGTCTCTCGATTGCGGAACTGGTTGTTCAGCGAATCCTTGCCGCTGATGAACGGAGTGCGGTAGGCCTTTGCGGCGTCATAGCATCCGACACATGCGCGCACGAGCGAGCCCATGTTTTGCGGCTGATCGCAACTGGGCCAACAGAAGTTGTCGAGGATCGCGATGCGCGTTGGGTCGGCGCCGACGCAGACAAGGTTGCGCACGCACTCGTCGACGGCGGCGATGGCCATGCCGTATGGGTCGGCGTTGTTGGTCTCCGGGTGGCCCAAGCGCGTCACGAGGCCGCAACCGATCGCAAGGCCACGTCCGGTGCCGGGGACGGGATCGAGGACTGCAGCGTCGCCCGGGCCTTCCAAGCGCGCGCCGACCAAGGGCTTGCCAACGGTAGCGCCTTGCACTTCGTGATCGTATTGCCTGATGAGCCAGCGTTTGGAGGTGATGTCCGGGTGTGCGAGCAGGGCGAGGAGTGTGCGCTCGATGTCGATAGTGGCATCTGTGCTGCCGGCTTGTGTGGTGGAGGGTGACCAGGAAGCTTCGCGCGTCGGCTTCGGCAAGCCATCGTGCAAGAATGCCATGCGCAGGCGGGCGACTTCAGTGCCGTTGTATTGCAGGCGCAACTCGGCGCGACCGGCTGTATCGGCATGTCCGAAAGTGCCGAGCGCGGCGATCTCGACGGATTCCTCATTGCAGATGGCCCGCAGCGCGCCGAGTTGATCGGGCGGGACGGCGAGGACCATGCGCTCTTGGCTTTCGGAGATCCAGATCTCGTCGTAGCGCAGACCCTCATATTTCAGAGGAGCGCGATCGAGGTGGACTTCGGCGCCGAGTTTTTCGCCCATCTCGCCGATTGCGGAGGAAAGCCCGCCGGCCCCGCAGTCTGTGACCGCGCGATACAGTGGACCGTCCTGCGCATCGCGCGCGCGCAACATGGCATCGAGCACGCGCTTCTGCTCGATGGCGTTGCCGATCTGCACAGCATGGGAGAACTCATCGGCGTGTCCGCTGGTCATTTCGCCCGAGCTGAAGGTAGCGCCGTGGATACCGTCTTTTCCTGTGCGTCCGCCCATGACGACGATGAGGTCGCCCGGCTTGGGCTCACCATGGGTCACATTGCGCGGGAGGATGCCGACGCAGCCGCAATAGACGAGCGGGTTGCCGATGTATCGATCATCGAAGTGGACGGCGCCGTTCACTGTGGGAATGCCCATGCGATTGCCGTAATCGCGGACGCCATCGACGACGCGCGTGAGGACGCGGCGGGGATGCAGGACACCGGGCGGCAATGCGCGGAGCTGTCCTTCTGCAATTTGATCTTGGCTCCAATGCTCGGGGTGGGCAACGCAGAAGACATCTGTGTTTGCAATGGGTTTTGCGCCGAGGCCCGTGCCCATGATGTCGCGGATGCAGCCGCCAACGCCTGTTGCCGCACCGCCGTAGGGTTCGATTGCGGAGGGGCGGTTGTGGGTTTCGGCTTTCATGCAGACGGCGTGCTTGTCGTCGAATGCGATCACGCCTGAGTTGTCGACGAATACGGAGAGTGTCCAGTCGATACCGTCGGCGATGAGTTCATGGGTTGCGGCGGCGACGGTGGACTTGAGGAGGTTTTCGATGCGGACTGTGCCGTCGGTGTTGAAGGTGCAGCCGGGACGGTTGGACCAGTTGATGGAGTCGCCTTCGGGCGGAGCGTAGCGCACGTCTGACTTGAGTGTCTTGTGCACACAATGCTCGGACCACGTTTGTGCGATGGTTTCAAGCTCGACGTCGGTTGGTTCTCGATTGAGTTCGCGGAAGTGCTCGCGGATGGCCTGCATTTCCTGGAGATTCAGGAAGAGGTGGCCTTGGGTGCTGAGGGCGGTCAGTTCGTCATCGCTGGCACGGCGCAATGGAACGATGCGGAGCGATTGATCGGCGAGGGCGCCGTGGGGGAGCACGTCGGGGAGCCAGGGCTCGGCGTGGATGTGCTCGATCACGCTGTTGGCGAGGCTTTGGGTGGCGAGGGTCATTGCGCCGGCGGCGGTGGCGCCGGCGATGTCGAACCGCCAGCCGGTTGACACACGGATGGAGCCAGGCGGAAGGCCCAACAATGATGTGGCGGCTTGTTCGACAGTGCGTGCGGCGGGGTCCATGACGCCGGGAAGGGGATGCACTTCGATGATTACGTCGCTGGGGTCGGATTGCTCAGCACCTTCGAGGCCCATTTCGCGCGCGGGGTCGGTGAGCAGTTGGGCGAGCAGTCGGTCGGCTTGTTGTTCAGTCAGGTCTGCTTCGACGAGGTAGACGCGGGCGGTGTCGACGTGCGCGGCGCTGACGCCCAGGCGGTGCGCTTCTCGGGTTGCGGCGGCGCCTCGCGCATCGCCAATGTGTGGGAGCGCGCGCGTTTCGAAGCGGCGCACACGAACGCCTGGTTGCCTCTGCGTTGCTTCCATGCGAACTCCTCGGCGCTTGCAACCCCAGCGTACACGCTTGGGGCCTCGGGATGCTTCCCGGTGCGCGCAAATCTGACTACACTCGGCGTGTGCCCGCGGCGTTGCCACATGTTGAACTGTTCACCGACGGCGCGTGCTCGGGCAATCCCGGTCCCGGTGGGTGGGCGTTTTTGCTGCGTCATGCGGCTTCGGGCCGAACGCGCGAGGACTCCGGGGGCGAGGCGAACACGACGAACAACCGGATGGAGCTGACGGCGGTGATTCAGGGGCTGGAGGCGCTGACCCGGGCGAGTCGGGTGGATTTGCATTCGGACTCGCAGTATGTGCTGAAGGGGCTGAGCGAGTGGATGGAGGGGTGGAAGGCCCGGGGGTGGCGGACGGCGGACAAGAAGCCGGTGAAGAACCAGGACCTCTGGGAGGTTCTGGATGGGCTGCGGGAGGGGCACGAAATCCGCTTCCATTGGGTGGAGGGGCACGCGGGGCACCCGGAGAACGAGCGCGTGGACGCTTTGGCGGTGGCGGCGCGGGACGTGGCGGCGGCGGCGGCGAAGGCCAATTCGGTGGGTCCGACATGAGAATGAGTCTTCTCCGAGTCCGGGATTGGAGTTAGAATGGGGTGTCGGTGCTGCCTGCCGGCATGAGGGACCCGCCATGGACGAGCAAGGCCACACTTCTGAGGCTCCTTTCGGTGAGGAGTCTGCGGTGCTCGACAAGATCATCAATTGGGGTGTGTGCGGCATCGCGGGGATCGCGGTGGTGGTGGTGGCGATTCTTGTGATCCGCCAGCAGGGTGGCTCGCCGGCCCCGACGCCGACTCAGGCGACTACGAATGGCGGCGCCAGTGGGCAGGTATCTCCGCTTACGGCGGCGACGATCGAGCGCCCAGCCGCCGGTACGACCGGTGGTGCAAAGGCGGACCCGGCGGCGGAGGATGGGCCGCCGAAACGTCCGTTGGTGCGGGACCAGAAGCCCAAGGAGGTCGAGGTGCCCGTGGTGGTGGAGGTGCGCGAGCATCGGAACACCGCCAAGTCGGGCGGGGACGATGGCGGGCGCTGAGGCAAGTCAGTCGTTCATCTACTTGCGCTCGTAAGTTCTGAATGTCATCGCGTATTCGTGGCGCTCGTCGGGCGGGTGGTACTGTTCTGCAACCAGTTCCCAGACTGCGCTGTCGATGATGGGGAAGACGGTGTCGCCTTCGGGCGCGCCATGGACGATCGTGATTTCCAAACAATCGGCGTTGTCCATTGCGGCTGTGTAGATCTGCGCGCCGCCAATGACACATACGTTGTCTTCATCGCTGGCGAGGTCGAACGCATCATCGAGCTCGTGGACGACTTCGATGCCTGCGGGCGCGTATGTGCGGGAGCGCGTGACGACGATGCAGCGGCGGTTGGGCAAGGGTCCGCCGCAGGTTCGTTCAACTTCATCGAAGGTCTTGCGACCCATGATGCATGTCTGTCCCTTGGTAAGTCGCTTGAAATGCGCCAGGTCGTCCGGCAAATGCCAGGGCAAGCCGCCGGCCCGGCCAATCACGCCGTTTTGTGCAACTGCGGCGACGATCGTGATGCGCGCGGGGCGTCGCGAGGTGTCGTGCGACGGGTTCACACGGCCACCGGCGCTTTGATCGAAGGAAGCGGGTTGTAATCGACGACTTCGATATCGACTGGTTGAAAGGCGAAGAGGTCGCGCACGTGCGGGTTGAGATGAAGCGCGGGGAGCGGGCGCGGGGTGCGCGACAACTGCTCTTCCACTTGCTCAAGATGATTCGAATAGATGTGCGCATCACCGAAGACATGGATGAAACGCCCGGGCTTTCGTCCAATGACTTGCGCCACCATGCTTGTTAGTAGCGCATAGGACGCGATGTTGAAGGGCACGCCCAGGAAGAGATCGGCGCTGCGCTGATAGAGCTGGCATGAGAGGCGCTCATCGCCTTCGACATAAAACTGAAAGAGGACATGGCAAGGTGGCAAGGCCATGGCATCGAGTTCGCCCACGTTCCAGGCGTTGACCATGAGCCTGCGCGAGTGCGGCGTGCGTTTGAGATCTGCAATGATGCCGCCCAACTGATCGATTGCGCGTCCATCGGCGGTGCGCCAACTGCGCCATTGAGCGCCGTAGACGGGGCCAAGCTCGCCATGATCGTCGGCCCACTCATCCCAGATGGTGACGCCCAACTCATGGAGCGGATTGACATTCGTACTGCCGGAGAGGAACCAGAGCAGTTCGCCAACGACGGAGCGGAGATGCACCTTCTTTGTGGTGACGAGGGGGAAGCCTTGCGCGAGGTCGAATTCCAGGCGATGTCCAAATGACGAGATGGCGCCGGTGCCGGTGCGATCGCCACGCTGGTGGCCTGCGTCACGAACCTCTCTCAACAGATCCAGGTATGTGCGCATGCGTCTTAGCCTCCTGCCGATTCGCTCCGCGACGCCTCATGCGTCAGGTTATGCACCACAGTCGACGGGCGTGGTGTCACATACCGACCGATTGCGACAGCTTATCACCGAGCGATTCGCAGAGGCGCTCATCGCCCGCGTGGATGTGGGCTATTGCTCGTTGCGGACAGCGTGCAGCAGTTTGGATGGCATTGCCGCGGCAAGGAGCCCGGCCAGGACGAGCAGTAATGCGAACACGGCGAATCCCATGTGGATGCGCCAGGCTTCACCGGAGCCCGTGCCGCGGGTGATTGAGCCATGGACGAGGAGCGCGGCCATGGGGGCGGAGATGGCGGAGATGGCCCAGCCCGCGCCCATCATGAGGCTTGTCGCGACGCCTGTGTGTGCAGGCATGAGGCGTTGTGCGAGTGATGCGGAGATTGGGAACGTGGCGAAGAAGCCAATCGCGGAGCAGGCGGCACACGCGCAGACTGGCAGCAATTGCCGCAACGTGATGGGTTCGGAGACGAGGAGCGTGTCACCGACTTGTGAGAGCACGCGCACGCCCGGTACGGCGGCGTCACCGACAAGGCCGATTCCCGCGACGAAGAGTGCGCCGATCATGGAGAGCCAGATGAGGGGCTTCTTTTCACGACCTGCCTTGACCAATCTCGGCGCGAGAATGACTGAGATGCCCATGCCAATGGTCATCGCGGCGGACAGTTTGCCGACGATAAGGGCCTTGTTTGCTGCGACGGCTTTGAGAGCGGCGTCGCGCATCGTTGGATCGGCAAGCAGAGAGGGCGCGGCGACTATCTTGCGGGTGGCCCACTCGTTGAACATGTTGAAGAGGGCGACGTTTGTTGTGAAGCGCAGAGCGTTTTGGACGGTGAGGAGGCCAATGAGGCGCCAGCGTGCGCGGCGCTCGGCGGTGGAGAGTGTTGCGTGATGATCGGCGTGCCCGTCGTGGCGATGCTTCACGCGTCCGACGAGCAGGTGCAAGATGATGGCGAGCACGAGCGCCGGCGCGATGAGCCAGGCGAGATGCTCCATACCAAAGGCCTTATTTATGCGCGTGCTGATGATGGGACCAGAGGACTGGCCCAGCATGCCTGCGGCGATAAAGACACCGATGGCGAGTGCGCGCCCGCGCACGATCTGTCCGCCCAAGCGCCCGGCGACGGCGGTCATGATGGGGTGGTACATGCCAGTGCCGATGACGCCGACCATTTGCAGGGCGATGAGTTGCCAGAAGTTCTGTGCGAAGCCGATCGAGCCACAGCACAGTGCGCCGAGGGCGAGGCCAATGGGGCCACAGAGGCGCGTGTCGAACCGATCCGTGAGCCAGGCGAAGAAAGGCTGTAGGGAGCCGGAGAAGATGGGCGTGGTCATGTAGATGGCGACTTTCTGGCCGCCGGTGAGCGCGAAGCGCTCTTCGAAGACGATCATGAGGGAGGTGAAGAAGATGGGAAAGATGTCGATGAACGCGTGGCTTGCGAGGAGTGCGGCGTATGTTGCGCGCCCGGCGTGAGCGCCGGCAATGGGCTCGACTGTCTCTGTGAGCGCGAGCTCGACTTCGCCGGGGAGGCCGCCCGATGCGACGGAGCCTGCGGGTGGCGGCGCTGTGCAAAGGCCTCCCTGCGGTTGTTCGGTGTTGAGGTCGGGCAACGTCTTTCTCCGGCCTTGCTTGGCGCGACGGACTTGTGCGCCCAGGGGCCAGCACAATAGCCAAGCCGGAGCGAGCGGGTTCAGTCTTCGGGGATGCGGACGGATCCCATGCCGACCATGAGGAGGCCAGTCACGAGAACAAGGACGCAGACGCCGGCGGCGGGCCATGTCCAACCCATGGCGTGGAGGGCGGCGTCGAGGGTGCGATCTTTTGCTCGGAGGAAGGGTGCGGGTGTGACTTGCTGCATGGCGTAGTGCATCCAGAGATCGCGTTCGCGATCGGCGCCTTGTTTGACCCACTCGGGGTGGCGGATCGCGGTCCACTTGCCGGGGGTATGGAGGGCGTCGAGTTCTTCGTAGGTTTTCTCGACGACGGTGATGGGCGGGTCGGCATCGGGGTGAAACTCGGCGAGGCAGTAGAGCCATTCGCTTCGGCGCACGAGGCCCGTGGTGCCCGGTTCAAAGCCCGGCGCGGGGTAGCGCGCGACGGCGACGAGGCGGGAGTGAATCTCGCCTCGCGCGAGTTTCTCGGCGACATCGATTGGTGTGCGCTCGCCCGTGACCATGGGCATGATCTTGAACCACGTTTCATAGTCGAGTAGGCCGGGCAGGCGGTCGGGTTGATCGCCCACGATGGGGAAGTCGACGTGCGCGCCGCGGTATGAGATGCGCAGCGCGTCAAGGCCTTTGGCCCACCAGTCGCGCAGGGGATCGGCATCGAGCTCAGGCGCGGCAAGGCGATCGATCTCGATGGGCTTGTCGAGGTAATTGAACTTCTCTTCGACGATGTTGCTGGCGAAGAAAACGGGGGAGATTGGCCGCCCCTTGAGGCGATTGGCCATCGACCACGACGACCAAGCGAGGCCGACGATGCCGAGAAGTAACACGACCCAGCCAATGCGCCTGGTTCGGCCTGTGCGCACGATGCACTCCTTCTAGCGCGCTGCCGACGACAGGGTCGATCAGTGCGGCTCCGTCGAGGCGGGTGTATTGGCATGTGCGCCGTCGGTTGCCGGCGCTTCGGTGGGATGGTCTGCGTTTGCCGGCTCGGCTGCGTGCCCGGTGTCAGCAGATGCAGCGCCATCGCCATGATCGGCGGCGGCCTCGTGCCCGCCGGCGGCATGATAGGCCTCGCGCGCGGCGTCGAGGACGCTCTTGCCCGGGGCGGCGTCATATGCGGGGGCGTAGTGTCCCTTCACGTCGACGACTTGCTTGCCGTTCTTCTCTACCCATTGCGCTCCGCCGCCCACGACGATCTCGCCTGATTCGAGCGGTTCGTGAAGCTTGCGCGTACCGATGTCGGTCATGGTGAGGACTATGAAGAGGAGGACTGCGAACATCGAGGCGATGACCACGACGGTGTTGATCGCCTTGTCGTAGAGCAAGTGCATGAAGAAGGCGGCGACAAGCGTGCCCTTGATGCAGGCGATGATCAGGGCGAGGGCGAGGTTTCCGAATCCCGGCAGGTGAACGTATTCAGCCGTGAACACAGTGATGATCGTCAAGGTGACGAGGATCACGAGGGTCATGAACATGGGCATGAAGGGGGTGACGTGATGGTGTTCGGCGTGCGCATGCGCACCGACGAAGTGGCCATCGTTGTCGAACATCTCTTCATGGTGCAGATCGTCCCCGGTGGCGGCGAGATGCTGCGGCGTGTCGTGGGAATCTTGTTCAGTCATAGCGCGCGTCTCCGGCTTACCCAACCAGGTACAGCATGGGGAAGAGGAAGATCCAGATGATGTCGACAATGTGCCAGTACAGCCCGGTGTTTTCCAAGAACATGTAGTTCTTTGGTCCGAAGTGGCCCTTCATGGTGCGGATCATGCACCATCCAATGATGAACACCCCGATGAGCACGTGCAGGCCGTGCGTTGCGGTGGCCACCCAGTAAATGCCCAGGAAGACCTGGTCGTGTGTTGTTCCCGCGGGTCCGTGGCCATAGGTGAAGAAGCCGCCCGGGAGTTCACCTTTTTGGATCTTGGGGAGGTATTCCCAGCCAAGCTTGACGACCAAGAAGGTGAGGGCACAGACATTGGTGGCGGCGAGGTACCAGAAGGCCATCATTTTTCGGCCCAGCTGGGCACCGCGGATCGCCTGCACGATGGTGAAGGATGAGATGAGGAGGACGAGGGTGTTGAAGCCGCCAATCTTCCAGTTGAGGTAGTACTTGCTGGACTCATGCCATGTGTCGAAGTAGAGCATTCGAAACACGGCATACGCGCAGAAGAACCCCGAGAACATGAGCGCTTCGGTGCCGAGGAAGAGCCACATGCCGAGCTTGGCGGCATCTTTCTCGTCTTCGGCGGAGCGCCAATGGTGCCCGTGCACATACGTCTCGTGCGGCTCGGGCTTCTTGGTCATGTTGACTGGCACAGTTGTCATGTCAGTTCACTCCCATCAATGCCCGTGGGCCTTGCGCACCGTTTCCGGATCCGGCAGTGGATAGTCCGCGGGGTCCCATCCCGGCGGCACGACGAGGTCATAGTCATAGGGTCCGTGCGTGAGCATGGGCTCATGCGGGAAGTTGTGCTCGATGGGCGGCGAATCGGTGTACCACTCCAGCGTCAAGCCGCCCCATGGGTTGCGCCCCGCGGGGCGTCCGCCAACGAGGGACTGCGCGAAGATGAGCAGGTGACCAAACAGGCCAACTGCAAGCACCCACGAGCCAATGGTCGAGATCTGATGCAGGTGGGTGAACTCGGGGACGTAGGTGGCGTAGCGCCGCGGCATGCCGTGCGTGCCCAGGAAGAACTGGGTGAAGAAGGTGATGTTGAACCCGACGAAGACGAGGACGGCCATCCAGCGCGCGGCTTTGTCGTTGTACATCTTGCCGGTGAACTTTGGCCACCAGTGGTGCAACGCGCCCAATACGGCGATGACTGATCCGCCCATCATCACATAGTGGAAGTGCGCGACCACGAAGTAGGTGTCGTGCAGATGGATATCGGTGGACAGCACAGCCAGTGGCGGCCCGGTCAATCCACCAATGGTGAAGTTGAACAGGAAGCTCATGGCGTAGAGCATGGGCGTGTTCCAGGTGATCGACGCCTTGTACATGGTCGCGACCCAGTTGAAGACCTTGATCGCGGTGGGCAGGCCCACGAGGAAGGTCAGCGCACTGAAGATCACGTTTGCCGCGGGCGATTCCGCGGTGAACATGTGGTGTCCCCAGATGAGGAAGGACACCGCAGCGATGCCGATCGAGCTGAATGCGATGGCCTTGTAGCCAAAGAGTCGCTTGTGGCAGTGCACTGCGATGAGTTCGGAGACGATGCCGAACGCGGGGACGATCATGATGTAGACGGCGGGATGGCTGTAGAACCAGAAGAAGTGCTGGAAGAGCACGGGGTCGCCACCGAGCGCTGGATCGAAGACGCCCACGCGGAACGTGCGCTCAAAGACAATCATGAGCAGCGTGATGGCGAGCACGGGTGTCGCGAGCACCTGGATGATGCTCGTGGCGTATGCGGCCCAAACGAAGAGCGGCATGTCGAACCAGCCCATGCCCGGTGCGCGGAGCTTGTGGACGGTGACGATGAAGTTCATGCCAGTCAGGATGGAGCTGAACCCGAGGATGAATGCGCCGAGGACCATGGAGGTGACGCTTCCCCACTGGGTACTGGTTGAGTAGGGCGTATAGAAGGTCCAGCCGGTTTCGACACCACCGGCGATGAGAGAGTAGACGGCGAAGATGCCACCAAAGAGATAGATGTACCAACTCATAAGGTTGAGTCGCGGGAAGGCGACGTCTTTAGCGCCGATCATGATCGGTAGGAAGATATTGCCAAAGGCGGCGGGCACGGCGGGAATGATGAAGAGGAAGACCATCAAGGTGCCATGCAAGCTGAAGAGGCGGTTGTAGAAGTTGTTCGTGGTGACGGTGCCCTGTGTGCTTTGCCAGCCAGGGAAGAGTTCGCCGGTCGTTTTGGTGACGACGTTGCCGGCGGCGTCGGTGACCTGTTGGGTGATTGTGGGCTCGAAGAGTTCGGCGCGCAGCATAAGTGCCGCCACGCCGCCGAGGAAGAAGGCGAACAAGGTGGCGCACAGGTACATGACGCCGATCTTCTTGTGATCAAGCGTGGTGGCCCATCGCCAGAAGTCGGTGGTGAACCCGCGCCACCATTGGGCGGAGAACACGCCGCCTTGGCCATAGTCGCCAACGGGCTTGAGGAAACTCACATCGTGGTCGGCACTCATCAGTTCATGCTCCCCGGCGGACCGCCCGCCGCTTGGATCGATCGATCAATCACTCAGTTCACTCTTGTGTGACGCCGCGCTCTTGAAGCTCGCGCACGCCGTCTTGCACGGCCTCATCGGCATATGCCTCAGTCAATGACTTGATGTATGTGGTCAGGGCGAGGATTTCGCGTTCGGTCACGCGTCCCTGGTACGAACTCATCTGATTGGTGAAGCCAGGCACGAGATAGGCGCCCGGATCGAGGATGGATTCGCGAACGTATTCATAGCCCACGACGCCGTCCTTTTCGTCGCCCTTCGACTTCCAGCCGGCGGCATCGGCAGTTGATCCCCAGATGCCCTTCCAGGTCGGGCCGGTGTTGCGTGAGCCATCGACGGAGTGGCAGGCGGAGCATCCCTTGGCGGTGTAGAGAATCCGACCAAGCTCGGGCAGCGGGATCTCATCCGTATTGAGTTGCTGCTTGCGCCAGGCCTCGTAGTCGGGCTGGGACAGGACGGCAACGCGCGCCGCCATTTGGGAGTGTTGGTCGCCGCAGTATTCGGCGCAGAAGAGGTAGTAGCCCGGGCGCTTGGGGTCGACGGGGACCAAGGCTTTGTCGTCGGCGGAGAAGGTATGTGTGATGCGTCCGGTTGGCTGGAACCAGAGGGTGGTGTAGCGATTGGGGAAGATGTCGCGCTTCGTGCGGAATGCGGGGATGTAGAAGCTGTGAATGACGTCCTTGGAGGTCATGATGAGCTTGGTTGGCTTGTCGATGGGGAAGGCGATGACGGGGCTTTTCATGGCGCCGATGAGCTCTTGCTCGAGGGTGCTGCCGCCATCGGGGTATGCGAATTCCCAGTTCCACTGAGACGCGGTGACATAGACGTTCATGGCGTCGGCGGGCGCGACGATCTTGTTGAGATAGTCGCGGAAGCCCCAATAGAACATGACGGCCATGAGGAGCGCAGGGATGA
>JAGQOH010000035.1 GCA_020427635.1 Phycisphaerales bacterium
CGTTCGCCCATGTTCGGCGCTCGCAAAGTGTTAACCCATCAGCGCAACTGGGCCAAGGGCATCCCAACGCTGCAACTTGGCGGGCTCTTGGTGCGCTATGAGGACCTGCACGAGCATCCTGAACGAGAATTGCAACGCATCGTCGAGTTCGCCCACATCCGGGGCATGACGCCTGACGTCATGCAGCGCGCCATCGAGTTTGCCCGATTTGACAGCATGCGCGGACTCGAGGAGACATCCTTCTTCAAGAATGAGCGCTTGGAGCCCGGCGTCAAAGGAAAGGTGGAAACCTACAAGACCCGGCGCGGCAAGTGCGGCGGGTGGCGCGATGAGCTCTCACCAGAAGATGTTGCCTATGTGAATCAAGTCTCCGAGGAGCTCGGGCACCCGTTCTATGCGCCGACGAGTCCGATCGGCGCCGCGGGGCGATGAACGCACCGGCTCCCGACAGGCTCGACGACCCGTTCTTTATTGTTGGAGCACCGCGGTCCGGCACCACCTTAGTGCAGGCGATCATTTCATCGCACTCGCGCATGCATGTGCCCGCGGAAACAGAGTTCTTCATGAAGTTCATCCCGCCGGACGCCGCCACGCAGGATGAATCGACTTGGCAGGCGTATGTGGAGCGGTGGCTTGGTTCAATGCCGTTTCAGGAGCAAGGACTTGATGCAACGGCGTTCCGCGAGCGCCTGCAAACCATTGATCGCACGACGCGCGGTGTCTTCCTCGCGCTCTTGGCCGAACACGCTCGTGCAACCGGAAAACCGCGCATCGGCGAGAAGTCGCCCCACCACTGCCGACACATCGACGCGATGCTCATGGCGCTGCCCGAGGTGAAGATCATTCATGTCTACCGCGATCCGCGAGATGTTGTGGCATCGCGACTGCGCGTGCCGTGGACGCACGCATCACATCGACACCTGGCGAACAGTTGGCGCAAGGACCTGGAGCGACACCTGCGGTGCCTCAGCTCGCTGCCAAATGATCGCTACATGGGTCTGCAGCTAGAGGCACTGATTCTGCAGCCAGAAGAAGAGACCCGGTGCCTCTGCTCGTTTCTTGGCGAGACGTATGAGCCCGGCATGCTCGCCTTTCATGAGCGCAAGGATGCAGGCTTCACAGATCGTGAGGCTGCGTGGAAGAGTGGCACAAGGAAACCGCTCGACCCCAACGCCATCGGACGCTACCGCGAGACGTTGTCCAATCGCCAGGTCCATGACATCCAAGTCATCGCCGGCCCCCTGATGGAGCAGCTCGGGTATGCGCACGACTCCATTCGCCCCGGACTCCTATGGCCCATGCTCGGCATGCTTGACGCAGTGCGCGATCGGGCGCACCGCCTTCGGCACAGTGTCCGCAAACGACTGTGAAGCGGTATCCTCTCGCGCTTCATGGCCCCCTCCCGTCCAACGCGATCGGTGCTCATCATCGAAGCGGGTTTCCTCAAGAGCCGCCACGGCAAGCCCGTGCATGGGGTAGAGCTCTTTCGTTGGTACTTGATCGAGCAGCTGATCGCACGGGGCGTGCAGGTGACGGTGTACTACGACCCTGCCTGGCGCGACCTGGTGCGCGAGCGATTCGGCACTCCTGACCACTGCGGAACACGCGGCTTGCATAATCGATTTACGGCGCCGCTGGGCGGTACAGTGAGCAACGCGGTTCATGCGATCGTTGATGCGAAGGCCCGTGGCGCAGGATTCGGTGTGGTCGTGTTTGGCAATGTCTGCCGCGGGCTGATTCCGGCGATGCAGTTGGCGCCCACACTGCGGATTGGACAGCGCTGCATGGGGTTCGCGCACAGGCGAGCGGCGCCGAATGCGGTGCGGTGCGCAAAGCGACTGCGCATGCCGATCGTTGCAGTTAGCGAACACGTCGCCAAACGGTTTCGCGAGCACGGGCATGATGATGCCACCGTGTACTACGGCCTACCGAACGCGGACGTGTTTCACCCGAACGAAACGCCGCGTGAAGAGGACGGCCTCGTCCATTTCGTGCTGCTGGGGAGGCTGCCCAATGTGTCAAAGGGCATGCCCAAGGCGCTCGCCGCCTGGAACTTGCTGCGCGAATCGGTCCGAGATCGTTGCCGACTGCATCTGGTCGCGTTCATCGAGCCTACGCCGATCGCCATGCCGGGCGTCGTCGCGCACACCTGGACTCCCGCAGCTGAGATCCCGGCATTGCTGCGCAGCATGGACGTGATGCTCGCGCTGTCAAGCAACGAAACATTCTCCCAGGCCATCGTGCAAGGCATGTTGACGGGGCTGCCGATCGTGGCAACGAGCTTGCCTGTCTATGTTGAAAAGCTCGACACGGGCGGCGGCATCGTCGCGGACGAACCTGAAGCGATCGCGGAAGCAATGCAACGATTGGCCAAAGATGCCTCCCTCCGCGCACAGATGGGAAGCGCCGGTCGGCAGACGGCCCTCGAACGCTACGTCTGGCGCACAGATGAGTGCATTGAACGGTTCTTGTTCCCACATGATGGACCAGCGCAATGAACCAAATGCATGACCCAGATGCGCCTCCAAGCCCCGTGGCATTGGCCGACGTACAAGCTGCCGCGGAGCGCATCAACGGCGTTGCGAACCATACGCCCACGCTCACGAGCCGAACCGTTGATGACATGACTGGCGCTCGCGTGTGTTTCAAGTGTGAGAATCTGCAGCGTGTTGGCGCCTTCAAATTCCGAGGCGCATACAACGCACTTGCCCAACTTTCAGACGAGCAGAAGCGAGCCGGCGTGCTGACCTATTCGTCGGGCAATCATGCCCAGGCGATCGCACTGGCGGGCCGACTGCTCCATGTGCCAACCACGATCATCATGCCACGCGATGCACCGCGCGTGAAATTGGAAGCAACAAATGGATATCTCGGGCCCGCCAGCGAAGTGATTCTGTATGACCGGACCGAAGAAACGCGCGAGGCGCTGGGGGCACGCATCGCGCATGAGCGCGGGCTGACGATCGTGCCGCCCTATGACCACCCCCACATCATTGCAGGCCAAGGTACCGTCGCGCTGGAATTGTTCGAGGACGTTGGGCACTTAGACCGCTTGTTCGTGTGCGTCGGCGGCGGCGGATTGCTGTCCGGGTGCGCGATCGCGGCACGTGGCGTATGCCAACCCTGCAAGGTGATTGGCGTGGAGCCCGCAAACGCCGATGATGCAGCGCGCAGCTTTCGCACTCGCACACTCCACACGGTGCACAATCCTGACACGATTGCGGACGGTGCACGCACGCCAAGCCTGGGACGTTGGACATTTCCGCTCGTGCTCGCAAACGTGGACGACGTCATGACCGTCACCGAGGATGAGATCGTTCGAGCGATGCGCTTGATCTGGGAACGACTGCGCCTCGTCGTCGAACCAACTGGAGCACTGGCGCTTGCAGGGTTGCTGCAGGTCGCAAAGTGCGCGCAGGACACCGTGAAGGCTCAGCACATCGGCGTCATCATCTCTGGCGGCAACGCGGACATTCAACGCTGCGTGCAACGCATGTGCGAGATGGACGCACGATGACCAAGCCCTCCTCCAGACAGCGATGCCCATGGTGTGGCGACGACCCTCTGTACGTGCAGTACCACGATGAGGAATGGGGCGTGCCGAGCTGGGACGATCGACATCTGTTTGAGATGCTTTGCCTTGAAGGCGCACAGGCGGGGCTTGCGTGGATCACGATCCTGCGTAAGCGTGAAGGGTATCGAAAACGGTTCCACAACTTCGACATCGCCCGGTGTGCCCGCCTGACGGACAACGCCCTCGCAGAGGCGCTGAATGACCCTGGCATCGTGCGCGCAAAGCTCAAGGTCGAAGCCATTCGCAAGAACGCGAGAGCGGCCCAACACGTCATCGAACGGGAAGGTTCATTCGCGCCCTGGCTCTGGTCGTTCGTTGACGACCGCCCCGTCGTCAATCAGTTCCAGACACTCAAGCAGATCCCCGCGACGACAACGCAAAGCACCGCCCTGAGCAAGGCCTTGAAGCGATCTGGCTTCACGTTCGTCGGCCCAACGATCTGCTACGCATTCATGCAGGCAGTCGGCATGGTCAACGATCACCTCGTGAACTGCCCGCGCCATACGGTCGTGCAGCACCTAGTCTAATCGCGCCCCACATCAGTGGCTTGTTCATGGATCCACGTCGCATCCTTGGCATAGCCCAAGGCAATCAAGAGTTCTCCCGCCACGGCGTGGAAGTCATGACGCTCATTCAATGTCATGTCACGCCGCCAACGCGACAAACTCGATTGCTGCACATGCTGATCCGCGTTTCGATTGTTCATCAAGCGCAGTGATGCGTCGCTCAAAGTCCCCGTCGCCACGAGCATCCGCTCGTCAAATGGCTCTTCGATAAACGTGCACACCTCGCGCAGGACGGCTTCGGTGTCCGTAACCAAACGCTCATAGCGCACCTCCAAGCAGCGCGGGTGTGCAAGAAAAGCCATCCCGGCGCTCGTATCGTGGAACCAGCGCATCGCGCCATTGCGAATCGGTCGGTTTACACGCGCGGCGACGACCTTGCCGTGACGCACCGTCTCGCGCGGGTGGTTGCGCAGCGAACAAGCGACATCGCGCCCGTCGCGCACGCAGTGAATGAACTTTCCATATGGAAAGGCGGACAGGATCTTGGGCAGCGCGCGCACATTGCGCGGGGTCTTGTCGGCCCAACGGGGCTTCTTCTCCCGCTCAGCGTGCGCTCGGAAGAACCGCTCGCAGAAGCTGATCAGTGACGGGGCATCCTTCGCCATCCGTTCAACGCGACTTGGATCAAGCTCCCACTCAACTGCAATGCGCCTTGGGTTGATCAAATCACAAAGGAACGCCGTCTCCGGTCCGCACGCGATCGCAGGATGCCGGTTGAGCATCTCACGCAGGAGCGTGGTGCCCGACCGACCGCAGCCTCCGATGAACACCGCTGGATCGTTGCAAAGATCATCCGAGGCATACCAGGGCGCCACATTGATGTAGAACTCGCGCAGCCGCTGACGCGCGATCCGGTTCGCGCGCGAAACGCCAAACAGCGACACAACGTCGAGCAATGAGCCCTTGGGCGGGGACATACCACGCCGTTCTAACACATTGTTGGCCCAATCGCCTCGGCGCTAGTTCAGCCCCATCATGGCGCTGATCTGCGGACCGAACTTGACCGTCAGGCCCGCAAACACAACCGAAACGATCGAAATAAGCTTGATGAGAATGTTGAGCGACGGCCCCGAGGTGTCCTTGAAGGGATCGCCCACGGTGTCGCCCACGACAGTCGCCTTGTGATCGTCCGAGCCCTTGCCATAAACGATCAGCGAGCCCTTCCCAGCACTCACCGCGTCCTGCGCACGGGCGAGAATGGTCTCGCGCACTTCCGCAGGCACTTTCGAGGCCTCGGCGCCACCCGCGACCATTTGGTCCGCCGTGATCTTGCCGTAAGACTCAATAAGCTTCTTCGCGTTGTCCCACGCTCCACCAGCGTTCGCCATGAAGATCGCGACCGCGAAGCCCGAGGTCAGCCCGCCGGCAAGCATGCCCACCACGCCCGGCACCGAGAGCACCAGGCCAACAACGATCGGCACCGCAATCGCAAGCGCCGACGGGATGACCATCTCCCTTTGAGCGCCCGCCGTCGAAATCGCCACGCAATTGGCATAGTCGGGATAGTGATGGCCTTCGTGATCGACGCCATCCAGTGGCCAGTTGTCGGGATTTGCCACGTCGGCTTCCGACATGCCCTTCCCACGCAGCGCCGCCCGGATGAAGCCGAACTGGCGTCGACACTCACCCATCATCGCGTATGCCGCGCGACCCACCGCCGACATCGTCAATGCGCAGAACAGAAATGCCAGCAGCACACCAATGAACACGCCGCCCAGCACGCTCGGGTTCAACAGCGAGACGTCATAGAAGTGCAGCACATCCGAGATGGTGCTCTTCGAGGCCAGCACAGCCTCGACCTGCATGCCGTTCAGCGCGATTTCCTTGTCGCCATGGAACGAAACCGGATAGTCCTTCCCCGCCACGAGCGCCTCGACCGCATCGAGATGGCTGTCCGTGCGATCGAGCATGGCGCCGTCCAGGGTTTCGCCCCCGGTATTGACCGCGAACTTGCCATGGCCTTCATAGACCGCGTGCATCGGGGCGATGTTCTTCCCTTCGCCGAAGGTCTGCGCCTGCGTGCCGATCTGCACCTGCACGACCTGGATGAACGCCGCAAAGAGCGCGAGCGCCGTCAACGCCGCCGAGCCGATGGCAAAGCCCTTGCCGGTCGCCGCTGTCGTGTTGCCAAGCGAATCAAGCATGTCGGTGCGTTCACGGACATGCGGGGGCTGGTGGGTCATCTCTGCATTGCCGCCCGCGTTGTCCGCGATCGGTCCATAGGCATCCGTCGCCAACGTAATGCCAAGCGTCGACAGCATGCCCACCGCGGCAATGCCCACGCCGTACAGACCCATGAGGAAGTTCTCACCACCGCCTGCAAAGCTGAACGCCGCGATGATTGCAATCACAACCGTGAGCAGCGACGCCCAGGTGGACTTCATGCCCTCAGCAATGCCGCCAATAATCACCGTGGCCGGACCCGTGAGAGCCTGCTGCGCAATGCGCTTCGTCGGAGCATGCTCATAGGACGTGTAATACTCCGTGGCGTAAGCGATCACGAGACCCGCAACCAGACCCGCGACGATCGAAAGCCCAAGACCCCACCATTGGAATGGCAGGGCCGCGCCCTCGCCGCCCTCCTTGCCAAGCAGGAACCACAGCAGCGCAAACGCAGCAACAATAATCAGGCCCGAGGCGACATAGACGCCCTTGTGCAGCCCTTTGAGCAACTGCGCGAACGACGCCCCTTCTTTCGCCTTCACCGTGAACACGCCGATGATCGAGCAGAAGATGCCGATCCCCGCCAGCGCCAACGGCGCCGAGGCAAGCAGCAAGCCAAAGCGCGTCGCCTCCGCCGCGTCGCTCGTGAAGCTCACCGCAGCAGCCGCACCAAGGGCCATCGTCGCAAGGATCGAGCCGTAGTAAGACTCGTACAGGTCAGCGCCCATGCCGGCAACGTCACCAACGTTGTCGCCAACGTTGTCCGCAATCGTCGCCGGGTTGCGGGCGTCGTCTTCAGGAATGCCGGCTTCGACCTTGCCAACAAGGTCAGCGCCAACGTCGGCAGCCTTGGTGTAAATACCGCCACCCACACGAGCAAACAGCGCCTGCGTCGACGCGCCCATGCCGTAGCTCAGCATGATGGTCGTCAGCTCAGTGATGCCAAAGTCCGTGAAGTTGTTGAGGATGAAAAACCATGCAGAGGCATCGAACAACGCGAAGCCCACGACGACCAGGCCCATGACCGCGCCCGAGCGGAATGCGACAGTCAGGCCCTCGTTCAGGCTGTTCTTCGCAGCGAAGGTCGTGCGGGCAGACGCGTTCGTCGCCATCTTCATGCCAAACCATCCGCACAAGCCGGAGAACAAGCCTGCGATCGGCACGCCCAGCATCGACAATGCCGGCTGAAGCTTCAGCGCAAACAGAATGCCAAGGAAGATCACCAGCACCACAAACACGCCCGCAACAACCTTGTACTGCCGCGTCAGATATGCCATCGCGCCGTCACGAACTGCCGCGGCGATGCGGATCATGTCAGGCTCGCCTTCCGAGCGCGACATGACACTCTTGAAGAACGTGAACGCCATCAACAGGGCGGCGATCGCGCCCGCGGGGGCCACCCAATAGACAGGGTGCAACGATGCTGCAAGCGTGTGCAGATGACTCACGGCCAACTCCTCTTCGACTTGATCATGCCGCGGCAATGCGGCGTATGTTTGTGATCGCTTACACGCGCCCGGAGGAGATCACGATCACCTCGTTGTCGCGGCGCTTCCAGTGATGAACCAACGTGAGCTCAGCGTGCCGACACCGCGCGCCGCGGACCGCCCTTGCGGATCGCGCGACGACGACGCTCGGAAGGCTTCTCGTAAAAAGCCTTGCGCTTGATGTCCTTGGTGAGACCTTCTTTCTCACACATCTTCTTGAAGCGGCGCATCATCTGCTCAACACTCTCGCCGCCGCGCGCTTTAATACGAATCGCCATGATTGATACAGGTCCTCTCGCGGACGACGTTCTGGGCTCGCCCGCGTGTGCTTGGTTGCCGGCCGGGTGACTCGGTTCGAGCCGCATAGTATGCGGATCTAGGCCCCGACCTGCAAATCGAGGTCGATCTGGGTCGAGCCACGCCCGATACTGCGACCCACATGCGAGCCCTCATTGACTTCATGAACCTCCTCCACCCCTGGCTCACCGGAGCTGGCGGCCCCCTCCCACTGCCCCCGGACGACCTGCCTGGACAGATCAATCTCCTGGGCCGGCTCCTGGCGGCCAGCGGGTTCGCCGAGCCCGGCACCACCATCGTCTGCGACGGAGCGACGCCCCCCGGCTGGATCGGAGCCTCCACCGCAGGGATCCCCGTGCGCTTCGCCGGGGGCGGGCGAGAGGCCGACGAATTGCTTGAGAGCCTCATCGCCCAAGAGTCGGGCCCCAGGTCGCTGCTGGTCGTGAGTTCGGATCGCCGCATCCAACGGGCCGCCCAGCGCCGACGGGCGCGGGTCGCCACAAGCGAGCAGTTTCTGGCGCGCCTCCGGGCGCCCGCCGGTGACACCCCGAATCAACCCGTCCGCCCGCGCGAGGCGCTCACCGAGCAAGAGGTGGCGAAATGGCTCGAAGAGTTTGGCCTCGAGTGACACCCAGGACCTGCAAATGGCATCTGCTAGGCTGCCCGTCGCATGACACCAAGCCCAGATCAAGAGCGAGCCGATGGAGGAGGCAACCGCCCCGCAGCAGCGCATCGCGGACGACGGCGCGATCGCGAGCTTCTGGGGCTGGCGCGCCCCCAGGCAGCCCCTGGCGAGAACGATCGCGCCGACGCTGAAGGCAAGGCCCGCGCCTTCGCCATCGAGGCCGCCCGCGTGCTTCACGATGACAAATGCTCGGACGTACTCGTGCTCGACCTGCGCGGAAAGAGCCAGATCACTGACTTCCTCGTCATCGGATCTGGCACCTCGGATCGGCAGATGAAATCGACCGGCGAGGATGTCGCAGAACTGGGTGAGCAACAGGGCTTCCCAGCCGCGCACCACAACCTGCGCGAACACCGCGCCGACTGGCGGGTGCTCGACCTGGTGGATGTCATCGTTCACATCTTCGAGCCCAACACCAGGGCCTTCTACGACCTCGAGATGATGTGGGGCGATGCGCCAGATATCGAATGGGCTCGGCCCGGCGATACCCCCAGGCGTGGCGGCGCTTTCTCAAGCGATGAAGGGGAATAGTCGCTCAAGCTAGACTGTGCGCTCATGGCGCGCGGGATCTCACTTGCCAACAAGTGTTTGCTGCTGTTCGGATTGGCCGTCGTGGTGATCGTCGCCGCAGCGCTCGTCGTGCCCTGGGTGCGCATGCGCGTCGTCGTGGACGATGCCCAGCGCGAGGCCTCGCGTCAGCTTGCCAGAGCCTGGGGTGAGGAACTGCTCAATGGCAACGCCCGCCTTGAAGATGGCCAGCGCGTCACGACAATGCTGGGCAGCGAAGTCACCATCACCTTGTATGACACGAGGGGATGGATGGACGCGCCCTTCGACGCGACAAATGACAAGCGCTTCGAGGCCGCCGCACGGCGCTCGCTCCAGGAGCGCGATGCCAAACGCAAGACGAATGACGCCACACGCGCCGCCGAACTGGAACATGCCGAGGCGCTATGGACCGAACATGGTCGCCGCTACAGCGTGGCGCGCGAGGTGCGCGATGACACCGGCGCGCTCCGCGGCGTTGTGGTTGTGCATCGAGCCTCAGCAGGCGCGTCCGGACAGGTGTTTACCGATCGCCTGCTGCTCGTCGGCGCGGGACTCGGCGCTTCTCTGTTTGCAATCGCCGTGTTCTATCTCATCACAAAACGCATCATCCTTGGCCCCGTGCGCAAGCTGCGCGACACGGCGGACCTTGTCCGCGCCGGCGACACCGCCGTCCGATCGCAAATCGCAACAGGCGACGAGTTCGAGCAGCTCTCCGACACCTTCAACGCGATGCTCACGGTCCTCACCGAGCAACAAAACCAACTCCGCGCGATCAACGCATCCCTCGACTTGAAACTCACTGAAATGGCAGAGGCAAACATCGCCCTCTACGAAGCCGCAAAAATGAAAGGCGAATTCGTCGCGAGCGTGAGCCACGAACTGCGCACGCCACTGAACTCGATCATTGGCTTTGCCGAGATCTTGCGCGACATTGCTGAGTCCGACATCGAATCAGCTGAGCAGGACGATGTTGATGCGACAATTGTAACGAAGCTCACAAAACGCAAACGCTACACGGACCACATCGTCTCCGCGGGACGTTCGCTACTCGAGATGATCAACGAACTGCTCATGATGGCGAAGTTGGACGCAGGACGAATGGAGCTCCACGTGGCGCCTATGAACGTGGCCGAAACCTGCGAAGGTCTCGTCGCGCTCATTCGCCCACTCGCAGAGAAAAAACGCATCGAGCTCCGCGTGCAACTGGGCTCGGGCACGCTCCCCGCGCATGCGGGCAAGCCCGGCGCCGATTTGCCGTTGGTGAATACCGACGCCCAAAAACTGCAACAGATCGTCTTCAACTTCTTGAGCAATGCCGTGAAGTTCACCCCCGAACGTGGCGATGTCTCCCTGCGCGCCGAGCGCCTGGTCGCGGGCGATGGAAAGGTGCGCGTACGCATCAGCGTGCTCGATTCCGGGCCCGGCATCCCCGAAGACCAACACGCAACCGTGTTCGAACGCTTCCGCCAACTCGAAGGCGGACACACACGCCAGGCGGGCGGCACGGGCCTAGGCCTCGCGATCGCCAAACAGTTTGCTGAGATGATTCAGGCTGAGTTGCAACTCGTCAGCGAAGTCGGACGCGGATCGATGTTCTCCGTCATCGTGCCACTCGAGCTAGACCCCAACAAGCCGCCACCCACGCTCGACGCACTCTTGCCGACTATTGATCGTTCAACGTGACGGCGTTTTCGTGGTGTCGAATCGCGGGCTTGCCGCGCTCGGGCATGTCGATGGCAACGAGATCGATGCGGATCGGGTGATGGCTCCAGCCGCGCGCACGCACCAAGAGCTGCGTCAACCGAAGCAACTGGCGGCGCTTGTGGGCGTGGAGTTGTGCTTCGGGAAGCGGCGCGGTGCGCTCCACCGCATCGCCGATGCGCCGAGCCTTCACCTCCACAATGACAATCGTACGCCTGTCAGGGTGCAAGCAGACGAGATCGAGCTCGCCACCTGCGATATGGCAATTGCGCTCGAGCACTCGATACCGAGCACGCTTGAGTGCACGAGCCGCCAGCCGCTCACCCGTCGGTCCCAACCGATCACGATGCGATGCAGACGTGCTGCGAAGTGACCCAAGCATGGAGCGCACGATGCTCATTGGCCCGCGTTGGGCAAGTAGCGCACCGCGGCGAACTCGACAATGCGCTGAACCATCGTTTCAAGATCGGAAATGCGCGCTCGCTCCAACATCTCCCCGAAGAATCGATCCTGCTCGACCTGGAAACGCTCTTGGCGCAGCTGCGCTTCGATATCGTCCTGGGCTTCGTACAGCGTGCGCGCGTTGCGCTCTAACGCTTCGTAGTTGATCCACCACTCGTCGCCTGCGTAGCCAATCGGGCCAACAGTCTCGCCCACGCCAAGCGCCTGGGCAGGATCATTGAGCTGCTGCGGCCCAAAGAACACCGGCGCCGTACCAGCAGCTGGCTCAGACACCACAAGCAATCCCTGCTCGCTCGTGTTGTACTTCGTGTACTGCGCCGCGACCTCTGCAAAAGGCTTGTCCAGGAGCGCCCGTGCCACAGCATCCGCATCGTCCGGGTTCGCGCGAATCACGCGCAGCTTGATCGACGGCGCCTGATTGAACTCGTCGAAGTGCGTCTCGTAATACCGCTCGATGTCGCGGTACGACACCACGACGCGCGAATACACCTCCCGGCGAAGCTGCTCCAAGATGAGCTGCCGCTCGGACTCCTGCTTCACCTTCTCTTCGATGGTGAGACCTTCGCGCTCGCGCAAACGCTCGTCAGCAAGCGCCTCAGCGCCCAGATTCTGGCTGACGATGTTCGTGCGCAGGCGCTGGATGTAGGCAAGCACGCCGGCGCGCTGCTCAGGCTTCAGGCTTGCATAGAACTCCGCGAGCAGCAATTCGTCGCGCACCTGGTCGATCAAGGCTGCGTGAACGGTCCGCGCCGTCGATTGCAGCCACTCGCGCGGGCTCAGGCGCTGCGCCTCCGCGCGCAGTCGCGCATCAAGTGGCTGCAGAAAGTCGCTGGCATACAGCGGCTTGCCATTGATCTCCCCCACCATCTGGTCCACCACGAGCGCCCCCGCAGGCGGCGCCGCCGGGGCTGGAGGGGCCGCAGCCAGGGCGGGCTGGGCTTGGCTTGTCGCGCCAGGCGCCGTGACCGGAGCGAACTTCGCGGGCGCCGGGACGCTCCGCGCCGCCCACGGGCTGGCGGCTCCCTGATCTCCGACGACAAGGATCGCCTCACCGGGTGTGACTGCCGAGCCAGACACCGACACGGGGGTCGCCGTCACCGCTGCCTGACCCTGATTGGCTATTGATGGGGCTGCGGCGAAGTCCTGCGGGGTCAATCGCAACGCCGGCTGGGCTGAAGATCGTCCTGATCCGCACCCGACCAAGGCAGAGAGCAAGGACGCGACCGCCAGCACGGGGAGCGCTGCCGAAGCGCCGAGATGGATCGCGGAACGCGCGTGCATAGGCATTTGATCGTAGCGGGTGGGCATGATTTGAGGGGTATCGGCCCGATGCCTGCCGATGGCATACACTCTTGGTCCTATTCAGAGGGGGCAGCAGTGGCGGACGAAGCAGGCGAAACGCCCAAGATCATCGTTGACTCAGACTGGAAGAGTCAGGCGCAGGCGGAGAAGCAGAAGCTCCAAGAGCAAGAGGCGGCCCGCCAGGAGGCCTCGGGCGACGTCGGCCCGGGCGGCATGCCGCCAGCCGATTTCCGAGCCGTCGTCGGCATGTTTGCATCGCAAGCCCTCATGTATATGGGAGGCGTCGCGGACAAGTCTGGCCGCGCGGTCTTCGACCCCTACTACGCCCAGTACATGATCGACATGCTTGCTGTGCTCGAAGAGAAGACCAAGGGCAACATCACCAAAGAGGAGGCGGACGACCTCGCCTCCGTGCTGCACGAACTGCGCAGTCGATTCGTTGAACTCATGCAGATGGCGATGCAGCAACAAGCGCAGGGCGGCGCAGGGGGCGCGACGCCCCCACCACCACCCGGCGCCACAACTTGAAGCGGAGCGTGAACCGTGAGCACGAACGAATCGTTCATGGATCGGCATCACTACCTGCTGCGTCGGCTGCATAGCCTGACCGGCATCGTGCCGATTGGCCTGTTCCTCATCGCGCACCTCACGACGAACTCAACCATCGTCTGGGGCGCAATCAACAAACGTGCCGTTGACACACTGCGCGCGCCCGATGGCGTCGTCGAGGCGGGCCAGGCGGGCGAACTCCTCGCACGCCAGGTGGGCACCTTTCAGCACGAAGTCTCATTCATCAACAACATGCCGTTCCTGGTGCTCATCGAGTGGACGCTCTGGTTGTCGATCGCATTCCACGCCGTACTCGGGATTATCTATGCCCGAAGTGGCCAGAACAACATGGCGCGCTACAAGTACGGCGGGAACACGCGCTACGCACTGCAACGCTTGACAGGCTATCTGGGCGTGCTCTTCATCGTCTACCACATCGGCACACTGCGCTGGGGATGGACCTTCCTCCAGCCCAATGGCGAGCCATGGAGCCACACACACGCGAGTTCAACCCTCGCTGCGGCACTGCGCGGGCATGCCGGCGCGTGGTCGATCGGCGGCGTATTCGTCGCCCTCGGCTACTTCGCAGGCGTCACAGCACTTGTCTTCCACTTCGCCAATGGCCTCTGGACCGCAGCAATCACATGGGGCCTCACCATCACCGAGAAAGCACAGCGGCGCTGGGGCGTGGTGTGCGCGGTCTTGGGATTCGCACTCATGGGCGCCGCATGGAGCTCGCTCGCAGGGTTCCTCGCCCTCGACTATGACAGCGCACGTGAAATCGAAATGGCGCTGCACGGCACGCCGGCGCACTCCATGCTTGTCGACACACAACCGGAAACCGGCCCAGTCCTCAGCACACAAGCCAATGCGCCAATGCACGCGGAAGGAGAAGCGCAGTAATGGCACATCCTTCGAACCAACAGCGCGTGATCGTCGTGGGCGGCGGATTGGCCGGACTCGCAGGCACGGTGCGTGTCGCCGAAGCCGGGCTTGCAGTCGACCTCTTTAGCCTGGTACCGGTCAAACGGTCGCACTCAGTCTGCGCGCAGGGCGGAATCAATGCGTGCAACGAGGTTGCCCGCCAGCAGGGCTACTCAGAGTTTGAGCACTTCGACGAAACGCTCTACGGCGGCGACTTCCTCCAGCATCAACCGCCCGTCTACGAAATGACCCACTGGGCGCCCAAGATCATCGACCTGCTCGATCGCATGGGTGTGCCCTTCAACCGGACAAGTGAAGGCCAACGTGCGCTGCGACTCTTCGGCGGCAGCTTGTACAAACGCACCCACTTCTCTGGCGCAACCACCGGGCAGCAGCTCATGTATGCCCTCGACGAACAAGTACGCCGCTACGAAGCCGAGGGCAAAGTCACCAAGTACGAGTTCTGGGAATTCCTGCGGCCCATCATCGACGAATCTGATGGACGCTGCATCGGCATCGTCGCCCAGGATCTGCGCACCATGCAGGTCCGCGCATTCCGAGCCGACGCCGTCGTCATCGCGACCGGTGGCCCCGGGCTTGTATTTGGCAAGAGCACCAACAGCGTCATGTGTACCGGCGCCGCCGCGAGCCGCTGTTACCAACACGGCGTGAAGTACGGCAATCCCGAGTTCATCCAGGTCCACCCCACCGCGATTCCCGGCGCCGACAAGTTGCGCCTCATGAGTGAATCGGCCCGTGGCGAAGGCGGGCGCGTATGGGTGCCAGCGGTCAAGAAGGATGGCCAGTGGGCGCCGCACCCAACACCCGGTATCGATCCGCGCAAGCTTCCAACCGATCAGCGCTGGTACATCCTTGAAGAGAAATATCCGGCATACGGCAACATCGTCCCGCGCGACATTGCAACGCGCGAGATCTTCGCCGTCTGCCGCGATGGCTTCGGCGTGGGCGGCGGCAACATGGTCTACCTCGACCTCACGCACAAGCCCAAAGATGAACTCGAGCGCAAGCTGGGCGGCATCCTCGAGATCTACCGCAAGTTCGTGGGCGAAGACCCCACGGAATTGCCCATGAAAATCTTCCCAGGCGTGCACTACTCCATGGGCGGCCTATGGACCACCTACACCCCCGGCGCCGACTATGAACAGTACAAGCGTGGCGATGCGAGCTTCGATCTGCGGCGCGCTTGGGATCCGGCCAAACGCCCGGCATGCGGCCTGGATCAAAACGCCGACAACAACATGATGACCAACATCGACGGGCTCTACGCCTTTGGCGAGGTCAACTATCAGTTCCACGGCGGCACGCGCCTCGGCGCCAATGCCCTCCTCAGTTGCATCTTCGATGGCTTGTTTTGCGGTCAATCCGTTGTGCACTTTGTCACGCGCCGCGCTGACGACGCCGCCGCGCAGCGCGAGCAGCGCATCTACGACGCGGGCGTCGCGGGCGAAGAAGAGAAGATCGCGGCCCTCACCTCGCGCTCGGGCGATGAGAACCCCTATGTCATCGCCAAAGACATGGGCGACCTGATGACGCGCGAGTCAACCGTGGTCAAAGACGAGGCGGGTCTCCAACGGGCGCTCGATGGACTCGCCGCCCTCAACGATCGCTACGAACGAATGAGCCTTGCCGACACGAGTGGCTGGTCAAACCAGAACCTCACCTGGGCTCGCGCGGTGGGCGACATGCTCATCCTGGCCGATCCCATCCTGCGCGGTGGCCTGCTGCGCAAGGAGTCTCGCGGGTCGCACTATCGCCCGGACTACCCGGATCGCAATGACAAGGACTTCCTGAAGACGACGATCGCAACCTTTGATCCGGCAACCAAGCAAGCAAAGATCAGTTACGAAGACGTGGAGATTGGCTTGGTGCGCCCACGCGTTCGGGATTACTCCAAAGCAAAGTCCAAGGGCACGCCGTCCGGATCACAATCGACAAAGAAGAATGAGCCCGTGGGCGCGGGTGCGGGAGGTGCCTCATGAGCAATGCAGCAACGATTGCAGCAGCTGCCACAGCTGCGACGACAGCCGCGACGATCGCAAGCACCCAGACCGCAATGGACGCATCCACCGGACGGAGCAAGCCGCCCAGCGGCTCGCGCACCGTGCGCTTTCGCATCAAGCGTTCAGATGGGCACAATAAGAATGTTCGGTGGGAAGAATTCGACGTGCCGGTGACCTCGGGCAGCGAAGGCTCAGGCTCCGCAAACGTGATCTCCTGCCTGCAGCACATCGCCGCCAATCCAGTCACCCGCGACGGACGACGCACCACACCAATCGCCTATGACGCGGGCTGCCTGGAAGAGGTCTGCGGCTCATGCACCATGGTCATCAATGGCAAAGTGCGCCAGGCCTGTTCATGCCTCATTGATGACTACGCCCCCAACAATGGCGATGTCATCACGCTCGAACCCATGACCAAGTTCCCGACGATCCGCGACCTCTGGGTCGACCGCGCCCGCTTGTTCGCAACCCTCAAACGCACCTCCGCCTGGGTCCCGATCGACGGCACCTACGCACTTGGCGCCGGGCCAAAGGAGAAGCCCGATGAGCAGCAGATTCGCTACAAGCTCAGTGAATGCATGAGTTGCGGCTGCTGTCTCGAGGCCTGCCCGCAGTACACGCTCGAAGAAGACGCCAAGGATTGGGACAAAGCCTTCGTCGGTGCCGCCGTCATCTCGCAAGCCCGATATTTCAATATGCAGCCCACCGGGGCAACTTTGAAGAAGGAACGACTCGACGCTCTCTCAGCCCCAGGTGGCGTGTCGGATTGTGGCAACGCCCAAAACTGCGTGCAGGTCTGCCCGAAGGAGATTCCGCTCACCGAGTCGATCGCCGCGATGGGGCGCCAAGTCACCGTCCATCGGATCAAACAGTTCTTCGTGGGGCGGTAGGGGTCCACGCATGGAGCCTTTGAGGGCGATTGGTGCCACCAGGCTCGATGCTGGTGGTACCGTTGGCAATGGGCGATCAGCCCCGATGGAGGTCTTGCAATGCTGGGGATGGGAATGGCTCGGAAGACTTGGTTCGGTGTGATGACGTTGCTCCTGGTGGCGATGAGCCCCACCGGTGCCTTCGCACAAGTGCAATTGAAGCCCGAACCCCTTGACCCCGACGCCCCCCCCTTCTCCGTGGGCGAGCAGCCCGTGCAGCTTGGATACATCCGCCTGGACCAGGGACTGGTCACAACCCTCGAACTGCACAACGAAGGTGACGAACCACTCACCATTCAAAAGATCGTGACCGGCTGCAAATGCACGACCATCGATCCAATGAACCCGGTGGTGCCCGCCCACGGCAGCACGACACTGGTCATCGAACACAACCCAGAGCCCTATGTCCATGGTTGGACCAAGCAGTTCCGGATCCAAACCGTTGAGAAGCCGCGAAACTGGTACTCATTCGTCTGCCAAGCGACCTGCGGGTATGCCATTCAGTTGAACAAGGGCGCCTCACCGCGCATCGCAGACGTTACAGGAAACATCACTGCCGAATCGATTGATCAACGTCCATTCCGCGTGCTTGCCGTGCAGGGCCAGCCGCCCATGCTGCAGGACTTTGATCCGGTAAAGGACGAGCCGCGCAACAACTATGTCATTCAATACGACCTGGGCCAGGACGCGGCACATGGGATGGCCCTGCCTGCACTGGTGATCGAGACCGATCATCCCGAAGCGCCGATGATTGCGATGACCGTCACGGGCAAGACACTGCGTCGCGTCCTTGATGCACAACCCGTCAGCTGGCGCCCGCACGAGGACTACTTGCTCCTCAACACCGTTGAGCCAGGCGGACCGGGCATCGAGCGCACATTCCAGTTGCAGCGCACGCGCACATTGCCCGGCGAAACGCCCGAGCTCTCCATTGAGCTGTCGGGGTTTGATGGCCAGGCCTCGCCGCTCGTCGCCGACGTGGTTCGCGTCGTCCCAACACCAGATGGGCGAGGCGGCGAGTTCGACGTCACCTGCGTGTTCCGGGTAAAGGAGGGCGCTGCCCCTGGGTTCGTCGAGAATGTCGCTGTCATCTCCCAGGGCGCGCAGTTCACGCAACTGCCAGTCTTTGCCAGGGTTGCCGGCGCCTCGGGCGAAGCCCCCCGCTGACCCATCCAGGCGGCACGACCCGCCTCATCGGAATCGATCGAACCGGCGGAAGCTCTTGCCGTACAAGGGGTTCTGGCTCATACTGCAGCCGGAGCGGGGCCCTTTGGGCCGCCGGTACGGGGATGTTCTGAGAAAGCAAAAAGCCGTGACCAAACGCCGTAAGACCGGATCCAGCCGATCGCCTCGCACCCATCGCGTGCCGCCGATCGTCGAATCTCTCGAGCCACGCCTCCTGCTCAGCACGGGGCTGATCCCCTGCATCGACCTGGTCGAGGCCGACAACCGCGGGCTGGTCGTCATGCACGTGACCGCCGATCTGGTCGCAGGCAGCGTGGACAATCAATCCGTTCAACTCCTCGGGCGCGGCGCTGACGGCATCCTCGGCACTGACGACGACAACGTCCTCAATGCCACCGTGAGCTATGACGCAGCAACCCGAGAAATCCGGATCGAAGCCGACGCGCTGGAAGCCGACACCGCCTACGGCATTCGCGTCGACGGTGACAGCATCCGCGACACAGGCGGCCGCAGGCTCGACGCCGAGTTCAATGGCCCGGGCTTGGCAACCGGCAATGGCATCGAAGGCGGCACACTACTGATCTACACCGAGTCGACCGCGGGCAATCCCATCGCGCGCGTGACCACGAATCTCGGCGCGATCGACATCGAGCTCTTCCGCGACCAAACGCCGCTCACTGTGGCCAACTTCATGGTCTATGCCAACCGCGGCGTGTGGGATCGCTCTTTCTTCCATCGTCTCGTAAATGACTTCGTCATCCAGGGTGGCGGCTTCTTTGCCGAGCCCGGCTTTCAACGCATCCCGCAAGATCCCGCGGTACAAAACGAGCCCGGCATCTCCAACCTGCGCGGCACGGTCGCCATGGCGAAGCTGGGCGGCAACCCCAACTCCGCAACCAATGAGTGGTTCTTCAACCTCAACGACAACAGCTCAAACCTCGACAATCAGAATGGCGGCTTCACCGTCTTCGCCGAGATCGTCAACGCGCAGGGCTTTGAGATCCTTGACCTGCTCACGCTGAACCGCGACATCGTTAACGCAAGCAGCCAAAACGGCGCATTCAACGAAGTCCCCGTGCTCGATGCCGGTGATGTCGTCAACAACCAGATCACCCCTGAAGATCTGCTCAAAATCGAGCGCGTCGCAACGCTTGTCGGCTTGACCGCAACCCCCTTCGAATCGCTCGAAGTCGCGGCCACCGCCGTCGTCTCAAACCCGCGCGCCGGTGTCGGCGTCCGCTTGTACGCCCTGGATGCAGGCACGAACGAGGACCTCGCCGGCATGCTGAAGGTCAAGTTCGGCGCCGGCCGCAGCATCGAATCGATCACAATTCGCGAGGGCGCATCCGTTGGACGCTTGGCGATCGAGATCAGCGGCGCAACTTCAGTCGGCGTGCTCAAGGACGCACGGCCTGATAGCCACGATCTGGCATTCATCGTCTCGAGTGCGCACATTGGCCAAATCAACCTGCGCGGGTCCGTGCTTGGCATGGACATCAACGATGTCGTGTTGCCGGGCGGCACCCAGCTTGAAGACGACATAGATGGCGATGGAAAGCTCGACGATGCAGTCGCCATCTATATCCCAAGCGGATTTGTCGACACCCTGCGCGTCCGTGGCGATTTGTCGGGCGACGTGATTGCCACCGGTGGCGCCCGATCGCTGCGCGTTGATGGACTCGTCAAGACCACGGAGTTCCGCGTCGGGAACTCGGCATCGCCTGAGGGGAACTACCTCTCAGCTCGCTTCAACCGCGTTGACCAAACCTCTCTCCTCAGCGACGATCCGATTCGCACCCTGCGCGCCGCGGAATGGGAAAACTCCACGCCAGAGGCGTGGATGGTGCGCGCGCCCATGATCGTCGACCTGCAGACCAAGGGCGGCCGCGGCCTCGATGGCGACTTCAACGTCTCGCTCAACCTGAACGGAGCTGGCTTGGGCGGCTTTGGCGTCTTGGGTCGGGCGCGCATTGCCGGCGACATCAACAACGCCACTTGGGATGCGACCGCGGGCGTCGGTCAGATTCGCGTCGGTGGCGACATCACCCAGTGGGAAGCAAACATCGCCGGCAGCATGGCCTCCCTCTCTGCAAATCGCCTCCAAGCAGCTTCTCTCACCATTGGCGCAGAACTCACCAAGGGCATCGAAGCCTGGTCATGGAACGGCGGCATCCTGGACGTGCAAGGCCAGGTCGGACGACTCGTGCTGAGTGGCGACCGGCGCGCGGACGACTCGGGCGATCTGCGCGGCGTCAACATCATGATCAATGACCCAGGCGCGCCCGCACGCATGGATCGCTTCTGGGTCGCCGGCGATGTCACTGATGTCGACATGACCGCCCGATCCGAATTTGGCTCCATCCAGCTTGATGGCATGCTGCGCAATTCATCAATCCAGACTGCAGGCGATGTTGGCTTCGTCCGCACAGGCGACGCGCGTGAAGGCACGCTCTCGATCAATGGCCTGATTGGCACAGTGACGGTGGGCGATTGGGTGGGCGACCTCTTCTTGGGCCGCACTGGTCGAATCAATGTCAATGGCAGCTTCTTGGGCGACTTCTTCACACGCCACACCGAACTGATGGTGGTGGATGGCGATGTCGAGGGGCAAGACTTCCGGTTCAACAGCGCGAACCAAGTCGTTGTGAAAGGCGACGTGATCAATTCCCGCGTCTGGTTCGAAGGCTCGGCGACCGACACATCGGTCAACCTCTTCGACATCCGCGGTGCTCTGCTCGCGTCCCAGTTCTACGCCACCGAAAATGTCGGCACGATCCAGGCCACCGCGATGATGGACTCGGCAATCTACGTCGGCGCCTCGGCAGAGAACCCCATCAATGGCTTCCCGGATGAAAACGGCGCCGGCATCGACCAATCCAAGATGCTCGAACGCCTCATGGTGCTCGGACGAAGCGATACCTCGGTCTCGTTTGACAACGTCATCGTCGCCGCTGGCAGGATCGGCACCGCATCCGTCTCCTACCCGGAGCATTTCTCCAGCCACGCGCCCAAGTACGGACTCGCAGCGTCGCAGTTTGGGTCCGTGTTCACCCGATTGGAGACAGGCCAGGTGATCTCCGTGCAGAATCCCCGAGTCTCACCGCCCGCCATTGGGGCCTATCAGGTGCGTGTTGGATTTGACGCCCCCGCTGTCAGCAGCTGACGTGCTACAGTGAACGGGTGGCAGGCGCTGCCGCACACGCACTGAAGCCCGAGGGGATTGGCACACCGTGGGCGAAGCCGACAAACGACCGAAGGCCCCAGATCACAATGGCGCCGACGACGGGCAAGCTGTCGCGCGCCGCGTCGCCGCGATCGACATCGGTTCCAACAGCGTTCGACTGATCGTCGCGCAAGGGTCCTCGCCCTCCGCCTACCGATTGCTCACCGACGAAAAGGAGAACGTGCGCCTCGCGCGCGGCGTGGCCGCCGACCGCTCCCTTTCACGCGAGCGCATGCTGCAGGCGGCCGACGTCGTCCAGCAGCTGGTGAAGATCGCAGAAGGATATGGCGCGGACCCCATCGAACTCGTGGCCACCGCCGCAGTACGCGATGCTCCCAACCGTGGGATGTTCATCGACATGGTCCGCGAGCGCACGGGCCGAACAGTGCGCATTATCTCTGGCGCCGAAGAAGGCCGCTTCGCCCACGAATCCGTCGCACACGCGTTCGACCTCGCACACCTCAATGCCGCCGTGGTCGACATCGGTGGCGGGAGCACGGAAATCGTGCTCTCGACGGGCGGCGTGATCGAGCACATCGAATCAGTGCCGCTCGGCGCCGTGCGCCTTGCCGATCGGTTCGGGCCCGCAGACCTGGCCGACAGCGCCGGGTATGAGAGCATGACGACCGCAGCACGCGACGCCCTTCGCAAAGTGCTGCGCAAGCCACGCGCCACGCAACATGTCATGATTGGCACGGGCGGCACGTTCACGACGCTCGCCGGCATCTCCATCGCCCGAGCCGCAATCGCAACACCCAAGGCTCGGCGCGCAGAGCCTCCCATTGCTCGATCGATCCGTGGCTATGAACTCACGCGCGCCGACGTGCGACACACCATCGATTGGCTGCGAGCCATGACCGCCGATGAGCGCAAGCATGTCCGCGGACTCAGTGCCGATCGTGCTGAGATCATTGTTCCCGGGCTGGTCATCGTTGAAGAAGTGATGCGCAGTCTCAATGTGAACGTGCTGCGCGTGCATGACCGGGGCGTCCGAGATGGCCTGATCCTTGACGCGCTCAAACAGCTCTTTGGCCCAAGTCCGCTCGCGCCCGAAGATCCAACTGAAGAGCGCCGCGCTTCGGTGATCGAGTTTGGCCGCCGCTGCAACTTCGAGCAAGCGCACAGCGAACACGTTGCTCGACTTGCGTTGTCCGTCTTTGATCAGGTCAAGGCCCAGCTCGAAGCCTTGGACAAGCCTGTCCCATGGGGCACACCACGCCATCGCATGCTGTTGGAAGCTGCTGCACTCTTGCGCGACGTTGGCTACTTCGTCACCTACAAGGGCCATCACAAACACAGCTACTTCCTCATCGCCAATAGCGACTTGGAAGGCTTTGATGAATCGGACACGCGGTTCATCGCTGCAATCGCCCGCTACCACCGAAAAGGCCTACCGAAACGAAAGCATGAAGCCGTCGCCGCGTTGCCGCGCAAGGAGCATCGGGCACTCTGGGCATTGGGCGGCATCCTGCGCATGACCGACGGGCTGGATCGCACGCAGAGCCAAGCGGTCACCGATGTGTCAGTCGAGCTTGCGCCGCCGCACTGCATCGTCCGCGTCCAGGCCGCGACCGATCCGCGAGCCGACCTCTGGGGCGCCCATCGAAAACGCGACATGTTTGAACGCGCCTTCGACCTCACCGTGCGGTTCGAATGGGACAATGCCAAGACACCGGACCGCGCCACGCCTGCTGAACCCAAAGCGCAAACGAGCACCGCCCCCACCGCTGCACATTGAGCACAGACGCTTGACCGCACTGCACCTGGAACAACTCACGAAGCGGTTTGGCACACGCCCCGCCCTCGATCGCGTCACGCTTTCGCTGGCGCCAGGTGAGATCCTCTGCGTGCTAGGCCAGAGCGGCTGTGGAAAATCGACACTCCTGCGCATCATCGCAGGCCTTCTGAAACCCACGTCCGGCCGCGTGCGCTTTGGTGAACAAGATGTCACGCAAGTGCGCGCCGAACGCCGAGGCGTCGCGATGTGCTTCCAGAGCCTTGCACTCTGGCCTCACTTGACCGCAGAAGAAAACATTCGCGTTGGCCTCTCGAGGCAGCATCTCTCGCACGCGGACGCAAACGCTCGGATCGCCGCGATCGCTCAACAAATGCATGTCGGACCGCTCCTTACAGCGCGACCCGGCGCGCTGAGTGGTGGCGAGCAGCAACGCATCGCACTCGCGCGAGCCCTCGTGACGCAACCGAGACTGCTCCTGCTAGACGAGCCGCTCTCGAGCCTCGATGCGCCGTTGCGCCGAGAACTGCGCACTGAGATCCGTGACCTGTGCAAATCGAAGAAGTTGACGACGATCTATGTCACCCACGACGCTGATGAGGCCTTCGCCGTGGGCGATCGGCTCGCCGTGCTCCAGGGAGGCCGCGTCGTCCAGGTGGGCACGCCACAAGCTCTTCGCACCGAACCACAGCACGCCGATGTCGCGCGCCTTCTGGGCGTATGCCACGACAAATGTTCAACCCCGAACGCTTGATGTGGTTGCCTGCCCATGCCCCTACAATGCATGGTCGTTCAAGACATCGGCGCCACCGCATTCAGGATCAAGCTCGTGCAGACCAAGAACCTTGTGAACGGCCAATGGATCGACGCTGACAGCGGCGCCACGTTCGCAGTAACCAATCCTGCAAACGACGAGGTCATCGCACACGTCCCCAATGTCGGTCAGGCCGAGACAACGCGAGCGATCGACGCCGCCGCCCTCGCCAAGCCGGCTTGGGCACACCGTCCCGCGCATGAGCGCGCCACATTGCTCCGTGACCTAGCGAGACTCATGCGACGTGATACCGATCGCCTCGCAAGACTCATGACCCTTGAGCAAGGCAAACCCCTCGCGGAAGCCCGAGGCGAAATCGCATATGCCGTCTCCTTCCTCGAATGGTCGGCAGAAGAAGGCAAACGCGTGTACGGCGAGATCATTCCCGCCTCCCATGCCGACAAGCGCATCCTCGTGCTCCGCCAACCCGTTGGTGTCTGCGCAGTCATTACGCCATGGAACTTCCCAACCGCAATGATCACACGAAAGCTCGGCCCGGCGCTCGCCGCCGGCTGCACCGTGGTGATCAAACCCTCGGAGGAGACCCCGCTCTCGGCAGTCGCAATCGGTGAACTTGCATGCGAGGCCGGCATCCCCGCTGGGGTGATCAACATCGTGACCGGTGATCCAGAAACGATCGGCAACGTGCTCACCGATGATCTGCGCGTGCGCAAGCTGTCGTTCACGGGCTCCACTGCGGTTGGCCAACTCCTCGTGGCGAAAGCCGCAAAGAACGTAATGCGCATCTCGATGGAGCTTGGCGGACACGCGCCGTTCATTGTCTTCGATGATGCGGACATCGAGCTCGCCGTACAATCAGCCATGGCTTGCAAGTTTCGCAACGCAGGCCAAACTTGTATCTGCGCGAACCGGTTCTATGTGCAAGCGGGAGTCTATGACGCCTTTCGCGCACGACTGGGTCGTGCCATGAAAGACATCGTCGTTGGCGAAGGCACACGCGAAGGTGTGCAGGTCGGCCCCCTGATCAATGATGCCGCCATTAACAAGGTCGAAGGACACGTTGAAAACGCACGCGAAAACGGCGCCAGGGTGGACCTGGGTGGCTCGCGCGTCCGACTCGCCGGGCTTGCCAATCGCTTCTATGCGCCCACGTTGATCGATGGCCTGACGACAGACATGCGCATGGCACGCGAGGAAACCTTTGGCCCCGTGGCCGCCCTCGCAGTCTTTGGCGACGAACGCGAGATCATCGAGCGCGCAAACGACACCGAATATGGACTGGCGGCCTACTTCTTCACTCGCGACGCCTCGCGCCTCATGCGCGTTGCGGAGGCGCTCGACTACGGCATCGTGGGCGCCAATGACGCCGCACCATCAACCGCCCAGGCGCCATTTGGCGGCGTCAAACGCTCGGGCATCGGACGTGAAGGTGGCCACCACGTCATGGATGAATACACGGAGATCAAATATGTGTCTTGGAAACTGTGATGTCCGAGTGACCCAACCATGAGCGTCGTCGGCGTGCTGCTCACGGTGCTTGGCGCCTATGGCGCCGTCGGTGTGCTGTTCGCGATCGCGTTCGTTTGCACAGGCGCCAAGCGAATCGATCCAGTCGCCCGCGCCACGCCCCTCCGCGTGCGCCTGCTTTTCCTCCCCGGAGCCGCCGCACTCTGGCCCTTGCTGGCCATGAAGTGGGCCCGCTCCCGAACGGCCAACGCCAGATGATCCGAGCCCAACGACGTCGGCATCTGCTCATGTGGCTCCTCCTGGGGCCCTTGCTCGTCGCAATGGTTGTGGCACTCCTCGCGCTGCGCCCGCATGCCGCAACGCCCGCAAGTGGCGCCAATGACCCCGCGCCGCCGCAGCCATCCCTCACCCCGCTCGCCCAACCCCCTCAAGACGCATAGGCTTCCCTGACGATGCTGGCTTCAAAGGAGGCGAGTTATGACCACAACCACCGTCGAACATGCAGTGTCAGCCGCTCTTGACTCGGCAAAGCCAACGACACACAGCCAGCGCGTGATGCGCCAAACGCAAGCTGTGATGGGAGTCATCCTCCTCGCGGGAACCGCCGCCGCCTACTTCCACAGCATCAACTGGCTCATCATCCCGGCCTTCATGGGGTGCGGACTGCTCGTCGCGGGCGGCTCGGGCCTCTGCCCAATGGCCTCACTTCTCGCTCGGATGCCATGGAACCGCGGCAAAGCATTCACCACAGATGGTGGGTGCTGCGGTGGAACCTGCAAGTAGCCGCCAGCACCATCGCGCGACCCAAGCACGCCAAGTCGCCGGTGCGAGGGACGACGCCGCGCGCCGGGCGATCACCGCAGCTGATCAGCGCCAATCGCCGAGCACGCCAAAACACCGCCTCCAAGCCGCCGACCCCGCAGACGAATACTCGACCTCCGGGTATGATTTACGCCGGTCACCCACACAATGTGGCCGCACGAGCGGGGAGGTCGCAAATGGCAGGCACACTGACGAAATCGCTTGATGCAAATGAGGCGGCAGCCTCGGTCGCGTACCGCATGAATGAGGTCATCGCGATCTACCCGATCACGCCCGCATCGCCCATGGGCGAGTTCTGCGACGAGTGGTCAGCCGCCAAAAAGCCAAACCTCTGGGGCCGCACGCCATCCGTCGCCGAGATGCAATCGGAAGCCGGCGCCGCCGGCACAGTGCACGGCTCGCTGCAAGCAGGAGCGCTCACAACGACGTTCACTGCCTCGCAAGGCCTGCTGCTCATGCTGCCCAACATGTTCAAGATCGCAGGCGAGCTGAGCGCCTTCTGCATCCATGTCGCCGCACGAACGATCGCCACACACGCGCTATCCATCTTTGGCGACCACTCCGATGTGATGACCGCCCGCACCACCGGCTTCGCAATGCTGTGCTCAAACTCCGTGCAAGAAGCCCACGACTTTGCATGCATCGGACAGGCCGCGTCATTGCAATCGCGCATTCCGGTGCTGCACTTCTTCGATGGCTTCCGCACCTCGCACGAAGTCCAGAAGATCTCCATGCTCGGAGATGATGACCTGCGCGCCATGATCGACGAGCAGTGGATTGCCGACCATCGAGCCCGCGCGCTGAGCCCCGACCATCCCGTGATCCGCGGCACCGCCCAAAACCCCGACACATTCTTCCAAGCGCGCGAAGCATGCAACCCCTTCTACGACAGCTTCCCGGATGCCATCCAGCAAGCGATGGATCGGTTCAAGGGCGTCACGGGCCGCGCGTATCGCATCTTTGATTACGTTGGGCATCCCGAAGCGCGCAAAGTCCTCATCCTCATGGGCTCAGGCTGCGAAACCGCCGACGAAACGATCCGGCGCATGGCCGACGCCGGCGAACGCGTGGGCCTCATCAAAGTCCGGCTCTTCCGCCCCTTCTCGAAAGCCGCGCTGCTCGACGCCTTGCCAAAGTCCGTCGAAGGCATCGCCGTGCTCGATCGAACAAAGGAACCCGGCGCGCCTGGTGAACCGCTTTATCTCGACGTCGTCGCAACATTGCGCGAGGCCGGTCACGCCGCACGCATCATCGGCGGGCGCTATGGCCTCTCGAGCAAAGAGTTCACGCCATCCATGGTGCAAGCCGTGCTGCGCCACATCGACACGCCCAACGCGCCGCCACAGTTTACCGTCGGCATCCGCGACGATGTCACGCAACTGTCAATCAACTACGACCCCGCGCCAGATCACGAGCCCGACGACGTCGCACGGGCCGTCTTCTATGGCCTGGGTTCCGACGGCACCGTTGGCGCCAACAAGAACTCGATCAAAGTCATCGGCACCAACACGGACAAGTATGTCCAGGGCTACTTCGTCTACGACTCGAAGAAATCCGGCGCACGAACGGTCTCCCACCTCCGCATCAGCCCGCGCCCAATTCAATCCGCCTACCTCATCCGCCAGGCCAGCTTCGTCGCGTGTCATCACGAAGTCTTCCTCGACCGCTACGACGTGCTCGAGCACGCCGCCCCCGGAGCCGTCTTCCTACTCAATACACAACGCGCCCCCGACACTGTCTGGGAATCGTTCTCGCGCGAGGTGCAGCAGCAAATCGCCGACAAAAAACTGCGCATCTATGTCATCGACGCGCTCAAAGTCGCAGGCGAGGCCGGCCTCGGCAGCCGCATCAACACCGTGATGCAAACATGCTTCTTCAAGCTCTCAAATGTCATTGACTTCGATCTCGCGGTCGGCGAGATCAAGAAGACCATCCGAACAACCTATGGGCGCAAGGGCGACGAAATCGTCAAGCGCAACCTCGCCGCCGTCGACTCGGCCGTCGAGCATCTCTACCCCGTTGACGTACCACAGCAAGTTTCCGCGACCCGCGTCCGACCCTCGGCCGTCTCCGAGCATGCACCCGACTTGGTCCAAAAAGTGACCGCCATGATGCTTGCAGACCAAGGTGATCTGCTGCCCGTGAGCGCCTTCCCCCCCGATGGCACCTGGGCGACCGCAACCTCGAAGTGGGAAAAACGCAACATCGCAACCGAGATTCCGATCTGGGACACAGACGTCTGCATCCAGTGCAACAAGTGCGCACTGGTCTGCCCGCACGCCGCGATTCGTACCAAGGTCTATGAACCCGAAGCCCTCGCGGGCGCACCGGCGACCTTCAAGTCCGACGACTACAACGCCAAGGACCTGCGCGGCCTGAAATACACCGTGCAGGTCGCCCCCGAAGACTGCACCGGGTGCCACCTCTGCGTGGAAGTCTGCCCCGCAAAGAACAAGGCCAATCCTCGCCGCAAGGCCATCAATATGGAGCCCCACGCCGACCACGTCGACCGCGAGCGCGCGGGCTTCGAGTTCTTCGAGAACCTGCCCCAGCTCAAGCGCGATCGCATCGTGCGCCTCGACGCCAAGGGCTCGCAGTTCCTCGAACCGCTGTTCGAATTCTCCGGCGCTTGCGCAGGCTGTGGCGAGACGCCTTACGTCAAGCTGCTCACGCAACTGTTTGGTGATCGCTTGCTCATCGCAAACGCGACCGGATGCTCATCCATCTATGGCGGCAACCTGCCAACCACGCCCTACTGTACCAATGCCGAAGGCCGCGGCCCCGCTTGGGCAAACTCGCTGTTCGAAGACAACGCCGAGTTTGGCTTCGGCTTCCGTCTCGCTTGCGACCAGCACACCGAACGCGCCGCAACATGGCTCCAGTCCCTCAAGAACGTGGACAGCGCATTGATCAATCAAATCCTCGAGCCGACCGATACGTCGCGCATCGACATGAGCGAGCAACGCGCGCGCCTGACCCAGGTGCGCGATCAACTGCGCTCGAACGGCGCCGCCACCGGCGCGGATGAGCTGCTCAACAAGCTCGTCCCCAAGAGCGTCTGGCTCGTGGGCGGCGATGGTTGGGCCTATGACATCGGCTTTGGCGGACTCGACCACGTCCTCGCCTCCATGGCCAACGTCAACATCCTCGTGCTCGACACCGAGGTGTATTCCAACACAGGCGGGCAGCAATCGAAAGCAACACCACTCGGTGCCGCCGCCAAATTTGCAACCGCCGGCAAGGAGATCCACAAGAAAGACCTGGGACTCATCGCGATGAGCTATGGTCACGCATACGTTGCGTCGATCGCCTTCGGCGCAAACGAGAACCACACGGTCAAAGCCTTCCTCGAAGCAGAGTCCTATCCAGGTCCATCCATCATCATCGCCTACAGCCATTGCATCGCGCACGGCTATGACATGCGACACGGTGCTGAGCAGCAAAAGCGCGCAGTCAAGAGTGGCGTCTGGCCGCTGTATCGCTTCGATCCCCGGCGCATTGCCGAAGGCCAACCGCCTTTGCAGCTTGACAGCGGCGCGATCACCGGATCCGTCACCGACTACATGAACAACGAAGCACGCTTCCGGATGGTTCAGAAGATCGATCCCGAACGCTTCCGCCGGTTTGCGAAACTCGCCAAAGCGGAGACCGAGCGACGTCTCGAAATCTACCAGCAACTCGCGAAACTGCACGTTGCCCCATCACAGCAGGCCGAAATGGTCGGCGCATCGGCCAATGGAGGCGAATCACGATGAACCTCACCACAACGTATCTCGGTTTCACCCTACCGCACCCCTTCATTCCAGGTGCGTCACCGCTTGCGGACAATCTCGACACAGTGCGCCGCATGGAAGACTCTGGCGCGCCGATGATCATGCTCCGATCACTGTTCGAAGAGCAGATCGTTGGCGAGCAGCTTGCGACCTATCACGCCGCGGAAACGATGGCCAATGTCTTCGGCGAGGCAACAAGCTTCCTTGCCGATCCGCCCGACGCCGTCTTCGGCCCCGAGCAGTATCTCGAGCACATCCGCAAGATTCGCTCGGCGGTGCGCGTGCCGGTCGTCGCGTCCCTCAATGGACGCACGCGCGGCGGCTGGCTCGACTACGCCAAACTGATTGAGCAAGCCGGTGCCAACGCCTTGGAGCTCAATGTGTATGACATCGCCACCGATGGCGAGCGCTCCGCTGCCGACATCGAGCAAGAGACCATCCACATGGTCCGAGAGATCAAAGGCGCCATCGCCCTGCCGCTTGCAGTCAAGCTCTCGCCCTTCTATACGTCGTTTGCGAACTTCGCACGCCAGCTTGACGAAGCGGGTGCCGATGCGATCGTCATCTTCAACCGCTTCTATCAGACCGACATCGATATCGAAGAGCTTGAGCCGGTGACCGCGCTCCATCTCTCCGACTCATCGGAGGTCCTGCTTCGCCTGCGTTGGCTCGCAATTCTCTTTGATCGCATCAGGGCCGACCTCGCCGTCACCGGAGGCGTGCATGACGCAATTGGCGCAGTCAAAGCACTCATGTGCGGCGCGACTACGGTGCAAATGGTCTCTGCACTCCTGCAGCGCGGCCCAAGACACCTCTTCAAGGTCGCCGCCAGTGTCAGCGAGTGGATGGATGAGCACGGCTACGAGTCGCTCGAACAACTGCGCGGCAGCATGAGCTTGAAAAACTGCCCCGACCCGAGCGCATTCGAACGCGCCAACTACATGCAAACACTGTACAGCTGGCGCGACGAGCGGCCCTAGCCCGAGCTTCAACCGCCTGCCAACACCTTGGCCGCTTGCTCGGCAAGCTCCCACAACGGGCGAGGATAGAACCCCGCGACCAACACCATTGCGATCGACATGCACGCCGCGACCGCCGAGGCCGGTGACAGTCGGATCGCGCTGTCATCATCGCTCGGCGTCAGGTACGCGTCCTTGATGATGCTCAGGTAGTAATAGATGCTGATGGTCACGTTGACCGCCGCGATCACCACCAACCAAAAGTGCTGGCCCTCGATCGCCGCGGTAAACAGGAACCACTTGCCCGCAAAACCCGCGGTCGGCGGAATACCCGCAAGCCCAAAGATGCCCACCATCAACGTGAGCGCAAGCAGTGGCGACCGGTGATACAGCCCCGCAAGCGATGCCCTTGTCGGATTCGATCCGTCCGCACCGAGCACGCACACCACCAGGAATGGCCCAAACGCGATCGGCACATAGATCAACACATAGAACAACGCCGCCGCGACGCCAAGCTTCGAGAAGCACAAAAGACCAATCAAGATATAGCCGGCATGCGCAACCGTTGAGTACGCAAGCAGACGCTTGATGTCTCGCTGCACGATCGCCGCGAGATTGCCGACCGTCATCGATGCGATGCACAGAATGAGCAGCACTGTTGCGAGCTCATCCTTGTTCGGCAGCGCAAGGAAGATCAGCCGTGCCAGCACGCCGACCGCCGCGACCTTCGACGCAGTGCCAATGAACGTCGCCGACTGATGGGGCGATCCTTCATAGGTATCCGGTGCCCAGGCGTGGAATGGAAACACCGCGAGCTTGAACAACACGCCCGCGAGCGCCAGCACAAGGCCGACCAATTCCAAGGGCGACGATGTTGCAGCGATCGCCGAAAGATACGTGCTTCCCGTGCCGCCGTACACCAAGCTGATGCCATACAGCGTGACCGCAGACGACGCAGCCCCGAACAGAATGTACTTCGCCGCCGCTTCGCCGCCCTGCCGCCGCATCGTGTGCAGCGCTGCCAGGATGTACAAGCCATACGCTGAAAGCTCGAGTGAGACGTACAGCGTCAGTAGTTCGGTCGCGCTGACCAACATCATCATGCCGAGCGCCGAGACCATCAGATAGATCGGCACATCGACGCGCACGTTCGAGCGCACGCTGCCAAGCTTGCCCGAAGCAAGCAACGTCATGAACAAACCGCCAACGATCCCAAGCTTGAGCAACTGAGACAGTGCGTCAACAGTGTAAATGCCTGGAAAGAAGGGCTGCCCGTGCGCTCCGAGATGCATCGCCGTCGTCACGCCGGCAAGCGCCGCCATCACCATCGAACACATCCAGGTGATCCGATACCGCACACCCACGACCGACAGCAGGAACGCAACGATCGCGCCGAGCAGAATGGTCGCCTCAGGCAGGAAGAGTTCAAGGGCGCCCATAACTTATGAACCCCCCCCCGCAGCGCGGATCATGTCGAGGATCAGGTTCGGGAAGAAGCCAAAGAGAATGAGCACGCCAACAAGGATGACACGTGGCAAGAGGTTCCACGCGTTGGCATCGACAAGATGTTCCCAATTCGGATTGCGCGGCCCAAACATTGCCCTGCCCAAAACACGCAACATGAACGCTGCCGTGAACACCAGCCCCGCGATTGCAATCGCCCCAAGCACCGGATGCGTCTGCAAGGTCGCGATGAAGACCAACAGCTCCGCCCAGAAACTCGCAAAGCCCGGCACACCCATCCCGCACAAGCCCGCGACGATGAACATCGAACTCGCCAGCGGTACCTGACTCGCCAAGCCGCCAAAGTTGCGAATGTCGCGGTCATGTGTCTGGTCATAGATGAACCCGACCGCGGAGAAGAACAGGGCCGTCATTATGCCGTGCGCGAACATCTGGAACACCGCGCCATCAATACCCGCTTGACTGAGCGTATTGAGCCCGAGCAGCACGATGCCCATATGCGACACGCTCGAGAAGCCGATGACGAATTTGAAGTCTGTCTGCCGCAGCGCCACAAACGCGCCATACACCACGCCAATCGTCGCAAGAATGATGAACGTCGTCGACCAGTACGAAGCCCCAATCGGCAGGCAAGTCATCGCGATGCGGAAGATGCCAAACGCCCCAAGCTTCATGAGCACGCCTGCGTGCAGCATCGACACCGCGGTCGGTGCCGCCACGTGGCCCGTGGGCGACCATCCATGGAACGGAAACATGCCCGCAAGGACACCAAACCCGATGTACAGGAATGGGTACAGGAAGATCTGGAACTTCGGCGAGAGCCCGCCTTCTCTGGCGACCTGCGCAATCTCGAGAATATTGCTCGTATCGCCCCCGGCGCCCATGTAAAGCGCCACCAGCCCCGGGAAGAGCAGCGCGCTGCCCGCGATAAGGAACAGCGTCAGCTTCATCGCCGAGTATTCCTTGCGCGTGCTGCCCCAGATCGCAATCAAGGGGTACATGGGCAACACCGCAACTTCATAGAAGAAGAAGAACGCAAAGAGATCGAGCGACAGAAACACACCAAACACGCCAAACACGAGCGCCGCCATGAAGGCAAAGTACTCCTTCACGCGCTTCTCGAGCGACCACATCGAAAGCACGCCCGTGAAGAAAACGATCGCCGTCAGCAGATTGAGCACGACACCCACGCCATCGACCGCCACGCTGTAATGAATGCCCAGGCTTGGCACCCACGCGATGTCCTGGGCCATCTGGAAGCCGCCCGCTGACTTGTCATAGCCAACCCAGATCGCCAGCGCGAGCACCACACTCACGAGCGCACACAGCGCATTGACGATCTTGATCAGCTTCGCCTGGCGCGCGGGGATGACCACCGTCAGCAGCAACGCCGCCATTGGGCTCAGGATCGTCATGGAGAGCAATGGAAAATCTTGCATGTCAATTGGGACTGAGCCACTCCATGGAAATCACAAATGCCGCGA
>JAGQOH010000036.1 GCA_020427635.1 Phycisphaerales bacterium
TCCGGGCCAGAGACCCTTAACCTCGCTGCATGCACCAACTCCCGGCGTCATTATGCAAAAGGCACGCGGTCGCACGTTCCGTCCGAAGACGGCATAGTGCTCCCACTGCTTGTAGATGCACGGGTTCAGGTACTATTTCACTCCCCTCACTGGGGTACTTTTCACCTTTCCCTCACGGTACTGGTTCACTATCGGTCGCAAAGGAGTACTTAGCCTTGGGTGATGGTCCACCCTGATTCCCACCGGGTTTCACGTGCCCTGTGGTACTCGGGACAATTCAAGGGAGTCACCGTTCCTTTCGCCTACGGGGCTTTCACCCTCTATGGCAGACCATTCCTGAGACAGTTTCGGCTAGGAAGGTGATTTGTAACTCCCCGCCCCACATGCAGATGGGGCAAGAACAATCCCACAACACCGAGGTGGCAACGCCCGCATGCTTGACACCAACTCGGTTTGGGCTGATCCGCTTTCGCTCGCCGCTACTGACGGAGTCGCGTTTGCTTTCTTCTCCTGGGGGTACTGAGATGGTTCACTTCCCCCCGTTCGCTCTCCAACGGCTATGTATTCACCGTTGAGTGACGGGACATGCTTCCCGCCGGGTTTCCCCATTCGGACATCCTTACATCACAGCTCGGTTACCAGCTCCGTAAGGCTTTTCGCAGGTTCCCACGTCCTTCATCGCCTCCTGACGCCAAGACATTCCCCGTGTGCCCTTGGTCACTTCGTCATGTCAACCAACACGCCGTCGTTGCATCTTGCGATACACCAACGCCCTGCCGCCTGACATGCAAAGCACCAATACGATTTGTTCACTCAGGTCTTTGCTCGCTCGATGAAAGCCAAACTTCATGGCGCCCCGTTGTGGCAGCGCCCATTTGGCATCAATTGCCCGCTTGGTCCTGCTCGCCCACACTCCAAAGAGCGTGTACCAGCAGGCCATGCGTTACAAATCATCTTGCCGATGACACCACGCCAACCCACGCACCGACACGCGTACTGCGCTTGCGCGCTGCACAATGCCTTGCGTGCTTGCCGGGCGTCATCACCTTGGCAAATCACACGATATCCGGTTGTCAGAGAGCGACGGATGACCCCGGCATCTGCCGGTCGCCAACCGCTGTGCTGTCGCACCACCTGCCCCTTTGCCAAAGTGCAGGGTCGCCAATGATACTGAAGTTGCCGCCGGCGTCAAGCGGCCCAGATCGGGTCGGGACCGGGTGTTGACAACATTTCGGAAACTACTCCCCGCCGGTCGGCGTGGGGCCTGTCGGGCGCTCGTCCCGACGGCGTTCGTCGCGGTTGGGGGGCTGGCGGTCGCGCTGCCCCGACCTCGAAGAAGAGCCGACCGACGCCCCGCCGGGCTGATACTTGGGCTCACCAAGCGTGCCGACGGCCCCATGGCGCGCCGACTCGGCGTATTGCAGCCGGTCATCGGAGTCCTCATCGGTTGCCGGATCGCGGACCACGACCTCGCCATCAGTGGCCAGGAAGACGTTGACCCAGCGCTCCCCGCCCCCCGCCTCTGCGACCGCCACGTCCAGCAGTTGGGTGTCGCTTTGGAAATCCAACGCGCGTGGGGACGGCTCCTGCCCGGTCACTACGGTCATTTCCTTGGCGGTGTCGGTCTCCAGCGTGAAGGTGCGCAGGGTGTCCGGCAATTCCAGACGCGCCTCAACGGGCTCGCCAGGGGCCAAGCTGAGCTCGGCCATGCGCCAGTAGCCGTAGTAGAACCGGAAGACTTCGATGGTCGCGGTCGTTCGGTCGCCAATGCTCGCGAGTCCGCCGCCGTCGCTGCCTGAGGTGACGAAGTACATCGACTGTCGCGGCACGTTGATCGGAGGTGACCAGTTTGTGGGCTCGCTTGTGAGGACAGGCGCGGTGGTTTGTGCCGCCTGCGCTGCGGGCACCTGGTCGGCCTTGCCAAACAGTGGATTGGTCACCTGAACCCGCAGGGCGTAGCGATAGGTCTCGCCCGGTTGGGCCGTGATGTCGTGCCCCCAAAGGGTGATCGTGCTTGCGGTCTCATCATTGAGCGCCAGGTTGTCTTCCTCAAACTGGCCTTGGGCACCCTGCAGCGGCAGGCCCGCGGGGTCAAACCCCAGATCCGCAAGCTCTTGGTCCAAGCGAGCGAGCTCCTCGCGCGCCGTGTTGAGACGGGCCTCGAGACGCTCTTTCGATTGCTTGTTGTCCTCGGAAGTACGAGATCGATCCCGGCTTGGTTTGCGCGCGCCTCCGCCACCACCCGTGGGGATGACTTGCGCGCCTGGAGCTGCGGTCCCTTTCTTGCCGAAGGGCGCTTTCGTTGGCGCCGACGGGACAGTGGGGCCGACGTCTCCACGCGGTCCACGGTCACTGCCCGACGGCGTCGTGGATCCAGGCGTCGCATTCTTCGCGGGGTTGAGCAGTTTCTCGATGCGGGCGATGTCCGCGGCGACACCTCGGCGTTGGCGCACGAGCAAGTCGCGCTGGCGCGTGACCTCCTCAGAAAATCCGCTTGCAAGGATCTGGCTTGGCCAGGTCCAGGCGTCGCCTGAAATCACTGGATAGAACGCGGGTCGACGCAAGGCCTGACGCTGATCGCGCGCAGTCGCAAGGAGATCGGTCAGCAATTCCTGCGGCTTTAGGTTCGGATCGTCAAGTCGATCGCGCAGGGACACATTGCCGGGCAGCTCGCCAATGACTTGCTGCTCAACCCAGCCTCCCGATGAATCCAGTCGCTCGCGCACGATGTCAACTGCAAGAACCTCAACCGTATCGGTGAAGTTGCGCGGCAACTGGGCCTCATTGTCCGGAAACGCCATGAGGTCCTTGCGGAAACTTGCCACATCGAAGCTGCCTTGTACCGTCACCCAGAATGCGTCATAGGGCTGTTGCGCCGGCACGTAGCTTGAGAGTTCCGGGTGTGCCGCGAGCACGAGCGGATCGATCGTGCCGCCGTACAGGACTGCAACCGTGTCACTCACACTGGGCACCGAGGGCACGTGATATGGGTTGTCTGCGAGCGTGGTGTTTGTGTTGTCGATGGGTTGCGCGTCGATTGGCGTCACTGCGGCGCCCTGGCCCAAGTTGCCCAGGTAGGCGAGCGGGGCCTTGGTGGGCGAAGCCTCGCGCAGCGGCGCCAGGAATGTCTGGGCACTTGGCTCGGGCGGCAGGTCGACGGCGACAGTGGTCGGGTCGTCGAGGCGGGCCATGACACCCTTGGCTTCCAGTTCGATCTTGTTGGCGATCTTCGATGGCGCAACCTTGTCCTTGTCGATCTGGACCTGGTTGGGTTCGCGCAGGAACTGGGCCGCGAAAACGCCCAGAAACACCGCAATGAACACGATGAGCACCACCTTCTCGATGTGCTGCTCAATGATGCCAATCCCCTTGACCTTCATCACACACTCCCGGTCGGCCCATTGGCCAGACCTCTTGGATCACTCAGAAGCCTGAATCCGCCGCGTCGTTGTTGGTGTTGTTGTCACTGGTGGGCAGCCCCATGTCCGCACGCACATCCGGCGGCAGGAGCGGCTCGATCCACGAACGAATCCAGATGGTCTCGACATCGAGCGTCAAGTGCATGACGCTGCGATCGCCATAGTCAAAGCCTGTTCGCAGATCAGGCGCGGCGTCGTGCCACGTCGCTTCAACATTCGTCACGCCCATGAAGTCGGTCGTGGAGAACGCGGAGATGACGGTATTGACGGATGCCGCATCGACGATCATCTCGACGCGCGCCGTGCGCCGGTCGTACAACGGATTGCCGCCTGCGCGCCCGGTGGGCGAGACTTTGAAATTGCGCTCGAGCGTCTGCGCCAAAGAACCGGTCTTCACTTTCTCTGCGGGTAGCGGATCGACCGCCACCTTGAGCAAGCGCTTCACTGGGGCATCGACCACGGTGAGCCAACCCGTGGGGCCGGTGTTGGCGCGTTCGATGGCCGACACGACATCCTGATGCACCCAGAGCGCATTTTGCCAATCCCAGAACAGCCGCTGATACTCATCAAGTTTGGGCAGGTTGTCGGGCTCGGGCACTTCTATCAGCTTGGTAAACGCGGTGGTGTCGGCATAGAAGCTCGCGCGCTTCGCCGCCGAGCGATAGGTCTCGAGGCGCGCCTCGATCAGGTCCTGCTCAATCTTGGCAAGTTCTTCGTCGGTGACCTTTTCTGCGCGGTTCGATTCGATCTTGTCAACCTCGCGGGCCTTGCGCTGCTCGAGGATGCGCAGCACCGAGCCGGGATCAGGCGGCGAGCCGGCATGCGCCTTTTCCAACAGCTTCTTGTGAGCCTCGGGCCATGCACGAACCATCTCGGCCGTCAGGCGGACACGGGCGCTTTCGTCGGCGGGCTTCGGGAAGAGCCCTTCGACCAGCACCGTCTTGCCCGCGCGATTGCGATTGACGACGCGCTCGCGAGCTTCATCGGACAACGCCGAAAGCTCTTCCAGTCGCCTGGCAACTGCTTCTGTAGTTGCGTCATTGGGGATCGCGCGCACGCTGATGGCTTGTTCGCTCGGATCGAGCGAGGGGACTTCATAGTTCACAGAAATCGAGCTCAGATCCTTCATGACGCCAGAGACTTCGTTGTTCAGGCGTTCGCGCAAGCTCTTGTTCATGCCGGCGCTAAAGAAGATCATGATTGGCACCGCGACAAGCGCTACGAACAAGCACAGCACGATGAAGAGGTTTGACTTGATCCAGGGCATGAGCTTCTTCATGACACGTCCTCCGCCGTTGCCGCCTCTGCACGCACTTCAGGCGGCGCTGACGGATCCTTCAATTGCACGACCCAGGAGAGCGTGTACCGAATGACCTCGCGCGCGGGGTCCAGTTCCGGCGCAGACCCGGGCAATGGCGCCAGGCCATCGACCCCAGTGCCGCCTGCAGCCGGGGCAGCTCCACGCGGAGCGGCTCGACGGCCACCCCCAAATGGATCTGCGGCGTCCCGTCGACGCTCGTCGCGTCCGCCACCTGCGCCGCCAGGATCGGGCGCGGCCGGCTCGGCATTGGCAATCGGGCCTCGCACGACTTCTCGTTGCACATCGTCGGCTTTGGGGGGGGCCTCATAGTTGAAGGGGCCGCCTTCCTGTGCTGCCTGGTCGCGCAGCCAAGTCAGGAGCGTTTCGTCCACAAAGGGCAGCCCGCCATCGTTTTGCGTGTCAACGGAAAGGGTGACCCGAACGGCGCCGAATTGTCCTGCGGTGATCTCGCCAGGGGCGGCGTCGTTCCCGCCCGACGAGCCCCGCGTGTTCCGCGCCGGCGGCGCGGAAGGCCGCTCGTCTCGTCCGCCACCCCACCCTGCATCACCCGGCGGCGGAGGCGGAGGCGTGCGCCGATCCTGCGACTCTTTGGGAAGCGCAGCTGCGGGCACCTTCTCGCCAGCGCCGGTGAACTGCATCGACAGGCCCCGGAACGCAAAGGCGTCGCCATCGGGGCCGCCAGCATCGCGCACCGAGGCTGCGGCGCTGCCGAGCATCGCATTCACTTCATTGAGCAAGTCGGGATAGAGATCACGCCCTGCGGTGAGATGGGCGATGTTCGCGGGCGCGAAGGCAATGGTGTGAGCCTTCGCGGCTTCGTCCCACTTGCGCTTTGCGTCTGCGCCCTTACTCTTGACCTGGCGCACTTGCGGCAAGTTGTCGACCTGCGACGCGTTGGCGTTGTCGAGGAACGGCCTCAGGAACGACACGCCGCCCGCCGCCAGACCAATTGCAGCGGCAGTGACGAACCATGGTGTCTTGCGCTTCCACATGGCCTGGCGAATGACCGAGGTGGGCATGAGGTTCGCCGCGATAGGTGAATAGCCAAGCCCCTGCAGCGCAAGCCCATAGGCGGTGACGAGGTTGACCGACGCGGCTTCGAAATCCGTCCCCGCAGCGCCTTCGAGCGACGCTTGGCGGAAGCGATCGAGTCGCGCGACATCAATGCCAAGTTGTTGCGCAAGCAACTTGCGCAAGCCAAAGAGCTTGAAGGTTGAGCCAACGCCGATGAGGCGCTCGATCTGCGCATCAGGATGGGTGTCGCGGTAGTAGTTGATCGACCGCTTTACTTCGTCGACAAAGTCCACGAAAACAGGCTTCAAAGCCTGAAAAACATGCTTCTTGTACTTGCTGGTCTCCGCCTCGGCCTTGAGCTTCTCAGCCTTTGTGTATGTGAGTTTGAAGGTCTCGGCGATCGCTTCGGTGAAGGCGTGCCCGCCCACCGGGAAGGTGCGAATCCAGACGCGCCCGCGCTCGCCAATGATGAGGTCGGTCGCAGTGGTGCCGATGTCGAGGACGATGGTGCCGGGCGTGCGCTCGGTGAACGCGAAGTCATATGCGACTGCGTTGTACGCCGCGACTGGCGAGATGGTGATCGCATCAGGCGTGAGCCCAGCGCCGCCCCAAAGGGCAAGTCGCTCGGCGATGCGCTCGCGGGTCATCGCGAAGATGCCCACTTCGATCTCAGGTGAGTCTTCCGAGCGGAACAACTGATAGTCCCACTCGACCTCCTCGATCGGGAAGGGGATCTGCTGGACCGCTTCGAACTTCACCAGGTTGGCGACGCCCTTGGGATCGACAGGGGGCAGCTTGGCGAAGCGCGCAAAGGCGGTGTGCCCGGGCACGGAGACGACCGTGGTCGAGCCGCGCAACTCATCGCCAAACTGGCTCATGAGCGCGCCAAGCGAGAGGCGCATGACCTCGTCGGGGTCGACATCGGGGGTGGAGAGGACGCGCTTGTGCGGCACGATGACGAAGTCGACGGCCTTGGGGCCCTCTGGGGACTTGATGAGCTTGACGGCCTTAATGGCCGCGGCCCCGATATCGATCCCCCAGGCCACGCCTGATGAAGGCATGTGTGCTCCTCTCAAGGTGCTTCTGGCCGTCCATGACGGCAAACAGTCGGTGCGCTTCCCGGCGATCCCCCACCAGGTCCCGGACGCAGATGGTACTGACCGCGCCCGCCCGTGGGGGCGCGGGTTCCGATACGGGAGGGGCGGGGCATCGGTTCGGCTTTGCAGGCGATCGGGTTCGCCTCAGTGCGTCGGCGCGGTACACTTGGGATTCTGGGTGACGTGGTGGGCGTCGCCTCGCGCTGTCGAGTTTGCTCGACAACGATCCAACACCAAGCGTCAGACCCGCGCAAACCAGCCAGCCAAGCCCCAATGGACAACCAACCGCAGACCCCAGATCAGGCCCCGGCGCACGAGCCGCAGGGCGCGCCCGCTCCCACACCAGTCGCCACCACGCAGGACACTGCCAGCGCGCCGGTTGAATTGAGTGCCGATTTGGCCGCCGCGGCCAACGCGGCGATGGAACAGGCGACGCTCGGGACTGACGCGGATCCGAAGCAGGACGCGCCCCACCACGAGATCCCTGCTGAATTGCAACAGGGCTCCAAGGCGCCGGGCGGCATTCGCGGGCCGCGCGTGGTGCAAGGCGGGCGTGAGTATCGCGAGGGCACTGTCGTGTCCGTCGGGCCTGATGACATCTTCATCGAGTTTGGTCCGAAGTCCCTGGGTGTGCTGCCGCGCATCCAGTTCAAGGACCAGGCCTCGGGTGAGGAGAAGGACCTGCCCACGGTAGGCGGCAAGTTCGAAGTGGTCGTCGACCGCTATGAACCCTCCGAGAGCCTGTATATCTGCTCGCGCCCGGGGGTCGTGCAGAAGGCCGACTGGGAGATGCTGCAGATCGGGCAAACGGTCGAGGCGCGCGTCACGGGTACGAACAAGGGCGGACTGGAACTGGAAGTCGCGCAACACCGCGCCTTCATGCCCGCATCGCTTGTGTCAGATCGACGCATCGCGGATATGTCAGTGTTTGTGGGCGAAAAGATGGCCTGCAAGGTGGCCAAGGTCGATCGCTCGGGCAAAGGCAACATCGTGCTCGATCGGCGCGCGATCCTCGATGAGGAGAAAAAGCAGCGCGCCGGCGAATTGAAGGACAAGCTCAACGTCGGCGACACCGTCGAAGGCACGGTCAAGAGTGTGGTGCAATTTGGCGCATTCGTCGACATTGGCGGCATCGATGGCCTGCTGCACATCTCCGACATTTCGCACGATCGTGTGCGCAAAGTCGAAGACCACATCAAGGAAGGCCAGACGGTTCAGGTGCAGATCCTGAAGCTCGACTGGGACAAGGGCCGCCACTCGCTTGGCATGAAGCAGTTGCAGGCCGACCCATTCCAAACTGGTGTGGGCGAAATGAAAGAGGGCGATGTGGTGCAAGGCCGCATCACGAAGCTCGCGGAATTTGGCGCCTTCATCGAGATCGCGCCGGGGATCGAGGGGCTCGCGCACATTTCCGAGCTCGAGTGGCGGCGCGTTGAGAAGACTTCCGACGTCGTGCAGCCCAACCAAGTGCTGCCCGTGAAGATCCTCAAGATCGACCCTGACAAGAAGAAGATCAGCCTCTCGGTGAAGCAAGCCAAGGAGCGCCCAGAGCCACGCGGTGGCGGCGCTCCGCGCGGGCGCGGCAAGGGCCGAGGCGAGCGCGACGATCGCACACCCGAGGAAATCCTCAAGGAAACGCCGGCGTTGCGCCGCATGCGCGAAAAAGCCCAGCAAAAGGGCAACAAGAAGGCTGGCAAGGGCCAGGGCGGCTTGGGCGAGGGCGGCGGCCTTGGGCTGTCATTGGGCGATCTGAAGCTCTAACCATCGAACTTCAACATGAAGTTTGCGAGGTGGCGCCACCGCTTGGTCGATACCTGCGCTCATGGCCTTCACACCTCAACCGGGCGAGCGGTACACGATCCGTCGCAAGATCCTCAAGCTGCTCGGCGCCGCGTTTCATATCTATGGCCCAGATGGCTCGGTCGTTGGATACTGCAAACAAAAGGCTTTCAAGCTCCGGGAAGACATCCGTCTCTACACAGACGAGTCATGCACGACCGAACTGCTCACCATGCGGGCCCGGCAGGTGATCGACTTTGGTGTCACCTTTGAGGTCACCCTCCCGGATGGCCAAGTGCTCGCGAGCATTCGGCGCAAGGGCTTGAAGTCCATGTTCCGCGACACGTGGCAGGTCTTTCTGCCCGGGCAGGACACGCCGCGCGCGACACTGCAGGAAGATTCCGCGCTGAAGGCGACGCTGCGCCGGCTGAATGATCTCGTCGCCACATTCGTGCCGCAGAGCTTTCATCTCACATCGAGTGATGGCCTTCAGATTGCGACGCTGCGACAGCACTTCAACCTGTTTGTCTATCGCCTTGGCGTCAAGATCGAGGCGGATGACCCCGTCCTCGACGAGCTGGTTGTACTTGCGCTGGGCTGCCTGATCGCCGCAATCGAAGGGCGGCAGAACTGAGCCCAGCTGTTCATTACACTCTCGCCCCGTGACCCACGATCCGACGACCATCTTGCACGATCGGCTCATGGCGGCAATGCGCGCGGCATTGGGTGATGCGCTGCCCGCGAGCGCCGAGCCCATGCTTGCGCCGTCGCGCAGTCCGAAGTTTGGTGACTACCAGGCGAACTGCGCAATGGCGCTGGGCAAGCAACTGGGCAAGCCGCCGCGTGAGGTCGCCCAGTCGATTCTGGATCGACTCGATGTCGCTGATATCGCAGAGCCCCCGACCATCGCGGGGCCCGGATTCATCAATATCACGCTGCGCACCGACGCCTTGGCAAGCGCGGTCGCCGCACTGGATCGGCCCGGCGCGGATGGTGACCTTGGCATCGAAGCAGGCAAGCCGACCAGCACCGTTGTGGTCGATCTCTGCGGCGTCAACCTTGCCAAGCAGATGCATGTCGGACACCTCCGCGCGACCGTGATTGGCGATGCGCTCGCACGCTTGCACGAGCGCCTCGGGTACAACGTCATTCGTCAGAACCACTTTGGTGATTGGGGCTTGCCGATCGCAATGGTCACGGGGGCGGTGCTCAGCAAGGCCAAGACGGGGCAACTTGAGCTGAGCAGACTCACACTTGATGATCTCGAGCGCGAGTACCGGGCAGCCCAGAAAGCATGCGATGTCGGCAAGACCGAGATGATGCTCATCCGGAAGTTCTCGCTTGGCCCGAAGATCGAAGCGGAATGGGCGCCCGCGAGCGAGGATGGCGAGAGCGCCTCGGCCCGTGCACGCGCGACCCTTGTGGCCCTGCAGTCCGGCGAGCAAGAAACATTCCGCGTTTGGCAGCGCATCAGTGAAGTCACGCTTGAAGCTTGCTTTGCGAACTGCAAGCGTCTGCAGGCGAATGTCACCGCAGAAGCCACCGCCGGTGAATCGACGTATCGCGATGAACTGGGAACCGTGGTGGCGGACCTCGAGCAGCGCGGCGTGGCGATCGAATCAGACGGCGCTCTGATCGTCAAACTCGACGAGTTTGGTATCAACGAGCCGTGCCTGATTCGTAAGCGCGATGGCGGCTTCCTGTACGCCACGACGGACATCGCGGGCATCCGTCGACGCGTGCAGGACCTCGGTGCATCGCGCGCTGTCTATGCAGTCGATGCAAGGCAAAGCCTGCATTTTCGCCAGGTGTTCGCAGCGGCACGCAAAGCTGGGTATGCGCGCACGCCCAGTGGCGCCGACGCGGCGTTGGTGCACGCGGCCTTTGGCATGGTGCTGGGCGAAGACAATCGCCCCTTCAAGACGCGCTCGGGCGAGAACGTGAAATTAAGCGACTTGCTTGATGAAGCGGTGTCGCGCGCTGAAGCCGCGGTGGCCGAGAAGAACCCGCAGCTTTCGGCGGCCGAGCGGCGCGACGTCGCAGAGGCGGTCGGGATCGGCGCCATCAAGTATGCGGACCTCTCGTCTGATCGCATCAAGGACTATGTCTTCAACTTCGACCGCATGCTTGCTTTCGAAGGCGCGACGGGGCCCTACCTGCAGTATGCCCATGTGCGCGTGAGCTCAATCCTGCGCAAGGCGCAGGAAGAGTTTGGCGTCGACACGCAGACCATTTCTGGTGCGCATTTCGCCATCGGTTCGCCTGAAGAGAAGGCGCTGGCTCTCGAACTCCTGAAGTACGCGCCTGTGGTGCGCGCTTCGGCAGAGGCGTGCGAACCCCATCGACTTTGTGGGTACCTGTATGACTTGGCGAGCGCCTTTGCCCGATTCTTTGATGCTTGCCCGGTGCTGCGAGCCCCCGACGAAAGCACGCGCGATGCACGGCTTCGCCTGACCGCCCTGACGGGCCGCGTCCTGGGCGATGGGCTGCATTGCCTGGGCATTGCTGCGCCACATCGGATGTAACTCCTTTGCAAATGCGGGTATTCGAGTCAGACCGGTCTGGCATCCGCATCAATCGCCCGTACACTGGCGGCACACGCGAGGAGCAAACCATGAAGCAGTGCATTGTCCTTGGCGCGGCGTTGGCTGGGCTGGCCCTCGGGGTACAGGCCCGGGCCCAGGCGACCTATGACCTGTACTACTTCGATGAGCCGCAGTCGCTCGTGCTTGATCCGAGCCGGGTCGCGGTGTTTCAGGACATCGATGAGCGTGCGCACGCGGATGCGCTCGACGCTGCGCTTGCCGATGTGCCTGAGTTGTTGGGCAAACAGGCGACATCGCACGACATCGCGGGGTGGTCGCTTGTGCCTGTCACGCATGCGTCCCGTTCCGCGCTCGCCATTGAGCATGTGGTCGAAAAGGCGGCGCGCGACGATCGTTTGACGTTCGTTTCGCCTGTGTTCTTTGATCAACTGGGCGGTCCGTTCATCGTCACGCGCGACATGCTTGTAGGGTTCGATGACCGCGTAAGTCTTGCCGAACAGCACGACTTACTTCTTCAACTCGATCTGGGCGACATCGTCACAGAGCGATACGCCAACATGCCCGGCGTGTACAAGATTCGTGCGCACACGCACAATGGATTCGACGTGCTCGAGGCCGCAGCGGTGCTTGCGCGCCGCGACGACGTGCGCTTCGCCGAGCCGGACATGCTCTTTACCGGGCACGGCTCTGGCGGCTATGTGCCGAATGACACCGGCTTTGCGAATTGCTGGCACCATCTCAACACGGGGCAAAGCGGTGGCACGCCTGGGATTGACATGGGCACGACCGATGCTTGGACCGTTCAGCAGGGCGATGCGTCGGTGTTGACCCTCATTATTGACACGGGCGTCGAGCAAGCGCACCCGGACATCAATCAGCTGGCAGGCATGGATTTCACGGGCACGCCCGGCGTCAATGGTGGGCCCGGCAACGTGTGCGACAATCACGGCACTGCGGTTGCCGGCTGTGTCTCGGGCATCATTGACAATACGCTTGGCACCGTTGGCGTGGCGCCGCTCACACGAACCGTTTCCGCACGCTGTTTCGTGAGCGCGATTCCATGCACGGGTGGCTGGAGCGCAAGCTATTCCTGGACTGCCGATGCACTTGCGTGGGGCGAGGCCAACGGCGTGCGCGTCACGAACAACAGCAATTACTACGGCGGTTCTTCGTCGACGGTAACCGCGAAGTATCAGCAGACACGCGCCGATGGCGCCATGGTGCACTTCGCATCGGCCGGCAACGACAACGCGCTCGGCTCCACCTATCCCGCAAGCCTGACGAGCGTGAACTCTGTTGCAGCCATTGATCGCAATGGCTCAAAGGCCTCGTTCAGCAACTATGGACCGGATATTGCCTTCTCGGCGCCGGGGGTCTCGATCTATTCAACGGATCGCACGGGCGCCGATGGATATGTCGGTGGTGACTACGCCAGCGTGAGCGGGACCAGCTTCGCGAGCCCAAACACTGCTGGCGTCGCGGCGCTCGTGCTTTCTGAGCATCCCGAATACACCGCCGCAGAGATTGAGACGGCGCTGCGCGACGGCGCCATCGACATGGGCGCCCCGGGGCATGACGACATCTATGGCTGGGGATTTGTGAACGCGGCGGGCGCGCTCAACGTGGTTGTCGTACCAGACCCGCCCGCGCCTTTTGCCCTCATGTCGCCCAGCGATGGGGCCCCAGCGGTCAGTGCGCAAACCAACATCACCTTCCTGTGGGAGGCATCTGACCCAGGGGTCGACTACGAGCTGCTCGTCGCGACAACGCCCGCGCTCACCAACCCGGTCCACTCAGTCCTTACCCCAAATGCTTTCTCGATCTTGGGTGGGGGCACGCTGACCAAGGGCACGACCTACTACTGGGGGGTCACGGCAGGGAACATCGATGGGCTCACCACACCCTCGACACCGGCCGTGGCTTCGTTTACCACAGCAGGGTGCCAGGCCGACGCCAACGACGACGGCCAGGTGAACCTGCTGGACCTCAACAATCTGGTCTTTGACTTCGGAGCTGCGGGAGGGCCGAACGATATTAATCGGGACGGCATTGTCGACCTGGACGACCTTCAAGTTGTGCTGTTTGAGTTCGGAGCGCCCTGCTCGTAGCCGGGGCTAAGAATGCGTAGCGGTTTGGGACCTCGCACTGCGCCCCAAAAAGGGTATAGCGAAAACGCCCCCTTTTTGGTGTATGTCTGAAAAGAACTCGACTAGACTGCTGATTCCCGACTTGCCCCGAGCGACTCGCCGTCCGATGAGGCTAGTGCGGGAGAGGTTTATCGGCGTCCACCGAGAGCGGTCGCGCGCCCACTTTGTCACGCATTGAAGGACCCAGAGCCATGAAGAGATTCGCGTTTCTTGCAGCAGTGAGCGGCTTGGCCGCCACGACGTGCCTCGCCGCAGATGAAGCGGCCGTCGCACCGGCCATGACCGCACAATTGGTCCCGGCCAGTGAGATCGAGGTGCTCGGTATCGAGTCATGGGACCAGGTGCTGGAGCGCCAAGCCCAACTCGGAGACATCGCCAGCAATCCCAAAGCACGGAACGGCGCCCACGGCACATGGGTCGTGCCATCCGAGCGCGCGACATTCGAACGCGCAACCTCGGGCGAGCAGTATGTCACCAACAAGTGGGGCGACACCCTCATGGGCATCTCCTTTAATGGGGTTGTCGATGTCGATGGCGCGTCCTTTGGTGGGCAGGGCGGCGGCCCCGGCGTGTGGGCCGCGGGCGTGCGCTTCATCGGCTACCGCGATGGCCGCGTCGTTGGTGAAACGGACTTCTCCGAAGCCTTGCATGAGCGCTCGATCTGGGTCGATGCGAACTTGAAGGGCGTCGACCGCATCGTCATCGAGTCGCTTCCAGTGCACGAGGGCGCGGGCTTCTTCACGATGGACGACCTCACGTTCGTGCGTGACGGCCAGACCACGGTCGTGACGTTCGACGACGTCGCGCCGGAAACCAAGATCACTGGCAAGGACTATGCCGGGCTTACCTGGGAAGAGGGCGCTGGCCCCTTCAACGCGGAGGCCGACCAAGCGTTGCCCCCGCCGCGTGACCTGAGCGACAGCATCTTCGATCCAACTGCGTCGACCGAGGATCCGCAAGCGGGCATCAATGCGCGCGGCGCCGTGCCGGCGCCGTTGCAACTCCTGGACTTCCAGGGTGTGAAGCGCGGCGATCAAGGGCAGTCTTCGTACCCGCCTGACACTTGCGGCGCGATTGGCCCGAACCACTTCCTCGAAGTCGTCAATACCGTTTGGGCGGTGTATGACCGCAACTCGGGCGGCCTGGTGACACGCTCGAGTCTCAGCTCGTTCCAGCCCGGCACCTCGGGTGACCCGCGCGTGCTGTACGACGCGATTCATGATCGCTGGATCGTGGTGTCGACGAACTTCGGCAGCAACATCTATGTCGCATATTCGCTGACCAACAACCCAACCGGTTCGTGGTTCAAGTTCAGCTTTAATGCTGCGACCGGTTCCAACTCGGGCTGCGGCGTCGACTATCCCACCTTGGGCTATGACGACCGGGGGATTTACATCGCGGCGTTCATGTACAACACGTGCGGCTATTCGATCTTCGCGATCGACAAGTCCACGCTGCTTGCCGGCTCGCCCTCCGTGGGCAACATCTGGGAGTTCCACCAGATTGCCGGTTCGCAGACGACGCAGCCCTGCGAGCATCTGGGCGCGCAGCCGGGCGTTGCGTATTTCGCGGCCCGTGCAAGCTCGAACCAGATTCGCAAGTTCACGTTGACCGGCGCCCTCAACACGGGCTCGGCGCCGGTGTTGACGAACAATCTGATCACGATCGCTTCGCACACGTCGCCGCCCACAGCGCCGGCGCTCGGGGCGTCGACCAATCTGGACACGGTGGGCAGCCGCCTCATGAACGCGGTGTACCGCAATGGAAGCATCTGGACGGCTCATGCAATCAACGTGGGCGGTCGTTCCGCGGTGCGGTGGTACCAGCTTGACGCCAACAGCAACTCGGTGTCGCAGTTCGGCACAATCAGCGATCCCACGTACTACTACTTCGATCCGGGCATCACGGTGAACTCCGTTGAGGCCATGGTGGTTGGCTTCTCTGGCTCACACGCCGGCGTGTTTGCTGGCGCGTTCTATGCCGGGCGACGGGGCTTTGATTCCTCGGGTGCAACCTGTGCACCGGTGGAATACAAGGTTGGCGAGGCAGCGCAGAACCTGATCGACAGCTTTGGCCGTAACCGCTGGGGCGACTACTCGCTGGTCACTGTCGACCCGAACGACGACATGGGTCTCTGGTGCATTCAGGAGTACAGCGAGTCGCCCGCGAACATCTGGGGCACGTGGATCGTGCAGTTGTCGTATGACAATGACTGCAACGGCAACATGGTCGACGACCTCGTTGATATCGCGATGGGCACCTCGCAGGACTCGAACGGCAACAACGTGCCGGACGAATGCGAGCCCTTCCCGGATCCGTTCAATCTGACCAATCCGGCGGATGGCGCCATGAACGTCGATGCCGCTGCCAACATCAACTTCCTGTGGACCGCGTCCAACCCGGGCGTGACCTACAACATCACGATCTCGGCGAACTCGGATCTGTCCTCACCGATCGTTAACCAGGTGGCGCCCAGCGGCTTCCTGACGCTTGGCGGCGGTACGCTCAGTGGCAACACCCAGTACTACTGGGGCGTCACGGCGACCGATTCGCAAAGCCGCACCACCCAGTCGACGCCGTATCCCGCGACGTTCACGACTGCGAGTGTGACAATCGACTGTGATGGCGATGCCGATGGCGATGGCTCGGTTACGTTGCAGGATCTGAACATCGTGTTGTTCAACTTCGGCAACGCCGTGGCCCCCGGCACGAACGGCGATGTTGATGGCGATGGCAACGTCACCCTCAACGATCTGAACATCGTGCTGTTCAACTTTGGCAACGTCTGCTGAGTTGACGCCGGGGTGACATATTCGGACGCGAGGGGCGCTGGGTGATCCGGCGCCCCTTTTCACTTTTGGCCTCCGAAGCCCGAGAACCCGGACGCGCCCATTTCACCCACAACGCACGCCCGGGGGCGCCAGCTCGCTTTTCAGACCCCTTCAAGTGGTTTCGCGCGCAGGGCGCGGCACAATGGGCAGGATGCCCAAATCTGGTCCCAGGATTTGGGGTTCGCAAACGGGGGGCGTGCGAAGATACTGGGGGCGACTGCGATCCAGACTTGACGAAGAGGAGATTCGACCTATGTCCAGACGCTGGCTTGGACTTGCGCTTCCCATTGTGCTTGCGACGCCGTGCGCGCTCGCGGCACAAAACGGATTGGATGAACAGATCCTCGTTTCACCGTCGAACCCGGTGGACGTGGTTCACTTTGACGCCCTGGATGTGCCTGCGCTGCTGGCCGAGGATGAGCAGCGCGCTGTCCAGAATCAGCCGTTGCGCATCGCGATGCCGACACAGACCAATCTACCGGCATCGAACTTCGGCACGATGTCGCGCCTTGCCGATGGCCGCGTGATGTGGCGATTGCGCATCGAAGCACAGGATGCAGTGAACCTGAACATCGGAACGCACTATGAAGTACCTGATAGCGCACAGATCTATATCCTCGACAAGTTTGGCGACATGCACTTCCGCTCGCTGACTTGCGCCGACAACCAGGACACGAAGGAGTTCTGGACGCCCGTGATCCCGGGCGACGAGATGAACATTTATGCGGAAATGAACGAGGCAGACTGGCCCGCGTTCCGTGCAGGCTTCTCCGTGAGCTCCGTCAACATCGGCTACAAGGACATGCCAGGCGTCGTGTTCCAGGGCGCCGAACCGCCCGTCGATGCGCGTTCGGGGTCCTGCAATGTTGACGTTGTCTGCCCAGAAGCTGATCCCTGGGACAACCAGGTCCCCGCGATTGGGCGCACCCTCTTGGGTGGTTCGATCCTCTGCTCGGGCTCACTGATCAACAACACCGCTGAGGACGGGACGCCATACTTCATCACCGCAACACACTGCGGAATCACCACAGGCAATGCGTCTTCGCTGGTGATCTACTGGAACTATCAGAACTCGACCTGTCGGACCCCCGGCAGCGGCGCATCGGGCGCGCCGGGTAACGGCTCATTCTCGCAGTTCTCCTCGGGCTCCACACTGCGCTGCCGCTACACGCCGCCTGGCGATGTGACCCTCGTGCAAATCAATTCGGCCCTGCCTCCTGCATACAACCTGGAGCTCCTGGGTTGGGATCGCAGCAGCACGCCGCCGACCTCGGGCGTCGGCATTCACCATCCGAGCGGACAAGAGAAGCGCTTCTCTCGTGAGGACAACGCAACGATTTTTCAGTCCGTCAACATTGGTGGCATTGGCGTGGTCGCGGGCATCCGCGTCTCGTGGAATTTGGGTGTGACCGAGGGCGGCTCTTCCGGCTCGCCCTTCCTGAATCAGAACAGCCGTATCGTTGGCGTACTGTCGGGCGGCTCATCGTTCTGCTCGACGCCAACCTCGCCTGACTACTATGCTCGCTTCGACACCGCCTGGGAAGGTGGCGGCACCTCGGCAACACGCTTGAAGGACTGGCTTGATCCGGGCAACACCGGTGCAACCACACTCGGGCAGTACAACGCGGCGCCTCCCGATCCGCCGGCCCCATTCAATCTCACCTCGCCCGCCAACGGCGCCACGGAAGTCGATTCGACCACGAACATCAACTTGCTGTGGTCGTCGTCGGATCCAGGTGTCACGTATGACGTTGTGCTGTCGGCAAACTCTGACCTGTCGTCGCCCATCATCGACGCCCCGGCGCCCAGTGGCTTCTTCACGGTCCCGGGCGGCACGCTCTCTGGAAACACCACCTACTACTGGGGTGTGACCGCGACGGCGTTGGGCTTGTCCACGAACTCAACGCCGTATCCAGGCTCGTTCACGACCGCTTCGGTCGCCAGCAACTGCCCTGGCGATGCGGACGGCGACAACGCTGTGACACTGAACGACCTGAACATCGTGCTGTTCAACTTTGGCACATCTGTGCCGGTCGGGACACAGGGCGATGTGGATGAAGATGGGAACGTCACGCTCAATGATCTGAACATTGTGCTTTTCAACTTCGGTACGAGTTGCTAAGCGCACATTGATCCTCGCTTCGCGGCACTGAGAGGTGTGGCGAAGCTTTTGAATTTGACCCGGGACTGCTGCTTTGCGCTCGGCCGGGCGCGAGTGGCCCAGATACACGGAGGATGAATATGCGGACGAAACGCAACGCTTGTCATGCGATTGCGCTGGTCGTGCCTGCGCTCGCCGCCGGCTTTGCCCAAGGCGAAACGCTTGTGGACCCCTTCACGATCGACGGGGGCGCCGTCGGTTTGAATGCGGTGACCTTTGACGCACTGGACCTGGACGGGCTGCGCACGGTCGAAGCCGACCGGCGCTCGCGTCATGAAGTGGAGCAATTTGCTGTGGGGCGCCGAACAGCGCTTTCCCCCGCGGATGTCGGCACGCTTGAGGATCTTGGCAATGGCATGGTCGCGTGGCGGCTGCGCATCGAGTCCGCCAATGCCGTCAACATCAACGTTGGCACCTATTGGCATGTCCCGCCAAGCACCACGATGTACATGCTCGATCAGTTCGGAGACACGCCGTATCGCGCAATCACCGCGGCGGACAACAATGTCAACGACCAGTTCTGGACGCCACACGTCGACGGCCCCACCATGGAGCTGTACGTCGAAGTCAAGGCCAGTGAGTGGCGCGACTTCGTGGAGGGCTTCCAGCTCACGCAGGTGAACCTCGGTTTCACGAGTGTTGATCAACTTGACGGCCAACCGTCTGCACGGTCAGCAGCATGCCACATCGACGTCGCATGCCCCGAGGCGGATCCCTGGCAGTTCCAGGTCGCCGCGGTTGGTCGCTATTTCGCAAGCACGCCGAGCGGCACGTTCCTGTGCTCCGGCGCCTTGATCAACAACACCGCAGAAGATGGTCGTCCGCTGTTCTACACCGCGAACCACTGCCCCGCGACAGAGGGCTTCGCGAGCATGGTCGTGTGGTGGAACTATGAGAACTCTGTCTGCCGACCCCCGGGCAGCGCACAATCGGCACAGCCTGGCAATGGTTCAAGCTCGCAGTTCTCATCGGGCGCGACGCTGCTCATGACCTATTCGCCTGCGGACACCACGCTGGTCGAACTCAACACCGCGCCCCCGACCTTCTACCAGGTCAACTTCATCGGTTGGAGCCGCGTTGGCACCACCGTGACGACCGGCTTTGGCATTCACCATCCCAATGGCCAAGAGAAGCGCATCAGTCTTGAGAACGACATCGCGCCGCGCTCAGGCAACTTCTATGTCGTCGACTATGACGAAGGCGGCGTGGAAGGCGGCTCTTCCGGCTCGCCGTTCTTCGACAACAATGGCCTTGCGGTTGGCACTGCATGCTGCGTGAATACGCTCACGCCATGCTCAAGCCCCGCACAGATCACCAACTACGGCGCGCTCTCGCAGGCTTGGAATGGCGGCGGGACCTCCTCGTCGCGCTTGCGCGACCACTTGGATCCGTTGAACTCCGGCGTGACGGCACTCGCGGGCCTCGGTGCACCGCCCCCCGATCCGCCCGCACCGTTCAACCTGACCGCCCCCGCCAACGGCGCCACGGAACTTAACTCGCAGGGCAACATCAGCTGTACGTGGACGCTCTCAGATTCAGGCGTCGTGTACACCTTCGTGTTGTCTGAGAATTCGGATCTGTCTTCGCCGATCATGACAACGAATCCGGGCAGCGGATTCCAAACGATCGGCGGCGGCACGCTCAACGGCAACACGACCTATTACTGGGGCGTGGAAGCCGAGGCGCTCGGCCAGGTGACACAGTCAACCCCATACCCCTCGAGCTTCACGACGGCTTCCGTCGCGGGGAACTGCACGGGTGATGCCGATGGGGACAACGCGGTCACACTGCAGGATCTGAACATCGTGCTGTTCAACTTCGGCAACACCGTTGCGCCCGGCACCAATGGAGACGTCGATGGCGACGGCGCGGTGACACTGAACGACCTAAACATCGTGCTGTTCAACTTCGGCACCGTCTGCTGAACGTCGAAGCCAACGCACTGAAAACGACAGCAGCACAGGACTCGTCCTGTGCTGCTTTTCTTTTTGACTGCGCGATACTGTGGAAGCGACGGGCAGCTAGACCTCGTCGGCCTTGGCGATCTGCCACTCCTCAAGCTCGATGGGCGCCTGGCGTCCGAAGATCGTGACCAGGACGCGCACGAGGCCCTTCTCGGGAAGCAGCTCGTCGACGGTCCCTTCGTACCCTTCGAAGGGGCCTTCCTTGATGACCACCGCTTCGCCCTTCTGAAACACCAGGCGAATCTCGGGCAGCTCCTCAGGACGGCGCGAGTCGAGCAACATCTTCTCGACTTCGTTCATCGCCAATGGCGCCGGGCGGCCCGTCGTGCCGACGAAGTCGCCAACGCCTGTCGTTTCCTTGATGAGGAAGAACACATCCTGCGGAATGCGGCCATCATCTTCTAGACGCATCTCGACAAAGACATAGCCCGGATAGAGCTTGCTTTCCGTGATCTTTTGCTTGCCGCCGCGCACCGTCTTCTTCTTCTCAGTCGGCACGAGGATTCGATTCACGAGGTGCTTGAGCCCTTCGATCTCGATCTTGCGAAGCAGCGTGTCGCGCACGTAGCCTTCCTTGTTGGAGGCGACGCGCAGCACGAACCAGTTCATGCCGGGCATGACCATGGGCTCTTCGTCGGCGAGTTGATCGACGCGCTCATCGATGCGCCCATCGAGCGAGCCCTCGCTCACGTTGGCCGGGGGCTGTGTCTCGGTTGACGCCTGCGACTGTTCGGGCGTCAGGTTGTCTTGCTCTGTAGACATGGTTGCTCCTTCATCTCGCCACGCAGTTCCAAGGCGAGAGGGCGATCAGGCCATCTCAATGACTTTGATGAGGCTAAAGAACTGCGAGAACAGGAAGTCGGCGAAGAACAGTACGCCTGCAATGATCAAGCTGATCACGATCACGACCCAAGTCGATCCAAAGATCTCTCGGCGTGTCGACCAATTGACCTTCTTCATCTCGCCCTCTGTCGCGATGAGGAAGTCGCTGGACTTGCGGTTGGCGTAGCAGAAGTAATAAACAAACGCGCCGCCAATGAGCAGGATGAGCGCTGCGACCCCACCTTGCAGATACTCCGCCTGGAAGAGCTTGTCTTCAATCGGCACGCCATTGACGATCGCCTGGAAGCCCGCTTGCGTCGAAAGGCCCGTCAGGTCGCGCACGCTGTCCGCGGTAACGCCGGTGAGCGCGACATGCGTTGCGGATGCCTGCTCCACGATGCCCGTGCCGACGCTTGAGCCATCGCGCCCCAGAATGGTGACCGCTTGCCCAGCGCCCGGGAGATCACCCGAGGTGTTTGCAATCGCAAAGGTCCACAGTCGCGTGGGGATATCAACTGCGCCGAGCTTGGCCCAGGCCCACATGGCGCCAGCAGCAGCGAGCGCGCCGCCACCGATCAGGCTCATGAGCCGCGTCCAATAGCCCTGCCCTGGTTTGTGGATGATGAACATGCTTCAACCTTGCGCCGTCAACAGTGCGGCTGACGAGCGAATGTGCCTGACGTATGTCGAGAACACGCCGGGAGTGAATCGAACACTCAACCTGCGGATTTGGAATCCGCTGCTCTGCCAATTGAGCTACCGGCGTAGAACCATCGCGCACCGGCGAACCGGGTCGCGACGCGACGCCGCCGACGCTGCACTTGGTCAACGCCGACGGCTGTCGATCACTTCCGCTTGATCTTGTGAACAGTGTGGCGGCGCAGCCGGGGACTGAACTTCTTGATCCCCTCCTTGAGCCCCTCGGGCAGACCGCCCTTGGTGTTCACGGAAGTGCGGTAATTGAGATCACCACACTCCGAGCACTGCAGCCACACGTACTCACGCGCATCGGACTTCTTCTTCGCCATGAGCGATGCTCCTCAAGCGCTTGCTTACTCGATGATCTCGGTCACAACGCCCGAGCCCACGGTGCGGCCGCCTTCGCGAATAGCGAAACGCAGACCCTGCTCCATGGCGATCGGCTTGTCACCCAGATCGACCTCGATTGCGACGTTGTCGCCCGGCATGCACATCTCGGCGCCGCCAAGCAGATTGATCGAGCCGGTCACGTCCGTCGTGCGGAAGTAGAACTGCGGCTTGTACTTGCTGAAGAACGGCGTGTGGCGACCACCTTCCTCCTTCGTCAGCACGTACACCTCGCCCTTGAACTTCGTGTGCGGCTGGATCGAACCCGGCTTGCAGATCACCTGCCCGCGCTCGATCTCATCCTTTTCGATACCACGAAGCAGCACGCCGACGTTGTCACCCGCCTGGCCCTGATCGAGGCTCTTGTTGAACATCTCGACGCCGGTCACCGTCGTGGTCTTGCGCTCGGAGGTCAGCCCGACGATCTCGCCGGCATCACCAACCTTCACCACACCACGCTCGATACGCCCCGTCGCGACCGTACCACGCCCCTTGATCGAGAACACGTCCTCGACCGCCAGCAAGAAGGGCTTGTCGACCTCGCGCTGAGGCTCGGGGATGTAGTCATCGAGCGCCTGGAACAGTTCGTCGATGCCCTTGTTCGCCGCGTCGTCGGCCGGATTCTCCATCGCCGCCTTCGCGGTGACATGCACGATCGGCAGATCGTCGCCCGGGAAGTCGTACTTGTTGAGCAACTCGCGCACTTCCATCTCGACGAGTTCGAGCAACTCAGGATCGTCCACGAGGTCGACCTTGTTCAGGGCGACGACGATGTGCGGCACGCCCACCTGACGGGCGAGCAACACGTGCTCGCGCGTCTGCGGCATCGGGCCATCGGCCGCGGACACCACCAGAATCGCGCCGTCCATCTGCGCGGCGCCGGTGATCATGTTCTTGACATAGTCGGCGTGACCAGGGCAGTCGACGTGCGCGTAGTGGCGCGCGTCGGTCTCGTACTCGACGTGCGAGGAGTGAATGGTCACGGTCTTCGAGGCGTCACGCACCGTGCCGCCCTTGGTGATTTCGGCATAGCTCTTGGCCGCCTGACCAGTCTTGATGGCGGAGCGCGCCGCCATCGCGGCGGTCAGCGTGCTCTTGCCGTGGTCGATGTGCCCAATCGTGCCGACGTTGACGTGCGGCTTCGTCCGCTCAAACGTCCCCTTCGCCATAGCGCTTCAATCCTCCGCCGGCGCCGCACTCAATCAGCCACGCTCGGCACACCACAGTTCATTCCTGCGAACGAACCTGTGAACCTTGATTCCAACACACAACGATGTGCGCCCGAGACCGTCTCAGGCACACCTTGTTCCACTCGGGCGAACCAACACAATCGCCGCCCACCGCGACGTTCGCGGCCCAACATTATGCGCCGAGACGCCCCGCGACGCATCCACGCCGCAAAATCCGCCCTCGGCCCCTTTGCCAGAGCCACCGATGGGACTTGAACCCATGACCTCACCCTTACCAAGGGTGTGCTCTACCACTGAGCTACGGTGGCGCACCCGCCGGGCCACCGCCCCGTCGCTGCGCAGGGCGGAGACTGTACACAGGCCCCTCGCCACAGACAACCAGACCGACCCTCCATATCCTCGCCACATGCAGTCCACCACCCCGAGTCCCAGCCCGCCGCCGCCCCCCGGGTCAGCAGCCGTCTTCCTCGACCGGGACGACACCCTCATCCGGTGCAACGACGTCACCACCGATGGCGATTTGGGCGACCCCGCCCTGGTGGAACTGCTCCCAGGTGTCCGTGCCGCCTGCGAATCCCTTGTAGGCGATGGGCTTATGCTCGTGGTCGTGTCCAACCAGGGCGGCGTCGCCCGGGGCAAGTATGGATGCGATGCCGTCGACGCGGTCAATGCCCGTCTCAATGAGCTGCTTGGAGGGCTCATTACTGCGTTCCGCTATTGCCCCTACCACCCCAAGGGCTCGGTTCGATCGTTTACCCGCGAGCACCCCTGGCGAAAGCCAGCCCCGGGCATGTTGCTCGATGCCGCCGATGCGCTCGGGCTCGATCTCTCGGCGTCCTGGATGGTTGGGGACAAGCTCCGCGATTGCCAGGCGGGGCGCTCGGCCGGCTGCCGGACAGTCCTCCTTGGGACTGCCCCGCGCGATGAAGCCGACAACGCGATCGACTTCGTCGTACCCGACATGACGGTCGCCGCGGGCTTGATTCTGCGCGAGCGCACTCGGCGCGCGCACGGCGAGACCCCGAGCACGTAGGGCCCAACAACAAATCGAAAACATTTTTCGGCGTGCACCGACAAGCACTTGCGCGCGCTGCGCGGGACGGCGCGGCCTCTCTTGTGCGCGCACCGCCGGCCGGCCGCCGGTGAGTGTGGAGGCCGGACGCATGCTGCGACCCGCGCCCCGCATTCAAGGAGGCCGCGTATGGCGCTGGCGCTCGAGCCATTCGAAGACATCGGAATCTCAGAGCAACTCATCGAGTCGCTCGTCGCCGAGCACCAGGCGCAGACCCAGCCCGCCCTCGAGCGGCTCTGGTCCTACTACCGCAATCCGGTGCGCCTGCCCGGCTCCGGCAAGGGCGATCACGGCAGCGCCCAAGAAGCGGGCCTGCCCGTGCGATTGACCGGCGCCGCCAAGGGCCTGCTTCGTGACGACCGCGGCCGCGAGCGCGAGACCGTCATTGAGAACGACATTGGCTGGCGCGTAGATGCGCTGGTCGACTTCGTCTTTGGCAAGCCTGTGCGCGTGGTCAGCACCGCCGACGACTCGACATTGCGCGATGCGATCGAACGCGTGCTCGACGCCGTCTGGGAGGCCTCGGGCGGGATCCAACTGCTTCAGGACATGGCGCTCCTGGGTGGCGTGTACGGCCACGTCGACCTCGTTGTCCGCGGTGATGCATTGACAACCGAACCAGGCAGCCGTCGTTCCGAACCCCGCGATGTTGCGATCGAAGAGGTAGTCCAGACCGCGAAAGAGGGCGTGCGCATTGAGCTCATCGAAGCGCAGCGCGGCATCCCCGTCCTCGACCCGGGAGACTACCGGCGCGTCATCGCCTACATCATCCGCTCAGAGCAACTCACCAATGACATCGCGCCCCCTTCATTCAATGGCACCACGCGCCGGCGCATCGCATGGCTGCTCGAACGCAATGGCCAAGCGTCTCGAGCCGGACAACGCGTGCAGCGCGAGGCGCTCGAAGTGCTCAGCTCCAATGCGCGCCAGGTCTACCTTGACCGCAAGCTTGTGCTATCCGCCAGTGGGCCTGGCGAGTTGCCGGTGGTCCACATCCAGAACGCGAGCCAACCATTCACCTACAGGGGGCGCAGCGACGTTGAGGGACTGATCCCGCTGCAGGATGAACTGAACACACGCCTGAGCGACCGCGCCCACCGCGTCACCATGCAAAGCTTCCGGATGTACCTTGCAAAGGGCATTGATGGCCTGGGCGAACAGGGCTCCGGCGCAACGATCGCGCCCGGACAAGTCTGGGTTACCGACAATCCTGATGCAACGATCGATGCTTTTGGCGGCGACCTCTACGCCCCCTCCGAAACCGAGCACATCGATCAAATCCGCGAAGCAATGGACAAGACGAGCGGTGTCTCCCCCATCGTGCTCGGACTCCTGCGCGCCAAAGTCGGACATCTGTCCAGTGAGAACGCGCTGCGCATCACGCTCATGGGTGTGCTTTCCAAGACCGAGCGCAAGCGCCAGACCTATGGGCGCGGCATCCTGCAAGCGAGCAGCATCGTGCTGCGCATGCTTGATCGCGCGGGCGTGCTCAAGACAAACCCCAAGGACCGTGGCCTCGCGCTGCAGTGGCTCGATCCGCTGCCCCTTGATGAGAACAAGCGCCTGCAGGCGGCGCAGCTGAAGCTCCAGCTGGGCGTGCCCCAGGAACGCGTGCTCAGCGAGCTGGGCTATGGCGACACCGACCCGGGCGTGGTGTAGAGCACCACGACACAAGTCACCCAACAAAGGAACACACATGGCAAAGGACGACACTGGATCAGGCGAAGGCGTCACTGGCGGCCAAGGCGGCGGCAGCGGCGGACAAACAGAGGAAGCAACCATGGAATCAAGCGCACGCGGACGCGTCCAAGCCGCCCTGGGCTGGCCAGAACGCGCCGAAGAAGCAGAGAAAAAGGTCGAGGATCTCAATACGAAGGTGGTGGCACTCGAGCAAGAACTCGCCACCGCCCGCGCGGCGCTCGCGCAACTGGAAACTCGACATCGCCTCGAACGCGAACTGGAACAGGCCGGCGCGGTCGACCTCCAAACCGCCATCCTGCTTGCGGAACTTGAACTGACTGCGACTGAAGATGCGAACGTGGAATCAACGGTGGACGCTTTGCGAACGTCCAAACCGTACCTGTTCCAAAACGCAGCGCATGGCGCAGCGCCATCGCCCTGGCCAAGCCCAGGCGCCATTTCCGCAGCAATGACCGCGCATGCACCAAAGTCAAATGACGCACTGACTGCCGCGGCGGCAGAGGCGGCTTCCACAGGCGACCGCGCAGCCCTGCTCCGCTATCTCCAGTTGCGCAGACGCGGCGCGTAGTTCGAGCACACAAGCACAGGAGTGACATTCGATTGGCGACGCCGAGACGCACTCGGCGACGGGTGTGACACAACCAAACGCAAAGGACACGAAGAACATGGCATTCACCGGCAAAGCAACATACTCGGCAGGTTCAACGCTTCCTGAAATCATGGAGGACGTTTCAGACATCATTGGCATCGTCTCGCCGCACGAGACGCCGTTGCTCGACCATCTGGGCGATCCGCGGCGCGAAGCCAAAAGCACGGTGCATGAGTGGCTCGAAGACACGCTCCATCCCAACTTCAGCTTCATCAATCAAACGACGTTCACGCCGGACGCCACTTCGGCGACGTCAATCACAGTCGACCATGGTTCGCGCTTCCGTATCGGCGATCAGGTGCAAATCGAGGGCAGTCGTGAAGTCATGATGGTTTCCGTCGTGGCGTCGAACAATTTGCTCGTGACGCGCGGCTATGGCGGGACGACCGCCGAGGCGCTCGCCGACAATCAGAAGCTGATCATTCTGGGCAACGCCGCCCTCGAAGGCGCCGACACCCCCACGCCTCGCTTTACGAACCGAATTCGAAAGTCCAACTACACGCAGATCTTCTCTGCGGGTGTCGAGGTCAGCGGCTCGCAGCTTGCTGTCAGCTCGATCGGCGTCGCAGACGAGCTGGAGTACCAGAAGCAGGAGCGCCTGCGCGAACTGTTGCGCGATCTCGAGAACTGTGTGCTCAATGGCACCGCCGCCACGACAGACCCGCAGGGCACCGACACCGTGCGGCGGACAATGCAGGGCATCCTGCCGGCAATCACCACGAATGACTTTGCGCCGGGCACGGGGCCCATTCCCGATGGCGACGGCGCCGGCTCCGATGGCTTGACCGAAGCGGTGCTCAACGCTGCGATGCGCGCCATCTGGGAACAGTCGAGCGCACAAGTCGACACGATCGTTGTGAACGGCTTCCAGAAGCGCAAGATCAATTCATTCGCAAGCCAGCTGCGCGGCTACGAATCGCAACAAACGAACTTTCGGGACCTCATCAGCGTGTACGAAAGCGACTTTGGCGTGTGCAAGATCGTGCTGAGCCGCTGGATTCCCCCCGATACCGTGCTCTTCCTCGATTCCTCGCGCATCAGCGTGCTTCCGCTGGCCGCCCGCAGCTTTGGCTTCAAAGCCACGAGTGCTACGGGCGATCGCGAAGCGGGCATTGTCCTGGGCGAATACACAGTCGAACTGATGAACGAGAACGCGCACGGCGTGCTCCGTGACCTCGCAACCACCTAACCAGACCTGTCGACGCGCAAGTGCGAGCTGTATGTGCTTGCGCGTTGAGGAGCGACCTGTCTCCTCCTGTGCACCCTGCGGGCGGCGGTCCGCTGCCGCTCGCGGGGATTCAAAGTTCGGGCGTCGCCAACGCAGCGCCCGGGCATTCAGAACGAAAGTGAGCGTGCGCAATGTTTGCACTTGATCGTGACTTGCTTCTGTACGAACCCGGACTGTTTCGCGAAGTGGCCTGGGCGGGCCAGATGCTCGTGCGCAACGAAGCCTGCAGCGTCTCGGCCAACGGCACGACGGTCACTATCGCAGGCGCCGATCTGCAGGCCCTCAGTGTGCAGCCCGGCATGGTCGCGCAGCTCTCAACCCTCGGCGCCTGCGAAGTCACCTCCGTCATCGCGGCAACGCAGATGAACGTGTCCCGCTTGCGCGCTCGCCTGAGTGATGACCCGCTTCCCATCACCACGAGCACCACGAGTGACAACGTGACCATCCAGACCTTCACTCCACAGATTGCCCTCATTCATGACGTGCTTCTGGCGTCGCTTGGCCTCGTGGCGGATGACGCCATCGGCGCAGCGGGTGATGTGAGCACTGGCGCCGTTGAAGAGCGCCAGGTGCTCAATGCGCGCGAACTGGCGCCGCTCGAAGCGCTCGGTGCGCTGCACCTCGTCTACGCCTCCGCTGCGCCGCTTGCAGGCCCCAACAGCATCCTCTGGACCAAGGCGGAGATGTATCGCGATCGCTTTGCACGGGCGAAGGCGCGCGCCGCAGCGGCGATCGATCTGGACGGCGATGGCGTCGTCGATGCCGTGCGTCAAGCGAGTGTCGTGCGCTTTCAACGCGGCTGAATGAACAAAGGAGAACACACAGATGATCTGGCTGAATCCACAAACGGTCACACTGGGCTCGACGACACTGGACGAAGTTTCGAGCGTATCGATCGATGAGAACGCATCGCGCCTGGTCGTCGAACATCAAGACGATGGCCCCCACGTCGTGTTCGTCGACGCGCCCGAACGAAAGATCGTCGTGAAGATCCGCCGGCGCATCGTCACCGACGAAGTGCTCGCCATCGATCTTGGCGATTCGCTCGCGTTGACCCTGCGCACCGCCGACGCGGGCGGCGACGGCTCCAGCGGCATCGAAGTCACCGCCACCGTCGTCATCACCGACCTCGCCTACGACCTGTCGCGCAAGAGCGGTGCCGAGCTTGTCATCACCGCGATCGCGGTCTCGAGCGATGGCGCGACCGATCCCGTCACTGTCCAGGTCGATCCCTAAGCAGGAAAAGGAGGCACGACCATGGCGGCGACATTTGCAGGACTCGACCTCTTCTCCAGCGGCCCGCACCGCATCGTGCCCAGCAAGTTTGGCAAGATCTGGTTCTCGCCATACACCGGCACGATCAACCCGAACGGCTACACGGACTACTTCGAACGCCGAGAGCCGTGGCTGCTGCAAACCGGGCGGCTCATCGCAACCACACACAGCGCATTGATCACGCTCGTGCAGGCGATCCAAACACAGGCCGAGATTCCCAAGACGGGCACGCTCGTCGAAGCCAACGGCCAGAGCTGGAGCAGCATGACCCTGCTGCAAGTGCAGCTCGCCGATCGCGTCGACCGCGGCCGCGTGTACTCCGTCGGGTACGAACTGATCTACGTCAACCTGAATCCGACGGCCTGACCGCGATGCTCGACCCCGAACTGCTCACCAACGCGGCTTCCCTCGGCACGGCCGGCCTCATCGCGCTCATGTGGCTCAGTGAACGCAAGAGCAGTACCGAGCGCGAGCGGCAATTGACCGAATCGCACGAACGCATCATGGAGCAGCGCGTGCAACTTGATGCACTGATGACCCTCGTGCGCGAGAACACCCGAGCCGTCACCGCCCTCGAAGCCGGGCAACAGGAGATTGTGCGGGTGCTGGGGGGGAGAGAAGACCCAGAGCGGGGGAAGGGGGCGGCGTGAGGCGGAGTTTGTGCTTCTTGGTTCGCCACGCCCGTGCTACTCTTGTGTGATGAAACTGACGCTGATAGCCGTCGCAACGGTTGCCCTACTTGCGGCTCCGGCCTTTGGTGGTGCGACCTTTCAAGCAATTGACGGGTTTCCCGGTGCGTACCGCAGCTTGGCCACGGAGGTCTCCGGCAATGGTCAGGTCGTCGTCGGGTACACCTACGTGGCTCCTGAGTTCGTTCCATACGCGTTTCGCTGGACGGCGAAAGATGGAATGTCCAGCCTCGGAGAACTACCCGGCGGACTGGTCGGAAGTGCCGCACATGGCGTAAGCCAGGACGGTTCGATCATCGTTGGAGAGAGCTTCGTTGAGGGTGGCCGAGAAGCGTTCCGGTGGACAGCCGAGACCGGGATGGTGGGTCTCGGCGACCTGCCCGGCGACGACTACTACAGCGTTGCATTTGACGTGTCGGACAGCGGTTCGATCATCGTTGGGTTCAGTCGGGCAGCGGAGGGCGAGGAGGCCTTTCGGTGGACCGCAGCCGACGGCATGGTTGGATTGGGCGATCTACCCGGAGGCAGGCACGATAGCTACGCCGCCGGTATTTCCGGAGACGGGGCGATCATTGCCGGCGCCGGAAACTCCGGCGGAAGTCCGAGCACCGCGGATGAAGCGTGCTACTGGATCGAAGGCCAGATCTTTGGCATGAGCAGCGAGTTCACAGGGGCTTCCGCGAGCAGAACGAGCGCCATTTCTGCTGATGGATCAACCATTGTTGGAATCCTCGATGCCTATGACGAGATCTTTCGATGGAGCAAGAGCGCGGGTCTCGTACGCATCGATTGCCTGCCAGGCGCATACGCAGGTTGCAGGCCGACCGCTGTCTCGGGCGATGGTGCTGTCGTTGTCGGAAGAAGCAACGTGGATTTCTACCTAGCGCTCATTTGGGATCCCATGCACGGCCCTCGCTTGCTCGATGACGTTCTCGTGAACACATTCGGGCTGGACATTGGCGATTGGGTTTTGAACGCTCCCGCCGGTGTTTCGGATGATGGCACGGTGATCGTTGGCTATGGCTTTGACGGCGACAGCAAGGAAACGGCGTGGATCGTCACGCTTCCAGAATGGGATGCCTGCCAAGGGGATATTGACTGGGACTTGGATGTCGATCTAGATGATCTCCAGCGGCTTTTGCACCGGTTTGGCAAAGTGTCAGCGCCAGGAGATATCGATGGGAATGATGCCGTTGACCTTGGCGACTTGAAGTTGTTGCTCGCCAACTTTGGCACGTCGTGCGGAGAAGAACCCGCCCCCTGACGGTCGCGGCTCGTCGCGGCGACTAGAAGGCGCTACCCGCGCGCTCGCGCTTGGGGCTGGTACAGAGTATCACCCCACGCGTGCGAGCAACGTGTCGATGATCGAATCAAGCGTTTCGATCGCAGGCGGCGCGTGCTCATCCGGCTTTGGGAATGGCGCCCGGATCACGCCGTGGCGCAGGCGAATGTAGAGGCCTTTCGGATCGACGCCCACGCACCGGGCACCCTCAGCACTTGTCACGTTCGTCAACAGCATCGTGAGTTTCGCCAGCACCTCAGGATCCGCGTTCAATCGCTTGCACACCCTCGGCTCAAGCTCCGCCGCGGGATTCGGCGCCATGAATGGATCACCATCAAACACCCATGGCCCGTGCTTGGCCGAGTCGATCTCGAACGCAGCCCAATGCGTGTGGTCGGGATGACTCGCATCCGACAGATGAAACGCCATCCAGCGATCGGTCGTCGCGCTCTCCTTGATCTCCTCAGGCGTGACGAGCATCTGTAGCGCGGTGTCCGTCTCCTCAGGAATGAAGACAACGGGATGCACGCTCTCAAACGTCTTGGCAGGCACCGGCGCAATGAGCTTGCCCGAGGCATGCTCCGTCACAAACCGAATCGGTGTGTGATCGCGATCGAGCAACAGCAAACCTTCGCGATAAGACGCGAAGAGGGATTGAGCATGGCCCAGGGCATTGGCCTGCGCGTCGTCGTCCGATGAATGGTGCGTGAAGGCGGACATTGCGGATAGGTATTTGTATCGGCGCGGGCCCCGGTTGCGTCAAGGGGAGCCGGCGGTTTCAGGCGTCGCGACCGGCGGATCAGCATCCGCATCGGCTCGAGGAAACAGGGCGTCGCCTTTCCGGACCGTGCTACCCGGCGCGAGCTGCCCCCAGGTCATGAGCGTGTCATACGACGGTGTGCCCTCCGGTGCGTAGCCCAGTCGTCCAATCGCGTCGCACATGCTCGTCGGCATGGCGGGAGAGAGCAGATAGGCCGCGATGCGCAACGCCTCGGCGCATTGGTAGAGGATGGTGCCGACCTTGGGCAGGTTGGCCGGGTCTTTGGCAAGCTTGAAGGGCGCGGTGTCGTTGACGAATTGATCGACGGCACGGGAAACAGTCATGGCCGCATGCAAAGCGCCGCCAATATCCACGCGCGCCCATGCCGCGCGGGCCTCGCCCGACTTCTCCTTGACGAGCGCGGGCCAATCAATGCCAAGGTTCGCACCAGCACCACCTTCGGGCTCCGGCACAACGCCATCGAAGTACTTCGCAATCATGTTCGTCACGCGCGACACCGCATTGCCAAAGCCATTGGCAAGGTCCGCGTTATAGACCTCGAGGAACTTCGAATACGTAAAGTCTGCGTCCGTCGCGCCGAGCGGCCCTTGCGTGAGCAGATACCAGCGCACGCCGTCGATCGAAAAACGGTCGGCATAGGCATGCACGGTAGGCATATCAACGAAGTTGCCCAGGCTCTTACTCATCTTGCGGCCTTCGCGAATCCAGAACGAGTGCGCATACACACACTCAGGCAAGGGCTTGCCAAGCGCCATGAGCAAACAAGGCCAAATCACTGCATGGAACCACAAGATGTCCTTCGCCAAGACATGCACCTGCGCGGGCCAATAGGTCCGCCGATCATCTGTGTCGACGGTGCTCATGTAGTTGAACAGCGCATCTATCCAGACATACACCACATGGCTCAGATCATCGGGCATCGTGATGCCCCAGGCCCCCTCCGCCGGCGCCGCGCGCGAGATCGGCACATCCTGCAACCCATCGCGCAAACGCCCCAGCACTTCATTCCGCCGAGCCTCCGGACGAATGAACTCCGGATGCGCCTCGATGTGCGCGAGCAGTTTGTCCTGATAAGCAGACAGCTTGAAGAAGTAGTTCTTCTCCGTGCGCTTCACGAGTGGCTTCCCCGTCACGGGTGACTTGTACTCCGCATCGCGCGCCACTGTCTCCGTGAGGTACTCCTCCTGCGAATGGTCCCACCACCCGGCGTACTCGCCCAGAACAACATCGCCTTTGTCCATCAGCGTGCGGATGTATTGCTTGACACGATCAATGTGCCGCGACTCCGTCGTGCGAATGAAGTCATCATTCGAGAAGCCCATCCAGGCGAACGCCTCCTTGAACGCCGCGGCATTGTCGTCGGCCCACTGGATTGGCGTGAGGCTCCGCTCCACCGCCGCCGACGCCACGCGCTCGGAATGCTCATCGGTGCCCGTCAGAAAGAACACATCCCGACCCGCAAGCCGCATGAACCGGGCGACAGAGTCCGCAACGAGCGTGGAATAGCAATGGCCAATGTGCGGCTTGTCATTGACGTAGTAGATCGGGGTCGTGATGTAGAAAGGCTCGGGCATGGCGAAAGTGATTGTAGGGCAATCGCGCGCCCCCGCCGACGGACTGGATAGAGTGTGACCCGCATTGGTGGCGCCGGCGCGCAGAAGAAGGACAGGCAATGACGCAGGGACGGTGGCGAATCTGTATCGGGATGGTGTTGCTGCTTCTTGCTGCAACATGCGCGCACGCCCAGCTGCAGCTGCCGGGCCTGGGTGGCGCCGCCACGGAGACGCAAGCCTGGACGCCCCCGACCAAGGAAGCCGTTGACGCCCAGCTCGCCGAGGCACGCGCCAAGCTTGCGGCGCTTCCTGAAGACGATCCGGTCGGCGCCGAGCTGCGCAAGCTCATCGCGACACTCGAACGCCAGGCGCTCGTGATCTCGGAACTCGCGACGCCCATTGCACCGACACCACCCGCTACCGTTGTTCCGGAAGCTG